>DAHVAK010000234.1 GCA_027314665.1 Spirochaetales bacterium
GCCCGGCGCCTCCCTTTCCGGGAGTGCGCCCGGCAGCCTGTCGCCCGCTCTTGGCGGCGTGGCCGCCGGGGCCGCCAACGGGCGGGTGAAGTCCTCGCCCCTCGCTCGGCTCCTTGCGCGGGAGGCGGGGCTCGATATCAGCCGCCTCGCCGGAAGCGGTCCCGGCGGGCGCGTGGTAAAGCGCGACCTCGAGCGGGCTCGCGAGGCGGTCGGCGGAGCGCCGGCTGCCGCGTCTCGGCCCGCGGCAGGCGCAGTGGCTCCCGCGGCGGTGAGCCCCACGCCTGCCCTCCTTCGAAGCGAGAGCATCCCGGTATCGGGAAAGCGGAAGATTATCGCCGAGCGCCTCTCCCAATCGATGTTCAGCGCGCCGCACTACTACCTGCGCCTCGCGGCTCCGGCCGAAGCCCTGATCCGGGCGCGAGCCGCCGTGAACGCCAAGCGCGAGAGGAAGGTCTCCCTAAACGCCTTCCTCATCAAGTTCGCCGCCGAGGCGATCAAGCGCTTCCCGGCGGTCAACTCCTCCTGGCAGGGCAACACCATCCAGATGTTCGGGAGCATCGACATCGGGCTCGCCGTGGCGCAGCCCGACGGGCTCATCACCCCGATCGTCCGGGACTGCGGCGCAAAGGGAGTCCTGCAGATCGACGCGGAGCTTTCCGAGCTGATCGACAAGGCCTTGAGCGGCAAGCTGAAGCCGGAGGACTACACCGGGGCGACCTTCACGATCAGCAACCTCGGCTCCTTCGGAATCGACGAGTTCACCGCGGTGATCAATCCCCCGGGCTCGGCGATCCTCGCGGTCGGCTCGATCAAGAAGGAGCCGGTCGTCGGCCCCGATGACCGCATCGAGGCAAAGACCCTCATGCGCCTCACCCTCTCCTGCGACCACCGGGTGATCGACGGCGCGGTGGGCGCCAACTTCCTCAAGACCTTGAGCGACTTCATCGAAGAGCCCGTGCGGGTCCTCTTCTAATTCGGGGCTGCGCGAAGCGTCCCCTGCAAGGAGCATTCCTGATGAGCGATGTGGAGTACGACGTTGCGATTCTCGGGTCGGGACCGGCCGGATACGTGGGGGGAATTCGAGCGGCCCAGCTGAAGCTCAAGGCTTGCGTCATCGAGAAGGACAAGCCCGGGGGGGTCTGCCTCAACATCGGCTGCATCCCGTCGAAGGCGATCATCCACGAGGCGGAGGGCTTCGCCGCCCTTGCCAGGATGGAAGAGCTCGGCATCAAGGTCGAGCGCTCGGGCCTCGACTACTCCAGGGTCTTGGGGAAGTCCCGCGACGCGGCGGAGACCATGGCACGCGGGGTCTCCTATCTCCTGAAAAAAAACAACGTCCCGCTCATCCCGGGGACCGGCAAGATCACGGGACGGGGCGAGATCTCCTTGAGCGACGGAAAGAAGATCCGAGCGAAGAACATCCTCATTGCCACCGGCTCGAGCCCGAAGCAGATCCCCGGATTCGAGTTCGACGGCGAGACGGTCATCTCCTCCGACGGGGCGGTCCTCCTCGCGAAGCTGCCCAAGCGAATCCTCATTCTCGGCGGAGGGGCGATCGGCTGCGAGTTCGCGCACATCCTCTCCTCCTTCGGGGTCGAGGTCATTCTCGTCGAGATGCTCGACCACCTCCTGCCCCTGGAGGACGCCGAGACCGTGGCCGTGCTCGAGCGCTCCTTCAAGAAGCGGGGGATCACGGTGCTCACCGGCACGAAGGCCCTCGAGATGAAGAAGGGCAAGGGCTCCGCGGCAGTCACCCTCGAAGAGCGGGGCGGTAAGAAGCGGGTCGAGGAGGTCGACAAGGTCCTCGTCGTGGTGGGCCGCGGCTCCAACACCGCCGGAATCGGCCTGGAGACGGTCGGCATCAAGACCGATCGCGGCTTCATCCCGGTGGGCGACTACTACCAGACTTCGGTGGCGGGGATCTACGCCGCGGGCGACGTCGTCGCCTCCCCCCTTCTCGCCCACGTGGCATCAAAGGAGGCGGAGATCGCCGTCGAGCATATGGCCGGCCACCCGACCATCCCGCGGATCGATCCGGACTCCATTCCCGGGGCGGTCTACACCGAGCCGCAGGTCGCGAGCTTCGGCGTCAACGAGGAGCGGGCCAAGCGCGAGGGGATCGCCTACGCCAAGGCGCTCTTCCCCTACCGCGGAGCGGGGAAGTCCGTGGCGATCGGCAAGAGCGAGGGCCACGTCAAGCTCGTCTATGACCCGAAGACCCACGAGATCCTCGGGGCGCACATCGTCGGGGCCGAGGCGACCGAGCTCATCCACGAGCTTCTCCTCGCGAAGCAGAGCGAGCTCCTGCCCGAGGACATCGCCACGATGATCCACGCCCACCCAACCCTCTCCGAGGCGGTCATGGAGACCGCTCGCACCGCCGAGGGCTGGGTGATTCACGTGTAGCCGGCGGCGGCTTTCATTACCTTTACAGTAAGCTTTTGACAGGCCTCCCTGAGCGTGCTACCATGCCCTGGCGCGGGCAGCCGCGCGTCCGCACCTGCTCTTGCCCCGAATTGGTGCGAGAAAATGCCGTTTTGGCTGGTCCCTTTGAGTCTGTCGGCACCCTGCCAAGAAAGGAGCGCACAATGCCAGTACGAAAGGGAAGCGCCGAGTGGAAGGGCGATCTCACGAAGGGCACCGGAGCCCTCGCGACCGAGTCGCAGGTCCTCCACGGCGTCGCCTACAGCTTCGCCTCCCGCTTCGAGTCGGGCAAGGGCACCAACCCCGAGGAGCTGATTGCCGCCGCGCATGCCGCCTGCTACTCGATGGCGCTGGCCGCCGGTTTGTCGGCGGCGGGCTACAAGGTCAATTCGGTGAGAACCGAAGACAGCGTCCATATCGACAAGGTCGGCGACGGCTTTGCGATCACCCAGATCGACGTCGCGACGGAGGCCTCGGTCACGGGAATCGACGAGAAGACCTTTCAGAAGTTTGCCGAGGATACGAAGGCAGGCTGCCCCGTCTCGAAGGCCCTCGCGGCCACAAAGCTCGTCCTTCAGGCGAAGCTGCTGCGATAGCCCGAGGCGAGCCTGCCCGGCGCGCCGCGCCTGAGCGGGCGGGCCGGTCGCTCACGCCCGTCAATCCGCTTCTTGGACCCTGCCGGTCATCGGTACGAAACGCACCGGAAGGAGCGGCCTTCGCTCGAAGGTTCCGTCGGCGCGCTTCGTCACCAGGAGAAGGGTCTGAACCGTGTGGCGCGGCCCGAGGGGAATCACCATGCGCCCTCCGATAGCAAGCTGCTTGAGCAGCGGGGGCGGAAGGTGGTCGGCGGCGGCGGTGACGATCATTGCGTCGAAGGGAGCCTCCTCGGGCCAGCCGTAGTAGCCGTCCCCCTGGCGGACGCGAACTCCGCCGAAGCCGAGGCGCGATAGGCGCGAGGAGGCCTCCCGCGCAAGCTCGGGAACAATCTCGATCGAATAGAGCCTGCCGATCATCGCCGCCAAGACCGCCGCTTGGTAGCCGCTTCCGGTGCCCACCTCGAGCACCTTCATTCCCGGACGGGGCGCGAGCAGCGCGGTCATGTAGGCGACAACGTAGGGCGCCGAGATCGTCTGGCCGTATCCGATGGGAAGGGGGATGTCCTCGTAGGCGGCGGAGGCCGCGACCTCGGGCACGAAGAGATGGCGGGGCACCGCCTGAAGCGCCTCGAGCACCTCCGCAGAGCGGATCCCCTCCCGCCTCAAGCCCTCGACCATCGCGTGCCGCTTCGTGGCGACGGCGGGAGGCTCATAGCCGTACGATTCGACGGGCTGACTTCCGGCTCCGGGAACGGGGGGCAGCCCCTCGCCGCGAGTCTCCCTCGCCCCCAGGGCCGAAAGCGGAGCCGGCACGATCGCTCCGCCCGCAAGCGCGAAGGCGGCGCAGAGAACCAGGACCAACTCCTTCATGTCTATGGGGAAAAGCCTATGGCGCGATCCGCCGGCTGTCAATCCTTTCGGCGAGAGGCCGATTGTTCAACTCGGACTCACCGCGTACAATGCCGGCGCGACCATGACGAACGAGAAAGAACGGTGCCTCGTAACCGGCGGAGCCGGGATGCTTGGATACGAGATCGTGAACCGCCTCCTTGCCGAGGACAAGAGGGTACGGGTGCTCGACATCCAACCGATCGACGATCCGCGAGTAGAGCTGTTCGTGGGCGACGTGCGCGACCGCGCGCTCGTGGAGCGGGCGTGCGAAGGGGTCGATGTCGTGCATCATACCGCCGCTGCGGTCTGGAACCCGTCGCTCCCTCGGCAGGTCTACGAAGAGGTCAACGTTGGGGGAACCGAGATCCTTCTCGATTCCTGCCGCAGAAAGGGCGTGCCGCGACTGGTCTTCACCAGCTCGATAGACGTGGTCGTCGACGGGCGCAGGCCCATCCTCGACGGAGATGAATCCCTGCCCTACCCGAAGACCCCGCCGAGGGATCCCTACTCCCACACGAAAATCCTCTCCGAGCGGATGGTCCTTGCCGCCAACGGCGCGCAGCTGGCCACCTGCGCGCTGCGCCCGGCGGGGATGTACGGTCCGCGCGACCGCTATCACCTTCCGAATCTCATCAGGGTCGCACGGCACGGGCTGAACGTCCGCCTCGGGGACGGCTCGGCGCTCTTCAGCCACGTCTACTCGGAAAACGTCGCGCACGCCCACCTCCTCGCCGCCGCCCATCTCGCCCCCGGAACGCAGGTTGCCGGACAGGCCTACTTCATCACCGATCACAAGCCGGACGCCAACCTCTTCGCCTTTCTCGAGCCCTTCCTGCGGGAGCTCGAGCTCCCTCCGCCTGCCTTCTCGATTCCCTATCGCCCGGCCTATCTTCTCGCTTCCCTCGCCGAGCTGGTGGCCCCGAAAAGCCCTTTCAATCGCTTCTCGGTCGTTCAGACCTGCGTGCACCATACCTTCGTGCATCACAAGGCATCGCGGGACTTCGGATACACGCCGGTGGTTTCGCGGGCGGAGGCCTACCGCCGGACGGTCGATTGGCTGAAAGCGCAGCCCGCCGGGGGGCCGGAATGAGGGACGACGCCGCCGCAGGCAAGCGTGCGAGCCCTTCGGGCCGCGTCTCGGGGCGAGCTCAGAGGGCCCGCGCCTCCTTCGCGGCGCGCTACGGGCCTTGGGCCCTCGTCGCCGGGGGCACCGACGGGATAGGAGCGGCATTCGCCCGCGAGCTCGCGGCGCGAGGTCTGAACCTCGTGCTGGTGGCCCGCCGGAGCGAGCTCCTCCAGTCCTTCGCCCGAGAGCTCGGAGAGCGCTATCCGATTCGCCTCCTTCCGCTCTCGCTCGATCTCGCAACCCCCGAAGGCCTCTCCGCGCTCTTCGCGCTGACTGGGGAGATCGAGATCGGCCTCCTCGTGAGCAACGCGGCCCTCTCGCCGATCGGGGAGTTCCTGGACCACCTGGACTCCACGCATGAGCGCTTGATCGACCTCAATTGTCGCGCGCCCGCTCTTCTTGCCTGGCGGCTGGGGCGCGGCATGGCCGAGCGAGGGCGCGGCGGGATCATCTTCCTCTCCTCGATGGCGGGCTTTCAGGGCACCGCCCTGACCGCCCACTACGCGGCATCGAAGGCCTACGTGCGGGTGTTGGCCGAGGGACTCTGGAAAGAGCTTCGCCCGCGCGGCGTCGACGTCCTTGCCTGCAACGCGGGGCTCGTTCGGACCCCCACCCTCCTGCGGGAAAACCCGCGTGAAGGCGGTTTGCTTGCTGCTCCCCTCATGGAGAGCGACCGGGTGGTCTTCGAGACCCTGCGGGCCCTTGGCCGGCGGGCGACCGTGATCCCGGGGCGCACAAACCGGATCTCGAGCTGGATCGTGACGCGGCTTCTTCCGCGAAAGGCTGCGATCGCCCTCTTCTCGTCCGGTACGCGGGCGATGTATCGCGACGGCTATCGCCCGTCGCCGCCCCGCTGAGGCGCCACGCGAGCGCGCCGCTTTGCTGCGGCCTCCCCTTTGCCCGCGCTTCGGCGCCCGATCTCCCGGGGCGGCGGGGGCGAAAGGCGACGCGCCGCGCGCGAGCCCGCGCCCTTCATGACCGCCCCGATCAGCCGCTTGAAGGGCAAGAGGAGCGGGTAGTCGCGGTTGTAGGGGGCGCTCCAGTGGCGCCCGATGAGGGTCGTGTAGATCGCGAGGGTCTGTTTGGCGGCGACGAAGTCCCGAACGCTCAAGATCTCGTCGGCAAGCCCGAAGGGAAGGCTCCTCGGAAGGGGACCCCGGGCGTACTCAACCGCCCACACCCCGTCGGTGAAGTTCATCCCGCACGCCTGGCGTTTGCCGACGAAAATGCGGTCGCCGGGGCGGTAGATCCGCTTCTCGAATTGGCCCTCGGCATAGTACCAGGCCTCCCCGTCGATAACCGTGTCCCAGAAGGCGACGTGATGGCGTCCCGAGTGCCCCTCGGATCCGATGGGCGTACCCCAGATCATCACGTACTCGTAGACCGAAGCGAAGTAGAGCTTCATCTGGATCATCGCCCCTCCGGCGATGCTGTAGATCCAGGGCTGG
>DAHVAK010000235.1 GCA_027314665.1 Spirochaetales bacterium
CGACCGTAGGCTTGCCGAGGGCGAGGAGCGCGTCGAGGAGCTTCTGCTGCACCCCGGGAAGCTCGATGCTCGAGGCGTCCGACCCCTCCCCGACGGTGCCGGAGAGAAAGAGCCCCGCGAGATCCCCGACTGCGACGACGATCCGGTCGGCCCTGGAGGCTGCCGCCACCGCCTCCGCAATCCCGCTTTCGTCGTGGCTCACCGGGCTGGCGCTTGCGCCAGCCCGCAGGTCGCCCGGAAAGACCGGGGCCTCGCGGGGACGGTCGGAGAGGATGGCGCAGCCGCTTGCGTAGAGCAGCGGCTGTCCCGCGGAGCGCTCGGCGAGCGCCTCGCGAAGGGTCTTCGTCCAGCGGGTATCGTTCTCACCGCGGGCCGTGAGGATGAGGTGCGCCGGGAAGGAGTAGCCGCTCAGGCCCGCAAGGGGATCGTCGGCGAGCGGGCCGATGAGCGCGGTCGTTCCCCCCTTCGCAAGCGGGAGCATACCGTCGTTTTTCAGGAGCACGATCGAGCGCAGCGCAGCCTCCTCGGCGAGCTTCGCATGGTCGGGGGAGTTGAGGACGATCGCGCCCTCATCGGCGTAGGGATGCTCGAAGAGCCTCAGCCGGGACTTCTCTACCAGGACCCGGCGCACCGCGGCATCCACCTCGCCCGGCTCGAGCAGGCCGCGATCGAGGGCCTTCGGGATTCCGGTCCGGAAGCAGGTGAAGCCGGGAAGCTCGACGTCCATCCCCGCCCGAAGCGCGAGGGCCGAGGCCTCCGCCTCGTCCTTGGCGATGCGGTGATGGTGATAGAGCAGATTGATGGCGCGATAGTCTGAGACGATGATCCCGTCGAAGCCCCATTGGCGACGGAGAACCTCGGTGAGGTAGCGGTGCGAGGAGCTTGCCGGCTCGCCGTCGATATCGTGATAGGCCGGCATCACCGAGCCGGCGTTCGCGAGCTTCACCGCCATCTCGAAGGGAAGGAGAAAGACGTCGGACAGCTCTCGCTCCCCGATGTGCACGGGGGCGTGGTTGCGTCCCCCCTCGCTTCCGGAGTGGCCCACGAAGTGCTTGAGGGTGGCGAGAACGCGCCGCTGCGGACCCTGAAGTCCCTTCACGTAGGCGACGGCCATGCAGCCGGCAAGGTAGGGATCTTCACCGAAGCTCTCCTCGGTGCGCCCCCAGCGAACGTCGCGACTGACATCGAGCACGGGTGAGAGCCCCTGTCGAGCGCCGACACTCGCGAGCTCGTCCCCGATGACCCCGGCTATTCGCGTCATCATCTCCTTGTCCCACAGGGAGCCGAAGTTGATCCCCGCGGGGAAGAGGGTGGCGCCTTTGGCCATGAGCCCGGTGAGGCACTCCTCGTGGGAGAGGGCGGGAATCCCGAGGCGCGTGTGCTCGATCAGAAACTTCTGCAGGAGGTTGAGGCCCCGCACGCCCTTCACGGCATCGATCGCTCGGGTTCCGAGTGGGCGGGTGATCTGGCCGAGGCCGTCCTTCACGATCTCGCGAGGATCGGCGGTATCGGCCTCGATGAACCCGTCGCTCACGCCTCGGAAGGCGAAGGAGCCGTCCTCCTCGATGCGAAGCCATACGGAATACAGCTGGGCGACCTTCTCGTTCAGTCTCATTCGTGCGAGCAGGCCCTCGGCCCGCTCCGTGTGCTGTGACATATCTCCACCCCTTGTTTATCGTTGCGTGTGCGTTTTGAGTTGCGTGAGCAGAACATCGGCCCGCAAGAGGGAGCCCCCTCCGAGACTCAGCGGGAGGCATCACCTGCTTCCTCCGGCGAACCCCGACGCGAGCGCGCGCAGGAGCGAGCGGCGCGCCGCCACGTAGGCGATGATCAGGGGGAGCGCCGAAAGCACGACCGTGGCCATGACCGCCGGGACGTCGATCGAGTGCTGGCCCTCGAAGGAGACGACCGCAAGCGGAAGCAGCCGCATCGCGGATGACTCGGTGAGCACCAGGGGAAAGATGAAGTTGTTCCACACCCCGATGAACTGGTAGATCGCTACCGCGACGAGGGCGGGAACGCTCATCGGCACCACCAGGCGGACGAGCATTCCGTACTCCTCCACTCCGTCGAGCTGCATCGCCTCGAAGAGCTCGTTCGGAACATCCCTCAGGAAGTTCACGAGGATAAGGATGGAGAGCGGAAGGCCGAAGGCGATCGATGGGAGAATCAGCCCGACGTAGGTGTTGTAGAGCCCCATGTGATAGATCATCGTGTAGATCGGGATGATGAGCGACTGCAACGGGATCGCGAGGGCGATGAGAAGGATGTTGAAGATGAGGCGCGACATGCGAGACGTCACCTTCACGAGCACGTAGCTCGCCGCCAGCGAGAAGGCCACGATGAGCACGACGCTCACGACGCTCACGAGGGCGCTGTTCAGGAAATAGCGGACGAAGCCTGCCTTCAGGACCGCGCCGTAGCTCTGGACGGTCGGATGCACGGGGGGAAGCCAGACGTTTCCGAGGAGAAAGCCCTGCCGCCGGTGGAAGCTCGAAAAAAGGACATAGAAGACCGGATAGAAGGCGAGGAGGAGCCACACCGCGGCAAGGAGCGCCGCCACCGAGCGCCGCACGACTCCGGAAGTCGAAGAGCGGCGCACCCTGCGGCTGACGCCCCTCGAGGTGGCAGTCGGAAGCCCGACCTCGCGCAGACTTTCCGGCCTGTCTTCGACACGTTCGCTCACGTCGCGCCCTCCATCTGGCTTCTCATGCGGGAGAAGCCGCTGAAGCGGACCAGGAGAAGCGAGAGCGCCAGTCCGACGACCGCGAGGATGACGGCAAGGGTCGCCCCGAGCCCCAACTGATACTCCTCGAAGGCCTTCTGATACATGTCGAGGGCGAGGACTCGCGACGCGTTGCCGGGTCCTCCGTCGGTGAGCACGAAGATGATGTCGAAATAGGCCAGAGAGCCGGTCAGGATGATCACCGTCGAGGTGATGACCGTGTTGCGAAGCTGCGGCAGGGTGATGCGCACGAGCTTTTGCCAGGCGCTTGCGCCGTCGAGATCGGCCGCCTCGTAGAGCGAGGCCGGGATGGCGCGGGAGCCCGACTGGTAGAGCAGGGTGTGAAAGGGAACGAACTCCCAGGCGATGATCCCGATAAGGGTGTAGATCACCACGCGGGTGTTGCCCAGAAGGTCGATCTCGGCGTTAGCCCCGAAGAACCGCTGGGCGATGGCCTGCACGAGGCCGAAGTTGGGATTGAGAATGTAGCCCCACGCGATTCCGAGGGCCGCCGCCGAAAAGAGGAGCGGCGTGAAATAGAAGATGCTCAAGACCGTTCGGGTGCGTCCCTTGCGGGCGAGGAAAAGACCCAAGGCAAGGCTCAAGGGGGTCTGGATGACCCAGCTCAAGACCATCACCAAGCCGGTAAGGAAGAGGGATTGGTAGAGCCCGGGGCTTCCGAGCTGCTCGATCCAATTGTGGAAGCCGACCCAAACCGGCTTGGCCAGCCCATTCCAGCTGACCAGGCTGGTGCGAAAGGCCGTCACGAGGGGAAAGATGATGAAGGCCGCAAAGAAGATCAGGGCCGGCAGCAGCAGGAGGAAGAGCTTGAAGGAGAGCTTCTTGTACATGGGTCGTCTCTGCCTCTCAGTTGGGATCACAGCGGCCGCCCACCCTCGAGGGCGCGGGCGGCCTAACAGGTTGTTGACAAACTCAAAGGTACCTGCCAAAACGGCGTTTTCACGAACCAGTTTCGGGCAAAAAACCATAGAAAACACCGTTTTGGCACCGGGTCAATTACTTTTTCAGCACCCTGCTAACCGAAAGGGTGTGGACTCTTGTGCTACGACTGCTGCGCGAGGGTCGCATTCATGTTCTTGGCGAACTGCTGGGGGGTCTCCTGGAGGAGAAACACCTCGGAGATGTTGGTGAGCATCTGCTTCGCTTCGGTGGGCGACAGATACTGGTCCCAGTACAGCTGGACCTGCGGAGCATGGGAGATTTGATCATAGAGAAAGACTTCGAAGGCGCCATTCTTGGTCTGGGTCAGCAGGGGACCGACGCCGACGACCGGCGGGATGCGCCCGAGCTTGGTCACCATCGTCTTCACCTCGAAGGCGTTCAGGTTGACATCCTTCAGGTACTCGACCGCCTGCTTCACGTAGCTCGACTTGCTCGAGACCGAGTAGTAGTTTGCGGGAGAGCCGACGACCTGGGCCGCATTCGCGCTGCCGACGGCGGGAAAGGGGGCGAAGCCGAGATCCCCCTGGTGCACGAAGTCGGGATAGTTGGTGAGGAAGGTCCCGTAGACCCAATCCCCCTGGAGGTACATCGCCGCCTTGTTCCCTGCGACGAGCGCCGGAGCCTGCTGGGTCGTAAAATCGACCGCGGAGTAGCCCGGCTCGAAGGCGTGCGCGCGAACGAGCTCCTGACACCGCTCGAGGGCCTGGATGACGGCCGGGTTCGACCAGGCGTCCTTCTCGCCCTTCGCGATGCCGTCAAAGGCCTCGGGCCCGCCTATGCGGTCGGTGAGGTACTGGACGAAGATCATCTCCGGCCACTCGCTCTTACCCTCCAGGGCGATTGGAATGATGCCGTTCTCGTGGAGCGTCTTGACGTCGCTCATGAGCTCGCTCCAGGTGGCTGGGACCGGGAGGTTGTACTTGTCGAAGAGCGTCTTATTGTAGAACAAAAGCTCGGCATCCATACCCTGCGGCGGAACCGCGTAGATCTTGCCGCCAACGGTTGCGGGTCCCCAAACGGAGTCGGGAAACCTCGCCTTCCAGCCCGGATCAGCGGCGAGGTAGGGGGTAAGGTCGACCACATCGTCGGCCTGAACGTAGCTTCGCAGCGGACCGCCTCCCCAGTTGAAGAAGATGTCCGGAGGATTGCCGGCTCCAAGGGCGATACGAATCTTGTCCTTGTAGGGGTTGTTCTGAAACCACTCCGGCTCAATCTTGATGCTGGGGTGCTCGGCGTTGAACCTGTCGGTTGCAGCAGTGATCATCTGCCGATCGGCCTGGGTCTGAATGTCCCAGAGCCGGATGGTCGCGACCTTCGGGGCGCTGCTCTCCTTCTGACCCCCCGCAAAGGCCGTCGCGAGGACGAGGAAAAGCCCCAGAATGGAGAGAGCGGAGATTTGAATGAACTTGTTCATATGGGAACCTCCTGCGGTTCTTCGTCGGTGTCACGGCAAGTCGATCATCGACGTGAACAAGGGTATTGCCTGAATATGTTAGCCAAGAATCGGGCAAAGTGCTGCTTTGGCCGTAGGCGAAATCACCGATGCCGGTCTCATCGGAGGCCGCTCGGGCTGCGGGAGGCCCTGCGATCTGGCGGGCCCTGCGCTACAGTCTCCAACCCGGAAGGAAATCCGCGACGTAGCGAAGCATCTCGTCGAACATCTCGGCTGCCCGGTCGGTCGGCAGGCGCACAAGGGGGTCGCAGAGGAGCGCCTGGAAGGCGAGGCCCCGGTCGGCCGCGCGGGCGGCGGCGAGGGTGAGCTCCTGGATCTCGGCGATCCGGCGAACGTGGCCCCCAATCGCCGAGGGTAGGGGGGCGGCGAGGATCGGGCGGATGCGGTCGCGCTCGAGAAGGGCGTAGCTCTCCACCACCGCCCCTTCCGGCAGCCCGGGGAGCTGGCTTCGGTTGGGGAGGTTGAGGTTCGTGACGAGGGGCGAAAGCCCGAGGAGCGCGTGGATCTGCTCCACCCCCTCCTCCCCCGAGGGAGCAAGGGGTGAGTCCGGGTCGCGACGCGAAAGGCTCGCCATCCTGCGAACCCGCCACTCATAGGGGGTGAGCACGACCCCCCACCGGTGGAGGCCTTCTTCGCTCCCGAGGTACCACGGGACGAACTCGGCTAGGTGGCGGTCCCCGGCGGCTCCGAGCACCTCGAACCTTCGCAAGAAGTCGAACGCGATGAGACCGTCGCTGTCGAACCACTTCTCTCCGCTCTTCCTGGCTCGCGCGGTCTCGCTGTGATGGGCAAAGAAGTCCGGCTGTGCGATCATCTCCCGCAGCCTCGGAAAGAGGTCGTTCCCGTTCCACGAGGCTGAGGAGGCGAAGGTGAAGTGGTTCACCCCCGCGATCTCAAGCCTGATCTCCCTCCGGTCAGGCGTGAGGACTGCGAACCAGCTCGAGACGAGCCTTGCGAGCCTCTCTTGGGTTCCGAAAACCTCGTGACAGCAGCCGAAGGCCTTGATTGCGGGCTCCGCGGCGTAGAGGGCTGCCGTGCACAGGGACATGGGGTTGGTGTAGTTGATGACCCACGCCTGCGGGCAGGACTCCATGATCTGGTGGGCGAAGGTTTGGTAGGTCGGAATTGCGCGCAGGGCGCGCAAGAGGCCTCCCGGGCCGGTGGTGTCGCCGACGGGCTGAAGCACGCCGTAGCGGCGGGGGATCTCCAGATCCGCGAAGCGCAGGGTGATGGGACCCGGCTC
>DAHVAK010000240.1 GCA_027314665.1 Spirochaetales bacterium
CGCCGCGGCGCGCCCGAGCGGCCCCGGCTGAGGCTCCCTAGCCGCGGCGCGGGGCGGTGGTGCTCCGCACGATGAGGCGGGGCGCGACGGGGATCGTCTCGAAGGGCAGGCCCGGATTCTGGATGCGCGCGAGGAGACGCCTTGCCATGAGCCGGCCCTGCTCGCTCGCTCGGTGGTCGACCGAGGTGAGCGAAGGATGGAGGTACTCGAGGAACTCCAGGTTGTCGTAGCCGACAACCGAGACATCCTCCGGAACCGTGAGCCCCGCGTCCTGGACCGCCGCAAGGCATCCGAGCGCAACTTGGTCGGCGATGCAGAAGAAGGCGGTGGGCCGCTTCATGAGGCGGAGCATCGCCGCCGCCGCGCGGTAGCCTCCCTGGAAGCTGTAGAGGCCGTTTCCGATCAGGTCCTCGTCGACGCCGATCCCGGCCTCGATGAGATAGCTTCGGTAGACGCTCTCGCGCAGGCGCGCGGCGTGGCTCGGCCAGAAGTGGCCGGAGACAAGCGCGATGCGCTCGTGCCCGAGCAAGGTCAGATGGTCCATCACCTGGCGGGTCCCCGAGGCGTCGTCGGTGCACAGCGAATCCGCTCGGAAGTCCGGACTGCTTCGCTGGAACACGATCGCTGGGATCTCAAGGCGCGCGAGGGTCTCCGCGAGCTGGGGATCCGAGCTGCAGGCTTGGAGGACGAGCCCCTCCACCCCGCGGCGCTGGAGATCCTCCACGATCCCGAGCTCCAAATCGAAGCGGACCTTTGTGAAGCTCATGAAGAAGCCGAAGTCCTCCCCGCAGCAGATCTCCTCGATCCCCCCCACGACCTCGCCGAAAAAGGGATTCGTTGCGAAGTCGCTCACCACGCCGATGGTCCGCGTTGCCTTCTTGCGCAGCCCGCGCGCCAGGCTGCTCGGCACGAAGTTGAGCGTCTTGATCGCCCGGTGCACTCGCTCCGCAGTCTCCTCGTTGACCTTTCGCGTGCTGTTCACGACGTGGGAGACCGTCGTGCTGGAGACCCCGGCGAGCCGAGCGACGTCGCGGATGGTGGACATGGCCTTCGTTTCCTTCCTATGCTGTTCGAGCCGGGGTCTCGTCCGACCTGGCGGGGAAGACGCGCAGGAGCGCCCTCGGGCGCCCGCGTCCGAAGCGAAGCCCGTTCATGACGAAGCGGATGGCCTCGTCGGCGGCAAGGGCGATAAAGATCCCCGCGAGCCCGAGTCGGGCCGCGATCACGAGGGTCGCCGCGAGCGCGACGACGAAGAGGGTCCCGAAGATCTGGGTGAGGAGCATCCAGGGCGTGTCGCCCAGACCGCGAATCCCGCTTCCGATCACGATGTTGCCGCTGCGTGGGAAGAGGGTGAAGGCGGCGATCGAGAGATAGAGGGCGGTCGCGTCGACTACCGACCGGTCGCGCGTGAAGAGGCTCAGGATCTCCTTCGGGAAAAAGAGAAAGACGAGGGCAACCGCACCCGAGAGGATGAAGACGTAGCGCAGGCAGGCCCACCCAACCCTTCGCGCTCCCTCGCGGTCTCCCATGCCGGTCTGCTCCCCGATCAGGGTCGTCGTTGCCCGTCCAACCGAGTCGTACATCATTGCCGGGACGACCTCGATGAGGAAGACGAGCGCGAACATCCCGGCCGCAAGGGCGTCGATCCCGTTGAGGATGCGCAGGATCGCGAGCATTCCGACGAACCACAGGAAGCTCTCGATGCTCGCCGGCACCCCGAGGGAGGTCACCCTGCGGAAGACCGCGAGGGAGGGCCGGGCGATCTCCCGCAGGCGCAGGCCCCACCCCTCCCGGTTCGGGCGCAGAACCGCCGCAAGGAGGTAGCCGTCGGCGATCACCGTCGAGACCACCGTCGCGATCGCCGCCCCGACGAGCTCGAGGCGCGGAAAGCCGAGGTTTCCGAAGATGAGCAGCCAATCGAGCGCAACGTTCAGGCCTGCCTTGATCGCCCCGGCGACGAAAAGGGCCCGGGTCCGACCGATGCCCTGCAGGAAGCCGCCCGCCCCCGCCTCGAGCCCGATCAA
>DAHVAK010000244.1 GCA_027314665.1 Spirochaetales bacterium
CCAGATGATCGCCGGGCGCGACTCCAAGCGGCAAGGCGAGGCGAAGAACTCCTGGCTTACCGGCACTGCCGCCTGGAACTTCGTCGCAGTCTCTCAGTGGATCCTTGGGATCCGCCCCGACTACGACGGCCTGCTCGTCGACCCCTGCCTGCCGGAGCACCTGCGCGCCTACCGCGTGACCCGGCGCTTTCGCGGGGCAACCTATCGGATCGCGGTCGCCAATCCCTTGGGGCTCGAAAAGGGACGGGTCGTCCTCACCGTGGACGGGCGCCCGGTGGCAGGAAACAAGATCCCCCTCCTTGCTGCGGGCAAGGACCACGAAATCGACGTTACCCTCGAGCGACGGGAGTGACCGCGCTCCAAGCTCAGGGTCAGGGATGGGAGTCCCCCGCGGTGAAGGCCGCCGCGACGAAAAAGGCGGGAGCGTTCCAATAGATCGCATTCTCGTTCGTCGAGTAGCTTCCGGCGCTGTCGAGGTAAGCCCGCATCGGGGGGGTGCCCGCAGCGAAGGCAGCCGCGGCCTCCGGGTCCTGCCGCCCCGGATTGGGACCACCGGCAACCAGACCGGGAACCGGCTCGACGACCCCATCCGCGACGCTCGGTCGATGGTGGGGATGCGCGAGCCTCCGGGTCCCGAATCCGGAGACATAGGAGAAGGAGAGGGGATTGGCCCCGAGGAGATAGTGGAGGTGGGCTGCTGCCGCATCGAGGTAGGAGGCAGACTCCGCGCGCGATTCGGCAAGCAGACGCGAGGCGACGATGAGGTGCACCGCCCGATTCATCACGAGCATGTTGCTGCCCCAAACGAAGTCCTCCCGCCCGACCGCAACCCCGTACCCCTTCCCGGCGCTCGCCATGGCCTCCGCGATGTAGAGGCGGTAGCCCTCTGCCAGCCGAGGCCGCAGGCGCTCCGCCGGGCCGGAGTCCCCGAGGAGCGCGGCAAGAACGGCAAAGCCTCCGGTCTCCTGCCAGCCCAGCTCGAAGGAGGCCCTCCCTCTCGTCGGAAGCCCCTCGGGAAGCCCCGTGAGGTAGGCCCCCTCTCCGGTCGCCCGCGCGAGCTCCACCGAGGCCCACAAGAGCTCGTCGGCTGAGCTCCTGTCGCCGTACTCCCCGGTCGCGATCCCCGGCGGGTTGGTGAACTGCGGAGCCCCCGGATTTGCCTCCAGCCATGCGAAGGCGCTGCGAGCGGCTGCGAGAAGGCGCGCGGCATAGGCGGGGTCGATCGCGCGGTAGACCCGGCAGGCCTGGGCCATGACGGCCGCAAAGGAGGCAGTTGCGGTCGGCGAGACGGGCGAGAGGATCTCGCCCATGGTGTCCTCCTCCGGCATGATGAAGCCGGGAAAGCTCGCGGTGGTCACCTTGTGGTGGACGCCTCCGTCCCTGCCTTGCATCTTCAGCATCCAGTCGAGCTCCCACTTTGCCTCGTCGAGAAGATCAGGAATCCCGTTGCCGCTTTCCGGGATCCCGAGGTCGTCCCACCGCACCTGAGGGAAGAGCTCGTAGGCGAGCAGCAGCATCGATACCGTGACCGCCCCCGGCACGACGTAGCGCCCGAAGTCGCCCGCATCGTGCCAACCGCCCGAGACGTCGATCCGCTCTACGGATGTCCCGTGGCGAAGCGCAGGGGCGAGGTGACAGGCTCCGTGGGCCCACGGCCCGGCATGACGGCGATCGAGCGCCACGCCGCACCGCTGGAAGTAGAGCCCTTTCAGGAGCGCGCGGGAGAGGTCGCGATAGGGATCGGGGGCAACCACGAAGGGCGCGGATTCCCCCGCCCCGCCGGCGAGCCTGATGCGATAGGAGCCGGGCGCATTGAGCGGGGTGAAATCGAGGACCGAGAGATCGTCCCCGGAAAGGGGATCGAGGCCGCGGGGCGCGGCCCTTCCGCGCAGGGCCGCGCGCCCCGACGCGTCGATGACCTCAAAGCCGCCGCGGTAGCGGTCGACGAAGGCGATCTTCGGGTCGCCCGGGCGATAGCCGATCTGGTCGAGGTTCACCATGAGTCGTTCCCTCTCGTTCGATTCTTCGCGAGCGCCGAGGGCAGCGAGAGCCGCCGGAAGCTGAAGCAGGATAAACGCCGCCGCGAAGGCGAGCCTGCGCCGAAGGCCTCTCTCCTTCATGATCCAAGGATAGGCCGAGGCAAGGGCCCTGTCATGCACTTTTTCCCGGCTGCTTACTGCCGGCGGACGCAAAGCCAGGCGCCCGCTCGCGAGGCCGCCCCGGCTGAGCGGGAGGGGCGAGCCGCGCGGGACGGGCGGTCCTGCGATCGCGCTCTCCTAGCGCCTCGCCCACCGGAGGATCTCGCGCAGGCGCGAGCGCTTTCCCGTCATGAGGATCCCTGCCCGAAAGATCCTTGCCGCGAGGACGATCGTCGCCGCGATCGAGACGAGGAGGATCGCCACGCACAGAAGCAGCTGCCAGGCCGGAGGCGGGGCGACCAAGAGACGGATCAGCATCACGATCGGAGAGGTCAGCGGGAAGAGGGAGCAGAAGAGGCTCAAGGGGGAATCGGGACTCATCACCAGGGGGGCGATCATCACGAGCGGAAGCACGAGGAAGACCACCAGCGGCCACGCGAGCTGCCCCAAATGCTGCTCATCCTCCGCCCCGGCGCCGAGCGCGGCATAGGCCGACGAATACAGAAAGAAGGCGAGGACGAAGAAGAGCACCAGGTAGAGGAGGTTGGCGGCGCTCAAGCCCGGCGGGATGGCAAGATGGAAGGCCGGTCCCACGACCCTAATGAGCAGGAGCGCGACGGAGACCCAAATCGCGTACTGCAGGATCCCGGCAAGCCCCTTTCCGAGGATCTTGCCGAAGAGGAGCTCCGTCGGGCGTACCGAGGAGAGCATGATCTCGACGGTCTTCGAGGTCTTCTCGCTGACGACCGAGCGCCCGATCATCTGGCCGTACAGCAGGACCGTCATGTAGAGGAGCATGATGAACCCGATCGCCGTGAAGATGATCAGGCTGAAGTCCTGGCTCGCGCTGCCCCCTCCCGGCTTCAGCTGCTCGGGCGAGAGAGCGGGCGCGCTGCTCAGATCCTTCACGGCGGCAGGATCGATTCCCGCCCGCACGAGCCGCTCTCCGACGATGGTCGACCCGATGACGCCCGACAGGGTCTGGCTCACGACGAGATCCGTCCCGGTCTTCGAGAAGTAGGAAAGGCTCTTGGCTGCAAGGTAGTCCTTGGGCACGATGAGCAGCCCGGAAAGCGGGCCGTCAAGCACGCCCTTCCTTGCCGCGGCGAGGTCATCCGTCCGCACGAGAATGAGATTCGCCTTGGCGGCGGCCTCGCGCGCCTGATCGAAGAAGGAGCGGTCGGCCCCGGCGACCGCGATCACCGTTCCGGGCTGGATCGCCGTGTTCATCGTGAAGAGCCCGGGGAGAACGGCGAGCGCGAGAATCAAGAAGGGGCCGACGATCGTGATGATGACGAACGCCTTGTTGGCCGCGGTCATCTTGAACTCCTGTCGCGTAACCGTGAGGGCTCGGTTCATACATCCCCTTCGGGCGGCCCTACGAGATCGACGAAGATCTTGTGGAGCGACGGCGCGACGAGCTCGAAGCGCGTGACTGAGACGCGCCCTGCCAGGGCCTGGAAGAGCTCGGTGTGGGCCCCGCGACGATTCAGCTCGACCTCGACCCAGCGCGGATAGCTCATGACGCCGGAGACGTAGGGAAGGCTCTTCACGAACTCGATGTCCCCATCAAACTCGACGACGACCGAATTGCGCCCGTATCGCTCCTTCACCTCGGCGAGCGTGCCGGAAACGACCTCCCGGCCCCGATCGATAAGCAGGATGCGGTTGCAGATCCGTTCGGCATGGTCCATGATGTGGGTCGAGAAGAGGACGGTCCGCCCCTCGCGGGCGAAGGAGCGCATCGACTCGAGGAAGAGATCGGCGCTCACCGGATCGAGCCCGGCGAACGGCTCGTCGAAAAAGAGAAGCTCGGGACCGTGAGCCACCGCCGCGATGAACTGAACCTTCTGAGCCATTCCCTTCGAGAGCTCGTCGATCCGGCGGTGCTTCCACTGCGCGAGCCCGAAGCGGGAGAGCCATTGCTCGATGACCGGTTGGCTCTCGTGGCGCGGCCTCCCCTTCAGATCGGCGAGGTAGAGGAGCATGTCGTTCACGCGAACCTTTCGATAGAGGCCTCGCTCTTCGGGAAGGTAGCCGATGCGGCTTTTGTCCTCCTCGCGCATGGGCCTTCCCGAGAAGAGGATCTCCCCAGAGTCGGGTGCAAGGATGTTCACGATCATCTTGATCGTGGTCGTCTTTCCGGCTCCGTTCGGCCCGATCAGCCCGAAGATCTCCCCCTCGCGCGCGACGAAGCTGAGGCGATCGACGGCCGCGAGCGCGCCGTAGCTCTTCGAGACCGCGTGAACTTCTATCATCTTTGTACCCAATAGAAGACCACGAAAAGGGGCACCTGTAAAGGAGGAGCGCTCTCCGTTATAATGGCCCGCAAAGAGAGAACTGCGTGGCAAGCAAGCGAAAGAGCATCGTCGTATCGTCGGTCAAGATGTCCGCGACGACCATGATAAGCAGGATAGTCGGCCTGGTGCGCGACCAATTCCAAGCCTATCTTCTCGGAACGACGTGGGCCTCCGATGCCTTCACGGTCGCCTTCCAGATCCCGAATCTCCTGCGGAGGCTCTTCGCCGAGGGCTCCATGACCGCGAGCTTCGTGCCGGTCTTTATGGAGGTAGAAAAGAGTCGCGACCTCGAAGAGGCCCGCAACTTCCTTGCCTCCTTCTTCACGCTCCTCTTCTTGATCCTCTGCCTGGTCGTCCTCGGCGGGGTTCTCGTCGCTCCCTACCTGGTGAAGCTCCTCTACGTTGCGGGACACGTCACTCGGGAACAGTACGGCCTCACGGTCCAGCTTACCCGCGAGATGTTTCCCTATATCATGCTCATCTCGCTCGCCGCCCTGTTCCAGGGGGTCCTCAACATCCACAACAATTTCACGGTGCCCGCCTTCACGCCCGTGCTGCTGAACGTCTCCATCATCGCGAGCGCCCTCGTCGGCTGGCTGCTCGGTTCTCGGAGCCTCACGGGCATCACCCACGCCTTCGCGATCGGGGTCCTTGCGGGCGGGATTCTGCAGGTCTTCTTTCAAATTCCTTTCTTTGCGCGAACGGGCTACCGCGTTCGCTTTCGATTCCGCTTCGGGGATCCGCAGATCCACCGCATCGTTAGGCTCTTCCTGCCCGGCCTCTTCGGGGTCGGCATCTACCAGGTGAACGTCCTAGTGAGCTTCGGCTTTGCCGCCGCCCTCGGCGTCGGCAGGCAGGCGGCCATCATGTTCGCCTCTCGGATCAACGAGCTCACCCTCGGGGTCTTCGCCGTTTCGCTCGCGACGGTCATGCTCCCCACCTTGAGCAAGGATGCTGCGGAGAACAACCGCGAGGAGTTCGTCGCCTCGCTCGCCTACTCCCTGCGGCTGCTCGCCCTTGTCACGATTCCGGCTGCCGTCGGGCTCTTCGTCCTCAGCCCCGACATCGTCAGCCTGCTCCTCAAGTTCGGCAAGTTCGGCGACAGGTCCGTTATCCTCGTTTCCTCCACCCTCCAGTACTATTCCCTTGCCCTCTTCTTCATTGCGAGCTACCGGGTCATCGCCCAATCCTTCTACTCGTTGAAGGACACCCGTACCCCGGTCATCGTCTCGTTCATCACCCTCCTCCTGAACGCAGCCCTGTGCTATCTCCTGCCTCCCCTCTTCCCGAAGGCCACGAACATCGTCGGGATTGCCGTCGCGAACACCATTTCCAACACGACGATGTTCTTCATCCTCTTCTTTCTCCTTCGGCGCAAGCTCGGCGGGAGGCCCCTCCTGAAGCAGAGCCTCTCCTTCGTCCAATCGCTCGCGGCCGCCCTCGTCATGGGCGTGGTCGCCTACGCCGGCAAGGCGCTTCTTCTCACGAGCAGCGCAAAGCTTGAGCTCTTGTGGCGGCTTCCGACCCTCATTATCCTGTGCGTGGGGGTCTACTTCGGGCTCAACCTCCTCGTCGGCAACGCCGAAATACAAGCAATCATTCGGGAGGTCCGGCGGCGACGCGGGGGTCGGTGAGCCGCCCGCGACCGGAAGGGTGCCATCATGACCAGCTGGGGAAAGGGCCGCTCAGAGGGCTCCGCCGCGACCGGGGCCGTCGGCAGCAATCGGCGCCCGAGCGGCGAGCCGCGCAGGCGGAAGGGGGCGGCTGGGGGAAAGGCGGGCGCCGCGCGCGCCGAAGAGGCCGGCCGGCGCCTCATCCGACTTTGTGAGGCCAAGGAGCAGGAGCTCTTCGCCGCCCTCGGAAGCTCGCCGGCCGGGCTCACGGTCGAGACCGCCGCCGACCGCATCGATACCCACGGCCCCAACGTTCTCGCCGGCGAGCAGCGCTACAGCTTCCTGAAGGATATCGGCCACCGGCTGCGCAACCCGCTCGTCATCCAGCTCCTCGTCATCTGCCTCCTTTCCTTTCTCCTCGCCGACGTGCGCTCCGGTTCGGTTGTCGCGGGGATGATCTTCCTTTCGGTCGTGCTCTCCTACATTCAGGAGAGCCGTTCGGGGCGTGCAATCGAGAAGCTTCGCCGGCTTGTGCAGACCTCGGTCCTCGTCCTGCGCGGCGGGAGGGAGGAGGAGGTCGGCATCGCGACCATCGTCCCCGGCGATGTCGTGATCCTCTCTGCGGGGGACATCATCCCGGCCGACCTGCGAATCCTCCAGGCGAAGGACTTCTTCGTGAGCCAATCGGTGCTCACCGGCGAATCCATGCCCGTCGAGAAGAGCCCGCGCGCGGCGCTCGGCTCGAAGGAGGTCTTCGAGCTTCCGAACGCCTGCTTCCAAGGCAGCAACGTCGTGAGCGGCTCGGCCCGGGGCATCGCGATCAACACCGGGCTCTCGACCTACCTGGGGGTGCTGTCGAAGACCCTTTCCTCGGCGGGGGGCGAGACGAGCTTCGATCGGGGCGTTCGCAGCTTCGTGTGGCTGATGGTTCGCTTCATGCTGGTGATGGTCACCACGGTTTTTCTCATCGTGGGGCTCACCAAGCACAACTGGTTCGAGGCCCTCCTTTTCGGGCTCTCCGTCGCGGTCGGGCTTACCCCCGAGATGCTTCCCATGATCATCACGGTCTGCCTTTCGAAGGGTGCGATCGTCATGTCGCGCAAGAAGGTGATCGTCAAGCAGCTGCAGGCCATCCAGAACTTCGGCGCGATGAACGTGATCTGCTCCGACAAGACCGGCACCCTGACCCAGGACCGGGTCGTCCTCGAGCGCCACGTCGATGTGGTGAACCGCGAGAGCGAGGATGTCCTGCGCTACGCCTACATGAACTCCTACTACCAGACGGGGCTGCGCAACCTCCTCGACAACGCGATCCTCTCCAACGAGGATCTCGACGTCGAGCGGACCTGCCGGAAGGTCGACGAGATCCCCTTCGATTTCCAGCGCAAGCGGATGTCGGTGATCATCGAATACGAGGATGCCCACATCCTCATCTGCAAGGGAGCCGTCGAGGACGTCTACGGAGTGTGCGACCGCTACCAGATCGACGAGGAGATCTACCCCCTCACCGAGGTCATCAAGGGAGATCTCGCCGAGGACTACCGCGAGCTCTCGGCGGACGGCTACCGGGTGCTCGCGATCGCCTACCGGGAGTATCCCCTCGCCAAGGAGCAGTTCGCCGCCGACGACGAGACGAGCCTCATCCTCCTCGGATACATCGCCTTATTCGACCCGCCGAAGGACTCCGCCCTGAAGGCGATCGAGGCCCTGCGAGCGTCGGGGGTAAAGGTCAAGATCCTCACCGGCGACAACGAGCTCGTGACCCTGAAGGTGTGCAAGGACGTCGGGCTCGCGGTGAGCCGTGTGCTGCTCGGAAAGCAGATCGTCGCAATGAGCGATCCGGAGCTCAAGGAGGCGGTCGAGGAGACCGAGGTTTTCGCGCGCCTCACCCCCTCCCAGAAGGAGCGGATTGTGACGGTGCTCCGCAGGCGGGGGAACGTGGTCGGCTTCATGGGCGACGGGATCAACGACGCCCCTGCGATGCGCGCCGCCGACGTCGGAATCTCCGTAGACACCGCGACCGACATCGCCAAGGAATCGGCCGGGATCATCCTTCTTGAGAAAAGCCTCATGGTGCTTGAGGACGGGATCATCGAGGGGCGCAAGGTCTTTGCCAACATCACCAAGTACATCCGCATGGGGGCAAGCTCGAACTTCGGGAACATGTTCAGCGTCCTGGGCGGAAGCCTTTTTCTGCCCTTCCTGCCGATGGCCCCGATCCAGGTCCTCCTGAACAACTTCCTCTACGACCTTTCGCAGCTTGGGATCCCGACCGACAGGGTCGATGAGGAGATCCTCACGCGCCCGCGCCGCTGGGACATCAAGCATCTGCGGCGCTTCATGATCTATATAGGCCCCTTGAGCTCAATCTTCGACTACTGCACCTTCTTCCTTATGCTCTTCTTCTTCAAGTGCAATCAGTTCGTGAGCGCCGCGGCAAGCCCGGCGGCCAAGCACTACCTCGAGAGCCTCTTCCACACGGGTTGGTTCGTCGAGTCGATTCTCACCCAAACCCTCATCGTTCACATCATCCGCACGAGTCGGATCCCCTTCATCCAAAGCGGCCCGGGGCGCGCCCTTGCCTTCTCCTCGCTTCTCGTTGCCGCAGCCGGGATCTTCCTACCCTACTCGGCGATAGGCCCCGCCTTCGGCCTCGTTCCCCTGCCCCTCACCTACTGGTTCTGGATCGCCGCCTTCCTCCTCGCCTACAGCGCCCTCACCCATACGGTGAAGCTCTGGTTCTTCAAGAGGTTCGGCTCATAGAAAGCGGCGCGCCGCAAGAGGCGACGAGGGCGCGCATCGGTTGCTCGGGCTCGCGTTGATAGCCTCGCACGCGCGCCGATGGCTCGGGCGCGCGGCGCTGCCCGAGGCAAGCATCGAAGTCAGGACCGCGGGAGCCGTGGTCCAGAGGCCCCAGGCAGCAGCGGCCCGGCGCCCGGTGGCTCCCCCTTCCCCGGCGAGCCCGCGCTGCGATCCCTTCGAATGGTACTGCCCGAACCCCTTCGGGGCGATGCTGACCGGGATGGTGTGGGGCTCCCTCTTCTCCATGGCTGCCCCTCCCGACCTCCTCGTGGTCGACGGCTCCGGCCAGGAGCTGGGACCCTTCGGTGCGAACGACTACGGCGGCGACCCCAGCGGGGGGGAC
The DNA here is from genome assembly GCA_027314665.1 of Spirochaetales bacterium. Taxonomy (GTDB): domain Bacteria; phylum Spirochaetota; class Spirochaetia; order DAHUYW01; family DAHUYW01; genus DAHUYW01. The sequence goes on from DAHVAK010000244.1 coordinate 9,197, forward strand.
TTCGGCGGAAGGGATTTCGACGGCGGGGGGGACTTCGGCGGCGGCGACTTCGACGTGTAGGCGCAG
>DAHVAK010000255.1 GCA_027314665.1 Spirochaetales bacterium
GGGCGCCCGCGGCGCGGCGGCCTCCCTCACGATGGTGGGCGTCCTGCTCGTCACGATCAATCTGCTCACCTCCCCCCATTTCTTCTGGGCCCTCTTTCCGCTTGCGGGGCTCGCCATCGGCTTCATCAGCTCGACGGTCACCTACCTCGCCCGAAGGGGAGGATTTCTGAAGCGTCTTCGGGCGCTCATGAAGAACAAGAAGCGCATCGACGCCGAGCGCATCGCGGGGGTCGGCGCGGAGGACGATCCGCCGATCGTCAAGCAGGCGATTCAGCTCGCCGATGCCATTCTCCTTCAGGCCAAGGACCTCGATCCGAGCCAAGCCTACCTCGGAGAGGACATGAAGCCGCTGCTCGAAAGCTACATCGGCCAAGTGCGCAAGCTCGCGCGCAAGAGCCGGGAGGTCGACGGGATCATGGCAACGATCCCGCGGGCGGAGCTCGATCGGGACCTTGCGACCCTGCGCAGCCGTCACGCCCAGGCTTCGAATCCCACGCTGAAGGCCGAGTACCAGCGGTCGATCGAGCAGATCGAGCGGCAGAATCGCTCCTTCGAGGAGCTGAAGGGCCAGAAGGAGCTCATGGAGCTGAAGGTGGGCAACTCCGTGAACTCGCTGAAGCAGATGCAGCTTGACATCGCCCGCATGGCAGGAATGGCTCAGGCGCGCGAGCCCCTGCAGGTTGACGCCGTGAGGGACCGGACCCAGGAGCTCTCCCAACGGATTGAGGATCTCGGGGCAAGCTACGCCGAGCTGGAGCGCCTGCCGGCAATGGGCGAGCGCGAGAAGGAGGTTGCCGATCGTCTCCTCGAGGACTTCAAGCGAAGGGAAGCGGAGCGCGATCGCTCGACGAGCTAGCCGTCCGACGCGGGGAAGAGGATCCGCACGGTCGCGTTCCCAGCCCCCGCTGAGCGCTCATCTGCGAACATGCGTCCAAAGCCTCGGCGAGAGTCGGAATGGGCTCGAGCGCGGCTTGCGGGCGGGTGTGGAGGGCTCAGGCCCCCGGCGACACTGAGTCACGGTGGACCGGTCCGATTTCCTCGATCGAATACATGACGCACAGAAGAAGGCCCATGTCCTGAAGGGGAGAGTTGCTCTCGCGGGAGGCGAAGCTCGCAGCGCGCGGGCCTGCCGTCTGCGATCACCTTGCCTTCACGCCCCCGACGCCCGCCGCTTCTTCGCGGAGAAAGGGATCCTCTTCGCCATCTTGGCGTGTTGTAAAGTCTTTCGCCTTTCTGCTACCATGCAGCGGCTGTAAGGAGGCGAAGATGGGCGCGACCGAGAAGAAGAGGCGGCGGGAGGTCAACCGCGTGCTTCAGGACTATTCCTTCGTCTACCGGGGAGGAACCTTCCCGCTCAAGGCGAGCAGATCGGCCGCTGACATGTTGCTCGAGTACTCCCAACCCCTGCTTGAGGTCGTAACGGAGCTGCGAACCGCGATCGCCCTCGGCGTGTTCTCCTGGAACGTGAGCCTTGCGCCGACCGAGGAGCGACCGAAGCTCGTGGAGGAATACGTCATCCCCACCTTCGCCTCAAGCGCCGAGATCCAGGAAACCGTGCGGAAGCTCATCGCCGTGATGATCGAGCGGCGGGAGCACTACTATCGGGACGAGCCGGTCTACTACGTGGCCAATCGACGCGCGGAGGCTTGAAATCGATCGCGCGCTGCGGTACTATTGCGTCATTCCCAGGCAAACAAGCATGACAAGAACCGTGGTCCAGATGCTGCGCGAGGCAGCCTCGAGCTATCCGAATATCCCCTATCTCTGGGAACGGCAGGACAGGGGCTGGGTTTCGCGAAGCTTCAGGCAGGTGGAGGAGGAGGCGACCGCATTTGCCTCCTATTTGGTCAAACACGGCTATCGCAGGAATACCTCGATAGCGATTCTCTCCGAGGGTCTCCCGGGCTGGGTCGTCGGCGAGCTCGGGACCCTGCTCGCCGCGTGCCGCACGGTGCCGCTCTCGATACGGCTTCTGCCGGAAGAGGTGCCCTTTCGGCTGAACCATTCCCAGTCCCGGGCGGTGATCGTATCGCACAACACCATCGAGAGGGTGGCAACGGTCCTGGACAAGATCACCCGAAAGGACTTTGTCCTCATCTGTCTTGACGGGGAGGGCGGGGACCGCGAAGCCCTTGCGCGCCGCCATGGTCTTTCCCACGGCAAGAACCTCCTCTTCATGGACGAGCTCATCGACGAGGGGCGCAGGGCTCTCGAAGAGACCCGACTCGAGCTCGAAGAGATCGAGAAGTCGATTCGGGAGGACGACGTCGTCACGATCAGCTACACCTCGGGAACAACCGGCAACCCTAAGGGAATCATGCTCACGCACCTGAACTACTGGGCGAATTGCGTCGATTCGGTTGCGATGTTCAATGTCCCCCGCGGATGGAAGACGCTGCTCATCCTTCCTTGCGACCATTCCTTCGCCCACACCGTCGGGATCTACGCCGCCCTGCTGAAAGGGATACAGCTCTACTTCGTCGACGCGCGGGGGGGGAATCTCTCGCTCATCCGAAACATCCCCGCGAATCTCCTCGACGCGAATCCGGATTTTCTGCTGACGGTTCCCGCCCTCTCGGAGACCTTCATGAAAAGGATCAAGGCGGGCGTAGCCGAGCGGGGCCTTTTGGTCGAGGCGCTCTTTCGCTGGGGGCTCTCCTGCGGGATTCACTACCACGGCGACGGCTATCGCCGACCCCGCCTCGCGGTCCGCCTCGCCAACTGGCTTCCGTATCGAGCGGCGGAGCTCCTCATCTTTCGCCGGGTGAGGAGGATGTTCGGCGCTGATTTCAAGTTCTTCGTCGGCGGGGGAGCCTTTCTCGAGCGCAGGCAGCAGGAGTTCTTCAGCGCCCTCGGGATTCCCATCTATCAGGGCTACGGCCTCACCGAGGCCGCTCCGGTCATCTCCTCGAATACCCCGAGCGCCCACAAGTTCGGGACCTCCGGACGGATTGCCCCGTCGGTCGAATGCCGGGTCGTAAAGGGCGATGGAAGCTACGCCGCGTTCGGCGAGATCGGCGAGGTGCTCATTCGCGGCAACAACGTCATGAAGGGCTACTTTCACAACGAGAAGGCGACCGCCGAAGCCCTCTTGGACGGTTGGCTCCACACAGGCGATCTCGCCTTCTATGACGAGGACGGTTTCCTCTCGGTGGTCGGACGCGAGAAGGCGCTCCTCATCTCGGACGACGGGGAGAAGTACTCGCCGGAGGAGATTGAGGCGGCCATCGTCGGCTCCTCCGAGCTCGTGGAGCAGACCCTCGTCTACAACGACCACTGCAAGTACACAACAGCGCTGGTCTCCCTCGATGTCGCGAAGATCGAGCAGCTCCTGAGGTCTCGGCGAATGAGCTCCATCGACCTCCTCAAGGAGATTCGGTCCTCCTTCTACGCCTTCAAGGAGGATGCTCGCTTCCACAACCGCTTCCCCGCCACCTGGATTCCCTCGACCTTCCAGATCGTTCCGGAGGCGTTCAGCGAGCGCAATCAAATGATCAATTCGACCATGAAGATGGTTCGCCACAAGATCATCGAAGCCCACAAGGATCTCATCGAGTACATGTACCGCTCGGAAGGCAATGTCTTTTCCAACGAGCGAAACCGGGAGGTTCTCCGCTCTCTATTCAAGTTGGAGGTGTAGCGGCGGCGGAATGCCTCCGTCGCCCGCCCGGGCCCTTCATTCTTCGAATCAAATCTGGTAGACTGCCGCCTGTCCGTTGGCACAGCATGAAGAGGATAGAGATTGTCAGACAATGGATGGCGGAAGGCCTCATCCTCCATCCTCTTGAACGTACGCCGAACAGCATCGACCTAATCCGGACCCTCGCAACCCTCTGCGGCTACCGCGAGTTCAAAGAAACCCACTGGATCAAGTCGTTGAAGCGAGATCTCCTCGCACGCTCCAATCGCAGCAGAAGGCCGGAGCACTACCTGTTCATTCTCATCGACGGCCTTGGGATGAATCTCTCGGGACATTACCCGCCGGGGGGATTCTTCGCCACCTACTTCACGCGCGAGCTGCGGGCAGTCTTCCCTTCGACGACTGCCTGCGCGGTGACCTCCCTGGTTACCGGGGAGTGGCCGGGGGTTCACGGGCTCACCGGCTGGTTCACCTATCTGCCCGACAGGGAGCGGACCGTAGTGGTTCTTCCCTTCGTGGAGCGGGGCACCGAGAAGCCCCTCGGCGAGCTGAACATAACGATGTCCTCCATCGTCACCTCCCGGAGCCTGTTTTCGCAGCTGGAGTGCGCGGTCCGCACCTTTCTTCCCCACCACTTGAAGCGCGGCGAGTACAGCCGGTGGGCCCACGGCAGCTCCGAGGTCGTCGGCTACCGCACCATCTCGAGCGGGCTCGCGGCGGCGGCGGACTACCTGCGGGAAGCGGAAGGGCCCACCTTCAGCTTCTTCTACATCCCCGACATGGACACCGCCCAGCACGAGCAGGGCACCGCCGGGGTGCGGGTAAAGCGGCTCGTCCGCAATCTGGACGCCGCACTCCTGGATCTGCGCGCCCAACTCGGGGACGAGGTGTGCATGGTGGTGACCGCGGATCACGGGCTCGTCGATGTCCCCTCCGGACGGCAGTTCCACCTATCCGAGGAGGATCCCCTCCTTCGGTATCTGGTTGCGCCCCCTGCCGGCGAAGCGGCGATGCCGGTCTTCCACGTGCGCGAAGGGCTTGAGAAGAAATTCGAGGAGTTCTTCACCTCCTCCTACGGCGCGCTCATGCAGCTCATCTCGATCCCGGATGCCGAGGCGCTCGGGCTCTTCGGCGCGGACGGGATCTCGCCGGTCATGCGCGCCCGCCTTGGCAACTTCATCGGGATCGCCTCCGAGCCGGTCGCCCTCGAGTACCTCGCCTCGGGTCAAGAGTCGAAGAATCACCTAGCATTCCACGGCGGGCTGCAGCCCGAGGTCATGCAGGTGCCTCTTTTCCTAGCCTAGCCGCCGCGGACGAAGGGTGATCGGGATGCAGAGGTGGCTCGCGCTGATCCTCCTCCTCGCCCTCTCGGCGGGCGCGGCC
>DAHVAK010000112.1 GCA_027314665.1 Spirochaetales bacterium
TTTGTCAGCACCCTGCTAGACGACCCGAGCCTTGGCCATGATCCGAGCGAGAAGGCGCGGGGCGAGGCTCCGGAGGATCACCGCAAGGCGCGCCCGCGCGTCAAAACCTACGCTGATCTCCTCCTTTCCCGCGGCAATCGCCCGCAGGATTCGCTCGGCTGCCGCCTCGGGGCTCATCCCATCCCGCTGGCCGGGATCCATCCGCCCGTGAGGCTGTCCGGTCGCCTCGAGGGCCGCGAGGGAGATCTCGGTGCGGACGAAGCCCGGCACGACGAGGAGGACCCCGACCCCGCGGCCGGCAAGCTCCATCCGCAGGGAGTCAAAGTAGCCGTGAAGGGCGTGCTTCGAGGCGGCGTAGGCCGAGCGCAGCGGCGAGCCGACCTTTCCCACGAGGCTCGAGACAACCACGATCAAGCCGCTGCCGCGCTCCCGCATGCGCCGGGCGACCTCGGCGGTGAGAATTACCGGACCGATCAAATTGGTCTCGATGATCGTTCGCACCACGTCGGGCGCGGTGTCGATCGCCTCGGCGCGCTGGCTGATCCCGGCGTTATTCACGAGGATGTCAATGATGCCGTAGGCCGCGCTTGCCTCTCGAACCGAGGCAGCGAGGGACGAGCCGTCGGCGAGGTCCAGGGGGAGGATGTCAACGCTCGCCCCGACCCCTTTGCAGCGCGCGGCCACCTCGGCCAGGCGCTCGGCGCGCCGGGCCGATAGGATGAGGCGTGCTCCTCGGGCGGCCAGGGCGTAGGCGAGGGCCTCTCCGATCCCCGAAGAGGCCCCGGTGATCCAAACGACCTTGTTCGCAAGCGGAGTCGTGGTGTGAGCCATGGCAGCGACTATAGCCGAATCGCCGATCCGGGGTAAGCCCTCACTGGAATCGGGGCGCGCTCTGCAGTATGCTGGTGCGGAGCAGAAGGACTGCTGCGGCGGGGGCTCCCTGCCCAAGGGAGGCCCTCGTGCGGAAAGTCGTCGCCTGAGCGGCACTGTTTCTCGCCTCCGGCTGCCTCTCACTCTCGGCTCTCGAGCTTCGCGTCGGCACACTTGGGGGCGCAGGCGCCGGCTTCGCGGGCGGCAGCCTTATCACGAATCGGGAGGCCGTGCTCTCGGAGTTGGCCGCCTCGCCGGTGAGCGGACAGATCGAGGTCGGGCTCTCCTGGAGCGTCGGGGGCTTTCTCGCGCTCGAGCTCTCCCGCGCCTTCGGTCTGCGCTTCGCGCTGTCCTATCTCTCGCATCAGAACGCCACCCAGGTCTCCGACTCTTCAGTCGCTCCGATTGACCGAATCGGAGTGAGCTCCACTGCGGTCTCCTACCCCTGACCCCCGCCCTCGTCGGCGGCTCGAGCGGAATCGGGGACTACTATCCGCAGGGGGTCTACCTGATGGTCAGCTACGGCTTCGCCCAAGGGCTCCGGCGATGATGAGGCGGCGCGGTCTTCCTGCCGCCCTGGCGCTCCTCGCAGCAGCCATCCTCGCCGCTTCGCTCGCGGCGGGCTGCGATCTCCTCACGATGGCCCTCCCGGCGAACGCGCCGGTGATCCCCATCGTGCAGCGTCTGCCCTCCACCGGGCGGACCTTCACCTACACGGCCGATCTCGGAAGCACCGCCCGCAGCGTCTCCTTCGTCTTCAGCAACCCCTCGCTCCCCTCGAATCCGCCGCTCAACCTCGCGGTGAGCTCCGCGAGCGCCTCGCCTATCCTCGTCGATGGAAGGGAGATTGCCGCGGCCCCGTCCCCCCTTTCACTCGCCGCCTCCTATCCAAACCCGAAGAACCTTCGCGAGTTCATCTCCGAGTACAACCGGTCCTCTTGGCAGCCGGGGGCGATGAGGCGGAGCGTCGCGCCGACCGTGAGCTCGGGCCCGGTGCCCGCAAGCGGCGACATCCCCGGAACCCAGAAAGCCTTCGTCACCGACGTCAATCCGCGACCGGCTTCAGCACCTACGGAATCGTCCAGACGACGGTCAGCGACAACTGCGAGCACTATCAGAAGCAGGTGACCTACGGGGTGGGGGGAACCGACGCCTGGATCAACGAGATGTGCTCGATGATCATGGAGGACCTCGTGGCGAACCCGAACATGCTCGACGATTCGGGGCCGCGAGGGGTCGATCCGACTGCCTATCCCGGCGGCAGCGCAGGCGCGGCGGGCAACGTCGACGGGCGCATTCCGGATTTCAACGCGTACTCTGAGGATTCCCTCGTCGTGACGAGCGAGGCAAACATGGACATCTACGAGTACGCGGTCGCCTACGCCTTCGGGGCCTGGCTCGCACGGAACTACGGCGGGGCGAGCCTGCAGCGCAGCATCGTCGACTCGCCCTACACCGACCAAAGCGCCATCGTGAATGCGGTGAACGCCTACAGCGGCGGCAGCGACAGCCTTGCGACCCTTCTCAAGCGCTGGTCGGCGGCGGTGCTCATGTCGCGGTACCAGATGAGCCTCCCGGGCTATACCTACAACTCGGGGGGCTAATTCACGTCGGGGGCGGGAGGCTCCACCTACGAGCTGGGTTCCATCGACTTCTTCAACTACAGCCCTTCGCTCTCCCTCGCAAGCGGCAGCGGAACCCTCTCCGCCTCCGCGATGAACCCGACCTCCAACTCCTACTACCAGGCGGCGAGCGCTCAGACGGGGACCAAGAGCTGGACCATCACCCTCCCGCAAGGGATCTGCCTCGATGTCCTCATTCTGTAAGCTCGTCCCCCTCCCGGCGGAGGGGAGCGGGCGTTTCGGCGGAGACAGGCATCGGCCTCGGCGGGCGACCCAAGCGCCATGTCCCCGAGGCGAGGAGCGCGCCGAGGCCCTTCGGGTGAGCACGGGCGGCAAAGAGGGCGCTGCTACCGTCCCGGCTGCGGACCGCCCTGCGCATCGCCGCCCGCTTCCTCGTCTGCGATGAACTCACCGATGTTCTGGGAGAGGTTGTCGATCTCCTGATCGATCTTTGCATTCTTGTCGCGATACATGTCGAGGTCGGCGGACTTGAAGATCTCCGAGACGCTCTGGGGGCGTCCGCTGAAGACCCCAATGCTCACCTCGTAGCGGACGGTGGTCTGATCCCCGTTGTCGCGCACTGCCGCGATGATGCGCTGGCGGATCTCATCGACCTGGGGGCCTCCGGTGTCGGGCATGAGGACCACGAACTCGTCGCCGCCGTAGCGGCAGATGATGTCGATCTTGCGCAGGTTTTGCTGGAGGATGCGCGCGAGGTTGCGCAGAACCGTGTCTCCGGCGACGTGTCCGAAGTTGTCGTTGATCTCCTTGAACTTGTCGATGTCGACCATCAGGACCGAGAGGACCGTGTTGAGCCTATTGCAGCGATCGATCTCCCGATCGAGAAAACGCATCATGCTCCGCCGGTTGTGGACTCCGGTGAGATGATCGATGAGGGCGATTCGCTTGAGGGCCTGTAGGTAGTAGGCCTTTTCGATCGCGATGGCCGTAAAGTCCGCGATGGTGATAAGGGTCTTCAGCTCGAGCGGGGTGAAGGTCTCGCCGTTCAGCTTGTTGATGAGCTCGATCACCCCGAAGACGCGATCCTTCGTCTTCAGGGGCACCCCGATGATCGACTCGGTCTTGAAGCCCAGAAGCTGATCCATCGTCGCGTCGAAGCGCTTGTCGTTTGCGACATCCTTGATGATGATCGCCTGGCCGGTCTCGGCGATCCAGCCGGCAATTCCGCGTCCCTTGGGAATGGTCATGCCGAGGATCTTGTCTACCCCGCTTCCGATGGCAAGCTTGAAGGTGAGCTCGCCGGTCTTGGGGTTCTGCAGGAGCAGCGACCAGTTCTGCGGGGCGAAGACGTTCCCAATCTGCTCCATCACCGACTTCAGGGTCTCGTTGATGGTGGTCGCCGAGGTGATGGCCTTGCCGATCTCGGCAAAGAAGGCGAGTTGTACGTAGTCACCTAGTCCCGTGGCGCCGTTGCTCGGCATCGCATGTGCTCCTGATTGGGCAGGACGATCTCGGCCGAGATTGCCCTCCCCCTGTGATCGAGCCCCGAGAGGGAGACGACCGGTGGGCGTCTCCGGATGCCTCTTCAGGATCCGCTTCGCCTGAATCACCCTCTTCGGAGGCGGCCTGCCCAAGAATTCGGCAGGTTCATGGCAGCCGCCGAGCAAAAAAAACCGCACACGGCGGGTGTGCTGCATCCGTTCGCGAAGGGACCCTCCCGATTCGGCAGTCGGTCGGGCGCCTCCCGGTGGGCGCGTGCCTCACCTTGGCTCGCCCGACAGTGTACGTCATCCCTTCGAAAATGAAAAGTTGAGCCCTGCGAAGCCCTCCCCGCGGCGCTCCCGTTCCGGAGGCGCCGCAGCCCCCCCTTGCGACCCCGGCCCGCCGCTGCTCTCCCCTGGATATTCCGCCGCCCATCTGGTACGCTTTGCCGAGGCGGCTGAGGGCGGAGATGAATGCACTCGAGGGTCGGTGGCGGGCTTCGATTCGCGACCTCCAGGAGAAGGAGGCCTACCTTGACCAACAGGCGTGCGCCCTATCGGCCGACTATGCTGGCCTCGCCGACATCGACGTCACCCTCGAGCTCATCAACACGCGCCTGACCATTGCCATTCGCCTCATCGAGCTCATCGCCTCCACCCGCGATCCGGAGACCGTCGGCGAGATGAGCGAGCTCGCCCGTCGTGCGGCAATCGCCGGGGCCCAGCTCCTGGAGGAGCTCGGGAACGCGAACGTCTCCCTCGATCAGAAGGAGCTCATCCTCGAGGCGGAGGGCTATGCGGAGGCGCGGGAGCTCTTCAAGCAGCTCCTGCTCCAGGGCGGCGGCGCCTTTTTCGACGCGGCGGTCGAGGACGCGCGCGCCGCGAGCCTTGTCGCCGAGACCATCACCGCCTCGATCCAGAAGTTTCTGCGACCCGACGACACCTACGCCCCGGTCGTCCATACCGAGCGCCTGCCCCCGATCCTGCGTGCGATCATGAAGACCCTCTTTCCGGTCCTGGGCGCCGAGAACCAGAGCGAGCCTCCCTACGGGATCGAAGAGGGCGCACAGGAGATCTACTCCGCCGAGACAATCAAGATGCCCCTCTCCCAGGCGATCTATTACTATGAAAACGAGCTCCTGCCTGATCTCGATGCCGACCTCCAGGCGAGCCCCGGCGACGCCTTCCTCCAGCGGGAAATCGATCGCATCGAGAGCATCGTGCGCGAGTACAAGCAGCTGCGCTTCGTGCCCCGCTCGACCCCGGTCATCATGACCCCGAACTTCTACACCGAGAGCATTTCGCAGTTTACGAGCGATGGGGAGCTGCTGGTGCCGGTGGAGCTTCCGGTGGTCTTCGGCTCGGGCACCAACCTCGAGCGCCTCCAGGAGCAGGTCGAGGCGGACGTGACGCGCAGGCTGGCGGGCAAGGGGGTGAGCGAGGAGCTTGACGAGCAGTACCGCTATCTGAAGTCCCTGGCGAGCGGAAGGAGGGGAAGCTCGCGGCTGCCGAGCTACAAGCTCGACATCCCGGCAGGCTTCGGGGCGTTGAAGCGCAAGTTCCCGCTCATGCGCCATCTCGAGAGCAAGAGCGACTTCAAGCGCCTCGTCGCTCTCGTCGCGCAGGGAAAGCGCAAAGAGGCGCTGAAGCTCCTGTCGCAGCCGCCCCTCGCTTCCGACGCCAGCCCTATGGAGCTGCCCTAGCCCCGAGCGTCCACGCCGATGGTACGTGGGGTCCGCCCTCGCTGGCCGCCCTATGGGCGCCCCTTCGGCTTCCAGCCGCGGTAGATCTTCGCCATCCCGAAGGTGAGAGCCACGAGGCTGGTGCGGGCGAATCCGGCCGCAGAAATCTCCCGAAGGAATTCCTCGTCTGAAGGAAAGACGTAGACGGTCTCCGCCAGGTAGCTGTAGGCGTAATCGGTCCCGGAGATCCAGTTGCCGAACAGGGGCATGACGTGATCGAAGTAGTAGCGGTAGAGTCCCTTCAGAATCGGTGCATTGGGGAAGCTCGGCTCCATGATCTGGAGTCGACCGCCGGGCTTCATGACGCGAAAACACTCGCGCAGGACCTTGCCGCGTTCCTTGATGTTGCGGATGCCGAAGGAGATGGTGACCGCGTCGAAGCTTTCGTCGGCGATTGGAAGCTCGCGCAGGTCGCCGGTGCGAAGCTCGACGCGCGGTGAGAGGCCGCGGGCCCGTATCTTGCGGCGCGCCATGCGGAGCATCCCTTCCGAGAAATCGACGCCGACGACCCGAATTTCCGGATAGCGCCTGCAGGCCTTGATGGTGATCTCGGCGGTTCCCACCGCAAGATCGCCAAGGACGGCGCCCGGATTGAGGCGGAGGTAGCGAACGAACATGTTCCGCCAGTGGTTGTCGACGCGAGCGGCGAGGAAGCGATTCTGAAGGTCGTAGGTACCGGCGATCGTATCGAACATGCGCTGAACGTGCTGGTGGGCCATGAGCCCGCGCAGGCGGCGGGGGCCGCGAGCCTCATCCCTCCAGAAGTAGATCCCCCGGCTTAAAGTCCGGACGAGCGGGGCCACGCGCTCGGTATTCTCCCCGGGCGCCTGCTGCGGTGCCTCGCGTGATATTTCGGCAGCGTCCATGTGCTCCTCCTGATGAGAGACGTGAGGAGATGATGCCGGGCCGTCCGGTTTATTTCAAGCCGCCGGCCGTGCGTGCGTTTTTGCTTGCTCGGGGGCCTTGCGATGGGTAACCTTCTCCTAAATTGACTCGTGGGAGGCCAAGGGATTACCTATGAAGAACCATCACAGAATCGGAATCGTCGCTGCGCTCATGGCAGTCGGTTTCCTAACGGCGGGATCGCTCTCCGTCTCGGCGCAGCCGCTCGGCGGCGGAAAGGGGTGGCGCCACTCGGATCCGGATCGGGCGATTCTCGACAGCGCCTACGCCAAGGTGCTCGCACAGATGGGCGACAAGAGCCTGGCGGACGTGAAGCTCGCGGACATCGAGCGCGCCCTCGGGAAGCTTTCGGTCGCCCGGCAGCAGTTTGCCTACATCAAGCGCTCGGAGCTTGCCTCCTTTTTCATCCCGGGAGCCGGGCAGTTCATGAACGGGGCGCCCCTTGCCGGGACCCTCTTTCTCACCGGCAACGTTGCGGTAATCGCGGGTACGATCCTCGGCGCCTACTTCCTTCTGCCCTCCGATCTTCATCTCGACCAGCTCAATTGGTTCACCTCGCCCTATGCCAACGTCGAGGCCTCCTTCAAGAGTCACAGCTTCGTTGACTATCTGCCCTCGCTCGCGATGGTCGTCGGCGGCTCGATCGTGGATCACGTCCTCCGCGTTGCGGCAGCGAAGAATGCCGGCAGCCTCGCACGGGAGCGGGTAAGCGAAGGAAAGGTCACCTTCCGCCCGGAGCCGCTCTTCCTTCCGCCGGCCGGCGGGCGAGGAGCCTGGGGAATGGGCGTCGGAATGGGGGTATGGTTCTAGCGATCGGCTTCGCGGGCGCCGTAGGCCGGGGCTTGCGGCAGCCGCGGTACGTGATATCATGGGGGACGCGGTGCGGCCGCGGCCCCCGCAGGGACCCACGCCGGCCGCGCTTTTACCTATGTCGCCGAGAAGCGAACCAGCGGTTGCGATAGTCGTCGCCCACCCTGACGATGAGACCCTTTGGTCGGGGGGCGCAATCCTTCTCCACCCCGAATGGCGCTGCTCGATTTTCTCCCTGTGCCGAGGGGACGATCGCGACCGCGCGCCCCGCTTCGCGCGGGCAGTGCGCGCCTTGGGAGCGGTCGACTGGCGCATGGGCGCCCTTGACGACAGCCCCGAACAGCTGCCGCTTTCCATTGCCGCGGTGGCGGAGGCGATCCTCGCCCTTGAGCCCGGTCGGGGCGTCGTACCCTCCGCCTCGGGCGCCATCCCGGGGGCCGTCAAACCGGCAGGCGCCGCCGCCTCCGGCGGCTCGCCCTGCGTACGCTCGATCGCCCCGCCGGCCTTCGATCTGCTCCTCACCCACAGCCCTCATGGCGAGTACACGCGGCACCTCCGCCACGAGGAGGTGAGCCGCGCGGTCATCGCGCTGATGCGGGCCGGGCGGCTCGTGAGCCGAGAGCTTTGGCTCTTCGCCTACGAGGACGAGGAGAGACGGCGCTATCCGCACGCGATCCCGTACGCCCCGCTGCAGCTGCTTCTCTCCGAGGAAATCTGGCTCCGCAAGCACGAGATCATAACCGAGCTCTACGACTTTTCGCCCGAGAGCTGGGAGGCCCGCGCGACCCCCCGCACGGAGGCCTTCTGGCGCTTCGATGAGGCAACGACCGCTGCCCTTGCCTTCGACGTGGAAGGGGACCAGGCGTGAAGCTGCTCCTCCTCTATGAATACCCCCCCTCTCCCGGAGGCCTCGCGACTCAAGGCGACCTGCTCCACCGCGGCTTGAAGGAGCTCGGAGTGGAGGTGCAGGCGGCGCACTTCGAGTCTCCCCAGGAAAAGGAGTGGTACTACCGATGGTACCGGCCCGACCTCACGGTTGGGGTTGGGTACTGGGGCCACACCCCGCACATCGTGCTGCATCCCCACAAACAGGGGATCCCGGCGATTCCCTGGCTGGTGGCGGACGGCTACATCGCGAACTACCGGGAGGTCCTGAACGAACTTCCCCTTATCCTCGTCACCTCGAACTGGGTGAAGGAGGTCTACATCCGCGACGGGATCCGCTCGGACAATATCGAGGTTTTGCCCGTCGGCTGTGACACGAGCGCCTTCGTCCCCCGAACCCTCGAGGATCCGAAGGTGCGGGCGGTCCGCGAGGTGTTCGGGATCGGCGACGAGGAGCTCTTTCTTCTGACCGTCGGAGGAGACGGAGCCTCGAAGGGGGCGCAGGAGGTGATGCAGGCCTTGGCCCTACTCGGGGACACCGTGCCTCCGTGGCGCTACGTGTGCAAGGTGTGGCCCCAGCCGCGCACCTTCGCGCAGAATGTCCTTGATCTCAAGCTCGCCGCCAGCCTCGGCATCGACAAGCGGGTCACCTATGCGACAAACGTCGTCTCGCGCACCTTCATGCCCTATCTGCTTGCGGCCTGCGACATCTACACGGCCCCCTCCCGGATCGAAGGCTTCGGGATGCCGCAAGTGGAGGCCGGAGCCTGCGAAAAGCCCGTGCTCGGGATCAAGGCGATGGCCCTCCTCGACACGGTCGTGCACGGGGAGAGCGGCTACTTGGCGGAGGTCGGCATCGAGAACCGCATTCACGAGGCGGTCCTCGGGGTCGACGAGGGCTTCGAGCCCGGCCACAAGGTCGTCTTCGATCCGCCGCGGATTGCGGACTACCGGGCGAGCGTCACCGACGTCGCGGAGGGCCTGCGGCAGCTGATGACCGATCCGGTCCTGCGCACCCGCATGGGCGCGGCGGGCCGCAAGCGGGTGGAGCGCCTCTTCGACTACCGGGTGGTGGCCAGATCCTTCGTGGAGATCCTGAAGCGGCGGCTTGGAATCGAGTAGCGGGCGGGAGGGAGGGTGTTCCATGAATCGCTTGCTTGCCCGGGAGGTGCTCGCGGCCAGGGAAGCCGCTCGCGCGGTGCTCCTGCACAATGCGGCGGGCCCCTGCGAAGGGCTCCCACGAGCTGCCGGGTGGGGCTATCCCGAGCCCTACACCCGCGACCTCATGATCTCCTCCCTGGGCATCCTGGCTAGCGGAGACAGCGAGCTGCGCGCGGTGCTGCGCCGAGTGCTCGAGCGCTGCGCGCGAAGTCAGAGTGAGCACGGCCACATCCCCTCCCTCGTCCACGACCCTCTCGATCGAGGGGCGAGCGACACGACCCCCCTCTTCCTTCTCGCCGTGGCGCTCTATCGGCGGGCGAGCGGCGAGGGAGACTTTCTCGCCGAGGCGGTCGAGCGCTCCCTCACCTGGATGGCCTACCAGAGCCCCGGCGACGAGGGGCTGGTGGCGCAGCTTCCGACGAGCGATTGGCGCGATGAGCAATGGGTCCTTGGCTATGGGCTCTACGTGAACTGCATCGTCTACGCCTGCCTGCGACTCTACGGCAAGACGCAGGAGGCTGGGCGTCTTGGCGCGTTGGCGAACATGCCGGTGGTTCAGGGTGAATCGCAAGAGCGGCACGTTCACGAGGGGCTGCGAGCGCGGGAGGCACCGCACTTTGCGCTGTGGTCCTACAAGCTCTACTCAAGCGACCGCTTCGATCTCCTCGGCAACTCCCTGGCAATCATCACCGGTCTCGCGGACGAGGCGCTCTCGCGCGAGATCGTGACCTGGACGGAGCGGGAGTGCGACGGCATGCGAACGCGCGGGGAGCTCGCGGTGGAGCTTCCTCCCTGCTTCTTTCCCTACATCCGTCCCGGCGACTCGGACTGGCGCCCGCGCTACGAGCGCTACAACCGCCCGGGTGAGTACCACAACGGCGGGGTCTGGCCCTTCGTCGGTGCCTTCTACGTCGTGGCCGCTCTGGCGGCGGGGCTACCCGAGATCGCCGAGCGAGGCCTCGCGGAGCTCACTCGGCTCAATCGGCTCGCGGCGGATCCGGGGCGGATCGCGGCCGAGGCGCAAAGCGGGGGCTGGGCGGGGGCGGACTGGGGCTTCAACGAGTGGATCACGGCGCAGTCCGGGCGGGCGGCGGGCCAGGACTGGCAGACCTGGTCGGCGGCGATGTACCTCTACGCTGCGGAGTGCGTGGAGCGGGGGCGGGTACTCTTCTTCTCGTAGCCATCGTAGAATCGTCCATCTTCCGGAAACTTCGTCCATTCACTTCGCCTAGGCTTGCCCTTAAAGTCAATCCAAGATCGAATGTTGAGGACACAGGGGGCTTATATGAAAAGAATTGTTTTGGTGAGCGTCATGACCGTTGCGACGCTCTTGCTTACCGCGGGATACGCATTGGCCTCGGGAAGCAAGGAGCCATCCTCGCAAGGTAAGGTGATGCTCCACTTCGCGAACTGGGTTTCGGCCGAAGCGGCCACCCGCAAGAACATTGGGGAGGTGATTGCAGCGTTCGAAAAGGAGAATTCCGGCGTCGAGGTCGACAACGTCGCCATCCCCTTCGATGAGATGCACCAGCAGCTTCTCATCCAGACGGCAGGAGGAGACCCACCCGAGGTCATGCAGCTGAATGGACCATGGCCGGCGGAGCTGGGCGGAGTGGGTGCACTCGCGGACCTCGGCAAGTACGCGAGCAAGGAGTTCCTCGCTGACAACTGGAAGGGCGGCTTGGAGGCTGGGATGTACAAAGGGGTGCTCTACGCCGTCCCCTTCGGACTCACACCGCACGGCTTTTGGTGGAACAAGAAACTTTTTGCCGAGGCCGGGCTCAATCCCAACAATCCGCCCAAGACCATGGACGAGCTCATCAGCGACATTAAAATTCTCAAGGCGAAGCTTCCGTCGGACATCTATCCCATCGGATTGGACACGACCAAGATATCCTACGCCCTTACCGAGTTTTGGCCATGGATCCTCACCTTCGGCGGGCGTCCGATGTACAACGAGGATTACAATTTCGATACTCCGGAGGTCAAGAAGGCATTCGATTTCCTTCAGACTGCCGCGAAGGACGGATGGACTCCCGTTGGACAGCAGATCAAGGACGAGCGAGAGCTCATGGCGAAGGACAAGATCGTCATGAAGCTCGACGGTCCCTACCTTGTCGGAATTCTCCGATCGCTCAACCCCGACCTCGCAGGGAAGGCATTTTTCGATACCTTCGGTGTGACTACGGTACCGATCGGGAGCGGTGATACCCCGGTGACGATTGCCGATATTCACCAGCTCGGGATGTCCGCTCAGGCGAAGCACCCCCGCATGGCTTGGAAGTTCATGCAGTTTCTCATCAGCAGCGGAATTTCGGTGAAGGTGTACCAGGTCCCGTATGGCCTTATTCCGTCTCTGAAGAGCACGTTCGAGAAGTATCCTGAGCTCTATGACAATCCGGTCGCGCAGGAGTATGCAAAAGCGATAATTCCGTCGATGATCGGCGGTCCCTACAACCCTGAATACGGCGCGGCAGGACAGTTCATTATCCGGGGCATGCAGCAGGTAGCGTTGACCAACGCCCCCGTCGATCAGACCCTCAAGGAGATAACGGCGAACCTCAAGACACTCTATGGCAAATAGAAGGCGTAAACCGCCACGCTGTATTCGTCGCGCGCTCGGGCTTGCTCTAGCGCGCGACCTTCTCACTTCTTACCGGAGGTTCGGATGATCGAAGGCAGAAACGTTCCCGATGGTCAGCCGTCCCCATCGGGGAACGGGACACACGACCGCAGGATCGGTCGGGTCGCGCTTAGCCGCAGGACGCGCTCGGACTACCTGTATGCCTTCGCGTTTCTGACTCCGTGCCTTGTCATCCTTGGAGTTATCGTTTTCTACCCCCTTGCGAAGGTGCTTGCGTTGAGTCTGCACAACGCAAGCCTGCTGATGGCGGGTCGGCAGCAGTTCGTCGGACTGGAGAACTTCATTGAATTATTCACTCGCGATTCGGTCTTTCCGATCGCGATTGTGAACACCCTCGAGTTTACCGTTTTCTCGGTAGCCGGGGGCTTCATCGTGGGTTTTGCGCTCGCGTTGGTGTTGAACGAAAGGATACCCCTTCGGAACTTCTTTCGGGGAGTTGCGCTCATTCCGTGGGTTATTCCCGGCGTGATTGTCGCTCTGTTGACACTCTATATGTTCAACGGTGAAGTTGGAATCGTCAACTACACCCTTCACTCCGTTGGGATCATTCGGAAGTTCATCCCCTGGTTCGCGAATGAACAGGCGGCCATGTGGGCCCTTATCGTGGTAAACGTGTGGAATCAGGCTCCGTTCTACATGCTGATGCTGCTGGCAGGGCTGCAGACCCGCCCAGAGGAGCTGGTAGAAGCAGCCAAGATGGATGGAGCCGGCACGCTCATCCGCTTCTGGCATATCACCCTCCCGCATCTGCGCGAGATAATCATGATCATCACAGCTCTCATGGTGATCTGGAACTTCAACAACTTCGACCTGATCTGGACCGCGACCGAGGGTGGGCCCGTAGACGCAACGATGACCCTTTCGGTCTATACCTATCGACAGGCCTTCCTCAGCTTTCGAATGGGATACGCCACGGCTATCGCAGTGATTTGGCTGCTCGGGCTGCTCGCCTTTTCGGTCTTCTATGTGCGCGTCATGGAAGGGAGGCGCCGTGCGTAACTTTGAGCTCGATCGATACCCGTGGTTGAAGAAGACGCTCACTGGTGGTGTCTTGGCGATCTGCTTGCTGTTCATTTTCTTCCCGACCTTCTGGATGATCTCCAGCAGCCTCAAGCCAAACCGAGACGCCTTTTCCGTTCCACCGCAATGGGTTCCGAAGCGATGGACGCTGGAGAACTACAGCTCGCAGCTGAGCGATCGGAGGGGATTCCTAACTTATGCAAAGAATGGCTTTCTCGTCTCGCTCGAGAATGCCCTCTTTACGATCATGGTATCCGTGCCTGCCGGCTATGCCCTTGCGCGTATCCGATTCCCTGGCAAGCGCCCGCTCATGATAGTCATCCTCGCCTCGCAAATGTTCCCTGGCGTGATCATCGTCATCTCACTCTTCTCGATCTATCGGACGCTCCATCTTCTAAACACCTATGCAGGGCTGGTCCTCGCCTTTACGAGCTTCAGCCTGCCCTTTGCGATCTGGATGATTAGAGGATTCTTTGAAACGATTCCTGAGGAGGTAGACGAAGCCGCCCAAGTTGACGGGTGCAATCGGCTCCAGATTCTCATCCGTATCGGACTGCCGCTCATCATTCCCGGTCTGTTGGCGGTGGGGCTCTTTTCGTTCCTGAACTCTTGGAACAATCTTATTTTCGCACTCAGTCTCACGACGCGACAGACCATGAGGACCATTCCTCCTGGTTTCCTTCTAACCTACGTCGGGGAGTTCCAATACAAGTGGTCGGATATGTTTGCGGGATCGGTGCTCGTGACGCTTCCCACGGTGGTCATCTTCATCGCCCTGCAGCGATTCCTGGTCAAGGGACTAGTTGCCGGGGCGACCAAGGGATAGCAAAAGAGTCCCAGACTAGAGCGGGTTCCCGTTGCGGTAAGCCTGAGGAGAGCATCCGACGGTCTTCTTGAACAATCGGGAGAAGTAGAAGGGATCTTCGTAACCGAGCTGCTCTGCGATGACACTGACTGGGGCGTCGGTCGACTCGAGGTAATGACAGGCTCGGCGAATCTTCAGACGGATGAAGTATTCAATCGGCGGATAGCCTGTTTTCTGCCGAAAGAGCCAAGACAGGTGGGATGCGGACAGGCCGACCTTCGCGGCAAGGGTGCTCAGGCGGAGGGGCTCCTGGATATGGTGGTGCATGTGGTCGATCACGTGCTCTATCTTGATGTGGGATCTATCGTTGATGTGGATTTCAATGTCTTGGTTGTTGAAGATCAGAGTTCCGAGGATATTGGCCATAAGCTGCGAGCAGGCAATGAGGTGCTCGGTCGAATAGCCCCGCTTGAGCAAGGCAAGCAACTCCTCAAACAGCTGGCAGAGAAAAGGAACGCGCTCTGGTTCTACTGAAAACGAGTGCGCGGAGACTGACAGATGGGAAAAGAAGAGGTAGGACGCCTCCCCCACGAAGTGGCTCCAGTAGATCGTCCACGGGTCGGTCGGGTCGGCGCCGTAGATGTGCGAGGAGAGGGCGGGAATGATCACGAAGCTCCGCGGGCGAATCTCAATGACTTGCCCGCCGCCAGTGGATACGAACCCCCGCCCCCCATCGCAGTAGATGAGGATGTGCTGGTCGCAACCGTAGGCTCGTCGGCGGTAGTGGAAACGCGCGCTGGGAAAGTGGCCGGCGTCCGTAACCCGAAGCTGCGCAAGAAGCGGGTGTCGGCGCGCGCGCTCGAGGGTTTCGCGCTCGAGCACAAACATCCTCTCGCCGGCGAATCCGTCGCGCTTTCGTGTGGGCTCAGTCATGGGTTCATGATATTCCACTTTCCTGACGGAAGCAACAAAGGTGGGAACGAAAACAAGAAGATAGTCCATGTCTCCGAAGCCTTGTCTATGGCAACAGCGCTCCGCTTCCACCTACCATGGCGCAGCAGCAAGGGAGGATTGCAATGGAGCCTCTGACCGATGGTGTGGCAATATGGGAGGAAGATATCGTCATTCCGACCTATCCCGCGGGGGAGCCCGATCACAACCCAATGTTCTTGGAGAAACGGGTATATCAGGGATCCTCGGGGGCCGTCTATCCCTTGGCGGTGATAGACTCTGTCTCCGACAGACGAATCGACAAAACCTATCACGCCGTGTACCTTGAGAACGAGCATGTCAAGATCATGGTCCTGCCCCAGATCGGCGGCAGGATCCACATGGCATACGCAAAGGCGCTCGACTACCACTTCGTCTACTACAATCAGGTAATCAAGCCGGCGCTCGTGGGGCTCGCGGGTCCCTGGATTTCGGGTGGGATTGAGTTCAACTGGCCCCAGCACCATCGACCCTCTACCTTCTCTCCCGTGGACTATCTCCTGGAGAAGCGCGACGACGGTTCGGCAGTCGTCTGGTTGGGCGAGATAGACCGGATGAACCGAACCGAGGCGGTCGTCGGCATCAGTCTGCTTCCGGGAAGGGCATACATCAAAATCGAGGGGCGGCTTTTCAATCGCACCCGACTGCCTCAGACCTTTCTCTGGTGGGCGAATCCGGCAGTCGCGGTGAATGAAGACTATCAGTCGGTGTTCCCACCCGATGTCCACGCCGTCTTCGACCACGGAAAGCGCGACGTATCCCGATTTCCGATTGCCACCGGAACCTACCACAAGGTCGACTACTCCCGCGGGGTGGACATCTCGTGGTGGAAGAACATCGCCGTGCCGACCTCATATATGGCCTACCACTCGGACTACGACTTCGTGGGCGGTTACGACCACGGAAGGCGTGCCGGAATACTGCACATCGCGGACCACCACCTGTCGCCGGGCAAAAAACAATGGACCTGGGGCTGCGGGGATTTTGGCAAGGCATGGGAGCGCAATCTGACGGACTCCGACGGTCCCTACATAGAGCTCATGGCCGGGGTATTCACGGATAATCAGCCCGATTTTTCGTGGCTCGTGCCAGGGGAGCAGAAGCGCTTCGAGCAGTACTTTCTTCCCTACTCCGGCATTGGTCGGGTGAAGAACGCTTCGCGTGATGCGGCCATCAACATCGAGATCCAGGACGGAACAGCCAGAGTGGGAGTAAGCTCCACGAGTCGACGAGCCTACCGCATAGCCGTGACCCGTATTCAGACCGAATCGCGCGGCGAGATCCTTCTCCTCGATGCCACCGCCGAAGTGGACCCTGGACATCCCTATGTGGGTGAAGTGACCCTCCCTGTGGACACACTCCCGGAGGAGATTCGGCTTGTCGTGGAGTCCCGTGACGGTACGGTAAGCCTCTCGTACCGCGAGGGGGAGCGGCCGGGGCGACCGGTACCCGAGGCCGCAACCGCGGCTCCTCCGCCTGCAGAGGTGAGGAGTGCTGAGGAGCTGTACCTTATCGGTGTTCATCTGGAGCAGTATCGCCACGCCACGTTCAGTCCTACGGACTACTACGAGGAAGCGCTCCGCCGCGATCCGGGCGATGCGCGGTCGAACCAGGCGATGGGACTGCTCCTCCTTCGAAGAGGTCTCTTCGCAGATAGCGAGCCCTATTTCCGGCGGGCAATGGATCGGCTCACCTTGAAGAATCCGAATCCTTCAAATGGCGAGCCGCTCTACTACCTCGGGCAGGCACTCGAGCTGCAGGGCCGCTGTGAGGAGGCGAGCGACGCGTATTTCAAGGCCGCATGGAACGGTGCCCTGCAAGGCGCGGCGTTTGGCGCCCTCGCGCGGCTGTCGGCTCGGAGAAAGGACTTTGCGACCGCCCTTTCGCTGACGGAGGAATCCCTTCGGGCGAATGGCGCGGACCTCGGGACACGCATGCTGCGAGCCATCTTTCTGCGAAAGCTCGGTCGACTCGCTGAGGCCCGTATCGAAGTCGAGTCGATACTCCGAGACGATCCTCTCGATGGTACAGCACATAATGAGCTGCGCCTAGCGGGCGAGCGTACCGGTGCGGAAGAAAATGACCGCATGCCCGCGGCAGCCGCGACTCCGAGAATTGGAGGAGAGCTCCATCGTAGCCTCGAGGTAGCGTTCGACTACTCCCGCTGCGGGCTGTTTGAGGAGGCGCTCAAGGTCCTTGAGGTGCTTCAGGATGCCGGAGGGCCGGGAGCTCGCGATCCGCTTGTCCACTACTGTCGAGCGTTTTCCCTCGATCAGCTCGGTCGACGCGAGGAGGCGGTCGAGGCGGTGCAGTTTGCAGACTCGCAACCTGCGGGAACGTGCTTTCCCAACCAGCTCGAATCGATTGCCGTCCTCGAGCTCGCCGGCCGCCTTTTCCCGAGGGGCGCAAAATCCTTCTACTACCTCGGAAACCTGTGGTACAACAACCGCTGTCCTGATCGCGCGATAGCCGCTTGGGAGCGGTCCGTGAAGCTTGATGGGAGCTTTCCAACTCCTCACCGTAATCTCGCCCTCGCTGCTTTCAACAAGCTCGGCGACAGGGACCGAGCGCGCGGCGAGATGGAATTGGCCTTTTCGCTCGATCGCGACGACGCACGAGTTCTCTTTGAGCTCGACCAGCTCTACAAGATTTTGGGGCTGAACGGAACCGAGCGTCTGTCGCTGCTCACGAAGCACGGAGCCGTTGTGGAGCGGCGCGACGACCTTTGTTTGGAAAGGATAACGCTCCTCAATCTTCTTGGCCACTATGCAGAAGCGGGGGACCTCCTTTCAGAGCGGAAATTCCATCCCTGGGAAGGGGGTGAAGGCAAGGTCACCCGTCAATATGTCGTTTCGCTTCTCGGCCTTTCGAAGGAGGCGCTTCTCGCGGGCAGGCCCGGGGAAGCGGCGGCGCTTGCAGAGAGGGCTCTGCGGTATCCCGAAAACCTCGGCGAGGGCAAGCTCGCCGGAGCTTTCGAGAACGATATCCACTATTACCTCGCGTGCGCCTACAGGGGCTGGGGAAAACAAGAAGAGGCTCGGGAAGCGTTTGCGCGAGCCTGCGCCGGTGGACGCGAGCCCGCCATTTCCATGTACTACAACGATCAGCCGGCCGACATGATCTTCTTTCAAGGGCTGGCGCTCGCGTCAATCGGGCGGACAGACGAAGCGCGGGGACGCTTCCATCGTCTCATCGACTACGGGGAACGGCATCTGGACGAAGTGGTTAAAGCCGACTATTTTGCGGTCTCCCTGCCCGATTTCCTTGTCTTCGAGGGCGACCTCAGCCGGCGCAATCACATCTTCTGTATCTACCTCATGGGCCTCGGCAGGCTTGGCCTCGATGCAGTTGCCGGGCGAGTCGCAGGCGACGCGCGATCCCTTCTCGAGAGGGTTGTTGCGGAGGACCCGGCTCACCTCGGGGCGAGCGAGATTCTTCGGGACCTTGATCGCGGCTGGCTATTTGGGTAGCGGTTCGTGTGCCTACCGGTCGAAGTTCCCCACGACCGAGGAGTTGAGCCACCACACCGGGCTCAAGGCGCGTAGGGCCTGATTGTAGCTCTGGTGGGCGAAGATCCCCTGGTAGACGATGCAGGCGGCCTTCGGCGCCCACCACTGCCATGGGTTCTGGGCGTCCACGAGGACCACGACGACCACCTGGTCCCTCGGGTTCGGATCCCCATAGGGGCCGAAGGAGGCGAACCAGGAGGTGTAGTGATCCGGATCGCCGACTTGGCCGGTTCCGGTCTTTGCGGCCACCTTCACGGCTTTGGTCGTGATGACCACGTTCGCCGTTCCGTTCTTGACCTCGTTGCGCATGTCGGCCTGAACCTGGGTGAAGACGCTCGGGCTGATGCCCGAATAGCGGAGCACCTGCGGGTGGTAGCGCTCGATGACCGCGCCGGTGACCGGATCGCGCACCTCCGAAAGGACGTGGGGACGGTAGATCACCCCCTTGTTGACCACCATTGCCACCTCATCGGCCATCTGGAGGGGGGTCTCCAGGAGGTAGCTCTGTCCGATCGACATGTTCAGGGTGTCGCCGCCGACCCAGGGCCGCCCAAGGGTGTCCTGCTTCCACTCGGGGCCGGGGAGCAGGCCCGCAACCTCTCCCGGGAGGTCGACCCCGGTCTTCTGACCAAAGCCGAAACGGGCCGCGTAGTCGTCGATCCGATCGATCCCAAGGTATTTCCCGCCGAGGATCCAGAAATAGACGTCGTTCGACTGGGCGAAGCCCTCCGCGAGATCCATCGCAGGGAAATGCACGGGCTCCCAGTTGTGCCAAATCCGCCCTCCGAGGGTCAGGGTCGGATGGATGTCGAGGGTTTGCGTCGGGGGCAGGGCATTGGTTGCTATGTCCGCGGTTATCATGACGATCTTGAAGGTCGAGGCGGGAGCGTAGGCCACCTGGATTCCCCGATCGAGGAAGGGAAACTTCGGGTCCGTGAAGTCCTTGTTGAGGTCCTCCCGCCCCTCCTTGGTGTAGAACTGGTTCGGGTTGTACCAGGGATAGGAGGCGAGCGCAAGGATCGCGCCGGTCGAGGGCCTGAGGACGACGATCGCCCCGGTTCGCTTTCCGAGGGCTTCCTGTGCCAGTTTCTGGATGTGCCGATCGATCGTGAGGACGATGTTGTCTCCATCGACCGGGGGTGAGATCACGGTGTCGCGCCCGGCCACCTTCTTGCCGCTGACGTCGACCACCTGATAGCGCTCTCCGTCCTTCCCCCGAAGCGTCTTGTCGTAGACCTCTTCCACGCCGTCCTTGCCGATGATCGAGTCCGCCGAGTAGCCCTTGTTGTAGAGGACCTGCAATTCGTCCGGCGTGATGTCTCCGACGTAGCCTACGATGTGGGAGATGGAGCCGCTGATCGGATAGTAGCGGATCGGTTTGGAGTGCCAGGTGACCCCGGGGAACTCCTCGAGGTGCTCGGCGATGTAGGAGATCGTGTCATAGGAGAGGCCTCCGTCCACCTCGATCGGGGCATAGGGATCGAGAATCCTCCGCGGGAGCTTCGAGCGAAGGCTCGAAGCAGGCACCTGGAGGACCGAGGCGAGTCTCTCAAAGATCTGGTCGATCGTGACGCCCTTCACCTCGCCGGGAATGAGATCGATCGCGTAGGAGGGACGATTGGTTGCAAGGGGCACGTCGTAGTTGCGGTCGAAGATGATCCCACGCCGCGCCGGGATGGGGGTCGCCCGCCGCGCAATGTCGTAGGACTGGCGCCGGTAGTAGGATCCCCGGACAACCTGCAGGTCGAAGAGGTGACCGAGGTAGAAGAGCATGACTACCACGATGATCCAGGTGACGGTGCCAATGCGGCGCTTGAAGGCTTCTTGGGTGTCGTTGCCGAAACGATTGTCGTACATGGTGAGAAGGGTCCTTACTTTTTGCGTCCTAGCAGCTCGGAAAGAAGCTCGGAAAGCGAGACGGTCGCGAAGGTCGTAGCCGAATCCGATATGCCGTAGGGGATGATGATCTCATCGTTGTGAACGATCGATCCGCAGGAATAGACCACGTTGGGCACATACCCCTCGCGCTCCTTTTCGTTTGCCGTGACAAGAGGCTCCTTCAGGTGGCCGATCACGCGGGTCGGGTTTTCCAAATCGAGCAGGGCGGCCCCGAGGGCGTACTGGCGCATCGGACCGACCCCGTGGATGATCAAGAGCCACCCTTCATCCGTTTCGATCGGCGAGCCGCAGTTGCCGATCTGCACGTACTCCCACGGAGACTCGGGACCCGCAAGGAGCGCCGTCTCATTCCAGATGTGGATGGTGTCCGAGAAGTTGATGTACATGTTGACCCCGTCGTGGCGGGAGATCATCGCGTACTTCCCGTTCACCTTGCGGGGGAAGAGGGCCATCCCCTTGTTCTGCACCTTCTCGCCGTGGATGGGAATCACTTTGAAGTGATAGAAGTCCTTCGTCTCGAGGAGCTTCGGCAGAATGGTGTAGCCGTTGTAAGCCGTGTAGGTCGCATAGTAGGTCACCTCGCCGGAGTGATCGACGAAGCGCACGAAGCGGGCGTCCTCGATCCCGTTGCTCTCGGCGTAGGAGATGGGGAAGATCACCCGCTCCGAGATCGCGGTGTCGAGGGAGAAGGTCATCTCGTAGTGAGAGCTTGCCACCCAGTTTATGGTCTTGATCTTCTCGCGCTTCGTGTCGGAGAGAGTCTTGTCTTGCAGGGTGTCGGCGATGGCGGCTTGAAGCTCGCCATAGATGAAGGAATTGCCGAGCTTGTCCATCACCTGATCGAGCACGTCCGCGTAGACCTTGGTCTCGCGACACTTCTGGATGAAGGTCTGCTTGTCGTAGACGTGGCGCTTCACCACCTCCGGGACGTCGACGAGCGCACCGGCAGGCTCGAAGCTGAGGTCGTTGTTCTCATCGATGACGCCGCTGCGAAAGACGATGGAGGAAACATGCCCTTCGCCGGTCGCGCGGAAGCTCACGATGACTCGCTCCTCGCCGTCCTGTGGGTTGCCCTGGTAGGGATCCGAAACGATCGAGGGATTGAAGAAGGCCGCGGACTCTATGGAGTACTCGCTCGTGAAATAGGCGCCGATCAGCAGCTTGCGCTCGTGCGAAAGGCCCTTCGTGTCGACCCCTTGGGCCACGAGTTGGTCGTGGACCGATGCGAAGTGCCCCTCGAAGGTCTTTGAGATGTTGCGATGGCGCTTGGAGAAGTCGCGAAGCACCGGATAGATCGTATCCCGCACCGATTGATCGTCTTCGGCGATGACCTTGCGTGCTATGTCGGCGACTCGATCGGGGCCTCCGGGGATGAAGGGACGGGCTATGACCCGTTTTGGATCAGGGTAGAAGAAGACCGGTTTTCGATTTACGCGCACCGACATGAGTCGCTCCTGATCCCGCCTGCGAGGATCGTGGCACCATAATAGCCGAAGAGCGTCGCGCCTTGCAATCTGGCTCGTCCCGGGCTATCCTACAAGCCACCGGAGATAGCGGATGGTGCCGAAAAAGGTCGCCTTCATCTCCTCCTTTCTGCCGCGGAAATGCGGCATCGCCACCTTCACTGCCGACCTCATCAAGAGCGCCTCGCTCTCCGGGCAGAAGGGCTTCGCCCCGATCGTGATCGCCATGGAGAACACCTCTCACGTCTACGACGAGCGGGTGGCCTTGAAGGTAAAGCAAGAGGCAAAGCAGGACTACGTAGCCGCGGCCGACTACATCAACTTCAGCGGGGTCACGAGCGTCTGTCTGCAGCACGAGTACGGGCTGTTCGGGGGGGAGGCGGGAAGCTACATCAACCTCCTGCTCTCCAAGGTTTCGGCGCCGATCACCACTACCCTGCACACCATCCTCGATGAGCCCGATGAGCCGCTGCGCCGGCAGCTCCTCGCGGTCGCCGAGTTTTCGGACCGCCTCGTGGTGATGAGTCGGCGCTCCGAGCGCATCCTCGTCGAGCGCTACGAGGTTCCGCCCGAGAAGATCGTCTTCATCCCGCACGGGGCCCCGGATATCGGCTTCGTCGACTCCACCTACTACAAACAGAGCCTCGGCTTCGGCAACCGGACCCTGGTTCTCACCTTCGGTCTACTCTCGCAGAACAAGGGGATCGAGTATGCCATTCGAGCGCTGCCTGAGGTCGTTAAGGCCGATCCGTCCGTGCTCTACGTCGTCGTGGGCGTCACCCACCCCGAGGTGGTCCGTCACGAGGGGGAGGCCTATCGGCTTTCGCTCCTGCGCCTGGTGAAGGAGGAGGGGCTGGAGGAGCACGTGGCCTTCGTCGACCGATTCGTGAGCGACGACGAGCTTCGCGTTTACCTAAGCGCCGCGGACTTCTATCTGACCCCCTATCTGGTGCGCGAGCAGGCCATAAGCGGCACCCTCTCCTTCGCGCTCGGTGCAGGCAAGGCCGTCATCTCCACCCCGTACTGGTATGCCGAAGAGCTGCTCGCCGAGGGGCGCGGACGTCTGGTGCCCTTCCGCGATTCGCAGGCGATCGCGAGGGAGCTCCTGGACCTCCTTTCCGACCGATCCGCCGCCTACACCATGCGGGAGAAGGCCTACGGCTACGGTCGCCTCATGACCTGGCCGACCGCGGGACGCCTCTATTGGGAGCTGTTCTGCCGGTACAGCGCCCAGCCGACCATCCAGATCAAGGCCTTCGAGATTGCCGCCGTGAGGAACGTGCCGCAGCCGCTCATCAACCACCTCGTGCGGCTGACCGACGACACCGGGATCTTCCAGCACGCGAAGTTCATCATTCCCGACCGCGCGAGCGGCTACTGCACCGACGACAACGCACGGGCCCTCGAGGCGGCAGCGCTCTACTACCATCAGTATCGCGAAAAGGAGGTGCTTCGCCTCTTCAATATCTACCTCTCGTTCGTCACCTATGCGCAGAAGGAGAACGGGGAGTTCCACAACTTCATGAGCTTCGATCGGCGCTTCGTGGAGGAGGACACCCGCTCCGGGGATCAGACCGGGCGGGCTCTTTCAGCGCTCGGGACGGTCATCGCGAAGCCGCCTCTGCCGCAGTATCTCTACTACGCCCGCGAGAAGTTCGATCGCTCGCTGCCGGCGATCCGGAATCTGAATCTTCGGGGAAAAGCGCATGCGATCATCGGGCTTGCCAGCTACCTCAAGGTCCACCCCGAGAAGGACGACCTTCGCGAGGAGATGGAGCGGGCCGCGGATTCGCTGACGACGCGTTTCCGCTCCAACGTCTCCGACGACTGGCTGTGGTTCGAGGATACCTTGAGCTACGACAACGGGGTATTGCCGCGCGCTCTCTCGGAAGCCTCACGGCTGCTCGACAGGGATGAGTATCTCGACGTGTCCCGGAAGGCCGGACAGTTCCTCGTCTCGAAGATCTACAACGGGAGATGGTTCTCCTTCGTGGGATCGAACGGGTGGTTCACGCGGGGAGGAACGAAGGCTCAGTTCGATCAGCAGGCGGTCGAGGCCGCGAGCACCGTGCTCATGCTCGGCTCGGCCTACCAGGCGACCGGCGACAGCTCCTGTCTCGATCTCCAGCACACCGCGTTCAACTGGTTTCTCGGGGTAAACGACATGGGCGTTCCGCTCTACGATTTCACGACCCACGGCTGCTACGACGGCCTGCATGCCACCGGAGTCAACCTCAATCAGGGGGCGGAGAGTCTCCTCTCCTACCTGCTTGCGCTGTTCTCCGTCATCGAGACCTCGACGGTGGGATAGGGGACGGTGACCACCCACCGCGCGCCGCCTTCGCGCTCCACGACGACCTCGCCTTGAAGCTGCTCCGCAAGCGAGCGGATGATCGTGAGGCCGAGGCCCTTGGCCATCGAGAGGTCGAAGTCGTCGCCGAAGCCGGGGCCGCTGTCAGCGACCGTGAGCCCGATGATGTCCCCACAGTCGAGGGAAAGGCGGACGGACCCCCCTTCTGCGAAGAGCGCAAGCGCCTGAAGCGACGCGGCGATGATCTCGCTCACCAGCAGCCCAAAGGGGACGGCGAAGTCCGGACCGATCTCGACCGTGCGTCCGATCTCGACGCTCAACTCGACGGGGCTGTCGAGGGTGCCGCTAACCACCTGGATGAGCTCGCGAACGTAGTCTCCGAGATCAACCCGGTGAAGGGCCTTCGCCTGGTAGAGGGTCTCGTGGACGAGGGCCATCGCCGAGATGCGTCGGAGGCTCCTGTCCATGGACTGGAGGGCAGCGGGATCGGTGATCTCGCCCGTCTCGAGCCGGAGGAGGCTTGCGATGATCTGGAGATCGTTGTTCATCCGGTGGTGCATCTCCCGGAGCATCGTCTTGCGCTCATCGAGGGCGCTCTCCATTTCGCGGGTTCGTTCCCGCGCGCGCGATTCGAGGAGCTCCTTCTCCTTCTGCTGGAGCAGCCAGTGCTTGTAGACAATCGCGCCGTAGACGGTGAGCATGACGGCGCTCACGATGATCGCAGAGAGGCCCGCGAGCAGCCACGCCCGGGTTTGCATTCGCAGGCTGATGACCAGCGCGGCGGCGAACAGGAGGGAGAGAATCGGAACCCCGTACGCGATGGCCTTCCGGAAGCCGACGTACTCGGCAAGAAGGACAAAGGTGGCGAGGAGGAAGAGCACCGCAGTAAGGTCGCCCTTGGCCGAATTGAGAGCGATGATGACCGACCAAGCGGCGTTTATGGCGATTTGGATCCACAGCGCGATCCGCGACCGCCAGAAGGCGGTCGCGAGCCAGAGCGCGCCCGCCCCGCTCGTCGCCAGGACGCTCGAGCTCTCGAGTGCTGTCAGCGTGGGAGCAGAGAATTGCCAGTGCAGGGCGGCGAAGCTCGCGAAGCCGACTGCGAGCGAGCCGAGACCCATGAGCAGCCCCACGAACCGCCTCATGGGCCCAGGGTCGCGCTCGGCAAGCGCAAGGGCTTCGACGATCGACCTCGGCGGCATCACCACAGTATAGGGAGGGCGGGGGGCGTCCGCAAGAACTTCGGTGAGAACATCTCGTTTTCCGCTCGGTTGCATTTCGGACCGGGATTGCGTAGATTCTTAGCTGAGGTGGACTCCATAAGGCGCCGGGTTATTCGGATGACTTTCGAGGGACGATCGGGCTTCTTGTGGTATTGGAATGCCCTCCAGGGCATTCAAGCCCTTCGCGCCGCGGCGCGAAGGGAGGCTCCGCTCGCCTTGGCCGGATGCCGGACCGAGGCGCACAGACCGAGATGTAAAAAGGTGAGGAAACGATGGAAAACAAGCGTCTTTCGACCGACGACAAGGCACGCAAGATCAACCTCGACAAGGCAGTGCACGGCACGATCGCGGAGATCGGGGCCGGGCAAGAGGTAGCTCGTCGATTCTTCCTGGTGGGCGGAGCGGCGAACACGGTCGCCAAGACCATGTCGGCCTACGACATGGCGGTGAGCGACGCGATCTACGGCCCGTCGGATCGCTACGTCAGCCGTCGGCGGCTGGAAGCGATGCTCGAGCACGAGTACGAGCTGCTCCTCGAGCGGCTCGACGCGAAGCGGGGCGAGAGCAACGCCTTCTTTGCTTTCGCCGATACGGTGGCCGCTCGCAGCTACTCGCGCAAGGAGGAGGGGCACGGCTGGCTTGGGGTGCGCTTTCAGACCGCTCCCCGCGGCGAGCCCCACGACATCATCATCCACGTGCGGATGCTGGATACCGAGAACGCTCGCGAGCAGGAGGCCCTCGGGATCGTAGGCGTCAATCTGCTCTACGCCGCCTACTACCTTCGCGAGGATCCCGACCTGCTCATCGCCTCGCTCCTTGACGATCTCAGCCGCGAGCGGATGGAGATCGACATGATCCGCTTCGCCGGTCCCGCCTTTGAGGATCTCGATGCGCGCCTCATGAGCTTGAAGCTCGTGAAGCTTGGGCTGACCGACGCCGCGATGTTCACCGCCGAGGGCGAGGCGGTTCAACCCGGCGAGGTTCTCTACGGCAAGCCCGTCCTCGTCCTGCGCGGGAACTTCCGGCCGGTGACGAACACCATCATGGACATGCTCCAGTTTGCGGGGGAGCAGTTTGCGCGTGAGGGGGGAGACGGTATCAAGCCGGTCGTCCTCATGGAGATGACCCTCCACAACCTTTCCGGGGATTCGGGGATCGACGGCCCGGACTTCCTCGCCCGCGCCGAGATACTCGAGACGCTCGGCCTGAACGTCCTCATCAGCAATCTCGCCCACTATCACAGCGTGGCGGTCTATCTGAAGGCCTACACTAACAACCGGATCGGGATCGTCGTCGGGGTTCCGGCCCTCCTGTCCATCTTCGACGAGAAGTACTACGGAGATCTGGAGGGCGGGATCCTGGAGGCCTTTGGCCGGCTCTTCAAGTCGCGCGTCCAGATGCTCGCGTACCCGGCCTTTGGGCCAAACGGCAAGGATCTCATCACCGCGGAGAACATCGAGATCACCCCCCGCGCGCGAAACCTCTACTGTCACCTCTTCGAAAACAAGATGATCGTTCCCATCGAGCGCTACGACGCCTCCCGGCTCGGTTTGTTCCCGCGAGACGTGCTCGCCCTGATCCAGAAGGGCGACCCTTCCTGGGAGTCGCGGGTTCCCGCCGAGGTGGCGAAGCTCATAAAAAAGCGGGGATACTTCGGCTATCCCGGCCCGCGCGGATAGCTACTGCACGCTTCGCAGGAATACCGGGGCCATGAGATTGTCCACCGGGGCGTGATCGTCGGTGAGCATCACCTCTCCGTTGCGCCTCGCAAGCTCGGCAAGCCTGCCATCCGAAAGCCGCGCAGCGACCGGCGTTCCCTCCCGATCTC
The DNA here is from genome assembly GCA_027314665.1 of Spirochaetales bacterium. Taxonomy (GTDB): domain Bacteria; phylum Spirochaetota; class Spirochaetia; order DAHUYW01; family DAHUYW01; genus DAHUYW01. The sequence goes on from DAHVAK010000112.1 coordinate 27,128, forward strand.
GGAGAACCTCTTCGAAGGCGCCGCTCTTGCGCGCGGCGATCACGAAGGTGGCTCGGCTCGCGGCATCTGCGCCGATCGGCGCGTAGACCGCCACTGAGGGGAAGACCGCGCGCACCGTCGTGAGGTATGCCGAAAGGAAGCGGCCGGCGGAGAGGATGTCGATGACGTTCGCGAGGTAGATTCCCCGATCCGAGAGGAGGGCGGCCACCTCGCGCGTGAACTCCCGCGTCGTGAGGTGATAGGGCACCGAGAAGGCGTTGAAGGCGTCGCCGTAGACGACGTCGTAGTGGGCGACCCCTCGCGCCGCAGCGACGTAGGTCCGGGCGTCCTGCACGAGGATGCGGATGGGGCTGTCGCGGGGAAGGTCGAAGAAGCGGCGGGCAACCTCCACCACATCGGGGTCGATCTCGACGACCGTGTCGGATGCCTGTGGGTAGTGGCGCTGGAGATAGCAGGGAAAGGTGAAGGCCCCTCCGCCGAGGGTCAGGGTGGAGAAGGGGAGCGCCCCGATGTGCCTCTCGACCTCGCCGCGCGTGAGCGCGTCGAAGATCTTCTCGTAGTCGTAGATCAGCCTATCAGGGTGTGAAGGATCGTAGCGGTTGTGGATGAGGGCGTCGAGACGCAGGGTGCGCTCGGTCGTCTCTCCGACCCTTCGATCGGCGACCTGGATGTAGGAGTAGGGTGAATCCTTCACGTACAGGAGGTGGATCCCTTCCGCTTGGGAGGCGGAGGCGAGCTCCCGTGCGAGAAGCCCCGGGGCTCCCTCGAGCCCGAGAATGACGCCCGCCGCGAGCAGGATCGCGAGCCAGCCCCCCGAGACGAGGCGCTTGCCGCCCATCATGAGCGCAAGGGCTCCCAGCACGATCGCCACGAGGAGGATATTGGCGGTGAGGCCGAGGGCTGGGATGAGAAGATAGCCCGTGAGAAAGGTGCCGGCGATGCTTCCGAGCGAGCCCGCGGCGTAGATACCCCCGACCGCCGCGCCCACGCCCTCTCGCTTCTCCAGGGCGTACTTTGCCATCACCGGCGAGACGCAGCCGTAGGCGCAGCAGGGCAGAAAGAAGAGGACCGTGATGAGGACGATCGACCGGAGAAGGACGCTCATGGTCATTGCCCCGGTGCCGGCGATGTCGGTCATCCTCGCGACCGCAAGGTCGAGCGCGATGATGAGCAGGGTGAGGAGCGACGCCGCGAGCAGGATCCAGGGGATGACGCGACGCGGATCGTAACGGTCCGCGAGCCTTCCCCCGATCCAGTTGCCAAGGCTGATCCCGCCGAGCACGATCCCGATTACCGATGTCCAGGTGAAGAGCGAGTTGCCGACGTACTTCGCGATGAGGCGACTTGCGACCAGCTCGACGATCATCACCGCCATGCTAGCGACGAAAACGACTGCGTGCGGCACGAAGCGTCCTACCGCAGCGAAGGGGCGCGCAACCATAGGACCTCCTTTGCGGGCAGAGGCTCTATTCTACCACCGGGGCGGTCCTGCGTGCGGTGGGGCGTGATGGGCCGCTCGCGGCAGGGCAGGCGCGGCGCGCGCTGCGGCAGGGCGCCTGCGGCGCTCAGGCTGCAGCGCGGGGCTTTCGCCGCTCGATGTTCGGGAGAAAGGCGGTCAGCAGCCCGATGAGGGGCAGGAAGGAGCAGACGTGAAAGACGTAGTCGATGCTCGTGCGGTCGGCGAGCGCGCCGAGGACCGCCGAGCCGATCCCTCCCATCCCAAAGGCGAAGCCAAAGAAGAGGCCCGAGATCATCCCGACCTTGCCGGGAAAGAGCTCCTGGGCGTAGACGAGGATGGCCGGCATCGCCGAGGCGAGGATCATCCCGATGACGACCGAGAGGACGCTCGTCCAGAAGAGGTTCACGAAGGGCAGCGCGAGGGTGAAGGGGGCCACCCCCAGAATCGAAAACCAGATCACGTACTTCCGCCCGTAGCGGTCGCCGAGAGGGCCACCGGCAAGGGTGCCCGCAGCCACGGCGAACTGAAAGAGGAAGAGATGGAGCTGCGAGTCCTGCACCGAGAGCTTGAACCTGCTGATGAGGTAGAAGGTGTAGTAGCTCGTCATGCTCGCCAGATAGAAGAACTTCGAGAAGATGAGGACGAGGAGGATGACCACCGAGAGGGCCGCCGCCCTTCCGCTCACCGGCGAGCGGATCTGCCCCTCGGCGTGCCCCCCGCGACCCTCGATTCGATGGAGGTTCGCGCGATACCAGGAGCCAACGCGGGTGAGGATGATCATCCCTGCGAGGGCAAGGAGGGCGAACCAGATGACTCGGGTGTGACCGCTTCGCACCGTGAAGACGAGCGCGGCAAGGAGGGGACCCAGCGACTGCCCGGTGTTTCCTCCGACCTGGAAGAAGGACTGGGCGAAGCCGCGGCGCCCCCCGGCCGCCATGTGGGCGACCCGTGAGGACTCCGGATGGAAGACCGAAGAGCCCAAGCCGACTAGTCCGACGGAGACGAGCAGCAGCTCGAAGGTCCCCGCAAAGGAAAGCAGGATCAACCCGATCATCGTGAAGCCCATGCCGATCGCAAGCGAGAAGGGCTGCGGGTGGCGGTCGGTCAGCGTCCCGACGAGAGGCTGGAAGAGGGAGGCCGTCGTCTGGAAGGTGAAGGTGATGAGCCCGATCTGCGCGAAGTTCAGCTGGAAGGAATGCTTGATGAGCGGGTAGATGGCCGGAATGACCGACTGCATCGTGTCGTTGAGCAGATGCGAGAGACTGATAGCCACGAGGATCGGGAAGACCGTTCCGGAGGCCATCCTCTTGATCAAGTTGGGTTTTTCTTCTGAGTGCGATGCTTCCATAGTGTGGGACAGATAGGTGCCCAGTATGCCAGTACCTGACCGGAGCGTGTCAAGCCGCGCGGAGCCGCTGCAGCATCCGGAACCGCACGCTTGCGGCCTCGCTTCGAGCTGAGTCGCATCGCGCCCGGAGGGCCGACGCACCCCTCCGCATCCCGAGCGCCCGTTGCGCCTCCCCCGCTCGACGCTCAGGCACCGACGGCCAGGTTATATAGGTACCATTTTAGTATTATATTATGAATTTGATCATATTATTGAGAATCGAGAGATTTTAATTGACAAAAATACACAGATACTGCTATCCTTGTCCTACAAACAGTAGAAAAAAAGTAATAATTCAGTGCGTGTCACAATAACTACAAAGGAGCGATCATCATGGGCGCGAGTGAAAGCTGTCATACGATTGGCGAGTTGACCGTGCGGCGTCGGGCCGCGGGGGCGGCGCGCATCCTTTTCGGGCTGGTCTGGGCAATCGATGCCTTTTTCAAGTGGCAACCCGACTTCTACACCAAGTTCACGAGCTATATCTCCGGGGCCGCACAGGGACAGGCTCCGTGGGTCGTCTCCTGGCTCGACTTCTGGGTCAACCTGGTGAAGGGCGCTCCGGCGACCTTCGGGATCCTCGTGGCGATCATCGAGACGCTGATAGCCGCTGGTCTGATCCTCGGTGTGTTCAGCAACCTCGTGCAGCTCGGCGGCGGACTCTTCGCCCTCGCTATCTGGACAACCGCCGAGGGCTTCGGCGGCCCCTATGCGCCCGGATCGACCGACGTCGGAACGGCCGTAATCTACGCCATCCTCTTCATCGCCCTCTTTGCCTCCCGGTCCGGCATGTCTCTGGGACTCGACGGGCTGCTCACCCCGCGGCTGGGCAGATTCGGATTCCTCGCCTCCGGATCCCTCCTGCGGGAGCGGGTGAGGGAGAAGGGCGCGCTGCACACAGTCGGCGGCTCACGGCACTACGGGGAGGTACGATAATATGACGAGATTAGCGGATATCCTTCATCTCCCCGGCCTTCGCGCGCGGCGGGTCAGGCTGCTGTTTGTGGTGCTCGCTCTTGTGGCGGGGCTCGCTGCGCCCGCCTTCGTCCAGGCAGACGCCCCGCTCCTGCAGCGCGACAAGCTCACCGGGGACTGGTTCGGGCTTCGAACGAGCCTCGCCAACGCGGGAATCCATCTCGATGCCACCGAGTGGGCGGTCCCGGTTGCGATCATCTCTGGGGGCGCGAAACAGGGCATCACCTACTCCGGCGAGTTCGCTCCGACCCTGCGCCTCGATTTCGGCAAGCTCCTCGGCATCCATGGTCTCTTTGCCCTCGTCAGCGCCGGAATCCCTCAGGGACCCTACGGCCCGAGCAGTCACTATCTCCACAACCTCAACGACGTGACCTACACCGAGGGCCCGATGGGGGCCTATCTCGACGACGCCTTCCTCTGTCAGACCCTCTTCGGAGGCGGGCTCGTCCTCCAGGCGGGGCAGTTCGGGGTCGACGAGAACTTCGATCAGAACGACGTCGGCTCGGTCTTTCTCAACAGCGATTTTGCCTATCGCGAGATCGACGGCGCCGACATGCCCAACGGCGGTCCGGTCTTTCCGGAGGATTCCTTGGGGGCGCGCATCCGAGTCTCGCCGACCAAGGCCTTCTCTCTGCAGGCGGCCATCTTTTCGGGAGATCCGACTCCCATCACCAGCCAGGGCGGCATTGCTTCGACCTTCCAAAATGGGGCAATGATCGTTGGGGAGGCGGACTTCAGCTACCACCTCAAGGGGCTCGGACCGGGGCGGGCGCTTGCCGGGGCGCTTTACAACACCCTTGACTTTGCCAATCTCCAGACGGGCGCATTGATCACGGGGAACGAGGTGATCTACGCCGGGCTCAACCAGACCTTCTGGCAGGGTCCCAAGGGGAGGAACCTGGCGGCCTTCATTCGCGCCGCGTGGGCGCCGCCGGACCGCAACCTCCTCATGCTCGACGGCCAAGCCGGGCTCGCGTGGACCGGACCCTTCTCGGCTCGTCCCGACGACGTGCTGGGCCTCGCCTTCGGCTACGACGGCATCAGCTCCGCCCAGGCGGACCTGATCCGCGCGCAGAACGCCGCAGGCGGTACGATTCAGCCGATCCCCGACTACGAGATGGTCGGCGAGCTTGCCTACCAGATTCAAATCACCCCGTGGTGGACTCTGACGCCCGACCTGCAGTACATCGTGCATCCGGGCGGCAACATCGCCGATCCGCTTGATCCTTCGATTACCGAGCCGAACGCGTTCGTTGCGCTTCTGCAGGCCGAGGTGACCCTCTAGGGGAGGCGCCCCTGGTGCGATCTATCCGCCGGGGGAATCGTTTTTCAGGACCGGTCAGCGCGGGAGGTAGCGCTGCGCGAGCGAGGCGTACGCCTGCACCTGCGCCTCCTGCCAAGACCGGTCCTTCCCCAATTCCCGGGCGAGCAGCTGCGCCACGGTCGGCGCCATCTCGACGCTCGCCCGCGCGTCCAGGAGGAGGGAGCGAGTCCTGCGCGCGAGGACGTCCTCCACGGTGCGAGCCATTTCGCTGCGCGCTGCCCAGACCACCTCGGCGCGCAGGGCGGGCATCTCGGGGTGGATTCGTTCCGAGAGCTCCGGCTCTCGGGAGGCCAGCTCTCGGATCGAGGCGGCGTCGGTTCCGTACACGGCAAGACTCCCGAGGTCGTCCGCCTGGGCATCGTAGCCGTGAATGTGGAGGTGGCGGGTGACGCTTGGTCGTTCGGGCAGCTCGGCGAGGATGACCGCCTGATCGACGGTGTCCTCCGCCATCCGGCGGTAGGTCGTCCATTTGCCGCCTGCGACCGTGACGAGGCCGGAGCGCGAGATGCTCACCGTGTGGTCCCGCGAGATCGAGGCGGTGCCCTGGTCGCCGTCGAGGCTCACGAGCGGGCGAACCCCCGCGTAGGCGCTTAGGATGTCCGAGCGCGACGGATCCCTCGTCAGGTAGCGCGCGGCGTGCTCCAGGATGAAATCCACCTCCTCATGCAGGGGGACGGGCTCGAGCGAGGCCTCGTCGATCGTCGTGTCGGTCGTCCCAACAACCACCCGGTCATGCCAGGGAATCGCGAAAAGGACGCGCCCGTCCGCGGTGTGCGGAACCATCACCGCCGAGCTTCCAGGGAGAAAGGCGCGCCGCAGGACGATGTGGACCCCCTGACTCGGCTTTATCATCCGTGAGGACTGCGGATCATCCATCTGGCGGACCGCGTCGCTGAAGGGTCCGGTGGCGTTGATGACAACCGTGCCCTCGAGCTCGTAGACCCTTCCGCTCTCCTCGTCGACCGCGGTCACCCCGCGCACCGTGCCGCCCGACTTGCGAATCCCCGTCACCCGCAGGTAGTTCAGCGGGATCGCCCCCTGCTCGGCGGCGGTCCACGCCATGTGCACCGCGAGCCGGGCGTCGTCGAACTGGCCGTCGTGATACACGATCCCCCCGCGCAGCCCCTCCATCTCGATCGTCGGGATCATCTCGCGGGTCTCGCTTCGCGTGAGCCTGCGCGAGTGCCCGAAGCCCTGACGTCCCGCCATGGTGTCATAGAGCTTCAGCCCGACTCCGTAGAAGGGACCCTCCCACCAATCGTAGGTGGGAACGACGAAGGGGAGATTCCGCACGAGGTGCGGGGCGTTCTGGTAGAGCAGCCCCCGCTCTTTGAGGGCCTCCAACACGAGGGTCAAGTTGCCCTGCTTGAGGTAGCGCACCCCCCCGTGCACGAGCTTCGTGCTTCGGCTGGAGGTGCCCTTGGCGAAATCGCTCTGCTCCAGGAGCAGGGTGGCGTAGCCTCGCGACGACGCCTCGATGGCGACGCCGAGGCCGGTCGCCCCGCCGCCGATGACGATGAAATCCCAGGGATCGGTATGTCTCTCGAGTGCTGCAAGCATGTCGGCGCGATTCATAGTGAGCTCCTGCGTTCATGGGGTTGCTAAGGATCTACGATCAGTAATCGACCTCTCGGCCCGTCCCGACGAGGGCTTTCGTGGACAGCAGCCCGCAGGCAGCCATGATGTCCTCGCCGCGCGAGGCGCGGATGGTGGTCATGATCCCGCTGGCTTTCAGCTGCTGCTCGAAGCGGACCATGCTCTCCTCGGAGGAGCTCGCAAGGGGGGTGCCGGGAATCGGATGGAAGCGAATGAGATTGACCCGGCAGCGAAGGCCGGAGAGGATTCGGACGAGCTCCTTCGCGTGGCGTGGGGTATCGTTGAGGCCGTCGAACATGATGTACTCGAACGAGATCCGCCTTCGGCGGGCGATCGGGCTCTCCCGAAGCGCCGCGAGAACCTCCGGGAGGGGATAGACGTTCTGGACCGGCATCAGCCTCCGTCTCTCCTCATCGAAGGGCGAGTGGAGGCTGATGGCAAGGTGGCTCTCGCTGCGCTTGAGGAAGTCGCGCATGGCCGGGATGATCCCGACGGTGGAGACGGTGATCCGGCGCGGGCTCAAGGAGAAGCCCCATTCGGAGGTGAGGATCTCGAGGCTTGAAAGAACCGCCTCGAGGTTGTCGAGCGGCTCGCCCATCCCCATGTAGACGATGTTCGTGACCTGCCCGTGCTCCGGGAGGCTGCGGTACTGGCTGACGATCTCCCCCGCGCTCAGGTTGCCTTGAAAACCCTGCTTCCCGGTCATGCAGAAGAGACACCCCATCTTGCAGCCGACCTGTGTCGAGAGACACAGCGTGGCGCGCTCCCCCTCGGGTATGAAGGCTGTCTCGATAAATCGCGCGTGAGCGGTCGGATAGAGGTATTTCTTTGTCCCGTCGCTTGAAAGGCTCACGCGCTCGGGCTCTCGTCGGCCGATCTCGACGCGCTCGCCGAGGATCTGCCGCAACCTCTTGGGAAGGTTGTGCATGGCGTCGAAGTCGCTTGCTCCCTGCTTGTAGAGCCAGCGTGCGAGCTGCGTGGCGACAAAGGCGGGCGCGTCGAGCTCCTGGGCGAGCGCGCGAAGCTGGGCGAGGGTCTTGCCAAAGAGGGGTTCTTTCATCTTTCGTCAGAAGTAGATCTCAGAAAGCACCTGCTTGAAGGGCACGCCCTTCCCGATGAGAAGATCCCGGACGTCTACGACCATCCCGGCGCTGCCGCACAGGAGATAGCGCTGATCCGCCGGCAGCGATTGCCGCGAAAGCCACTCGGTGAGCCGTCCGGCGAAGACTCCCTGCGCCTCCTCTTGGGAGCTGCAACAAATATAGTGATCTGCAAGAAGGT
>DAHVAK010000259.1 GCA_027314665.1 Spirochaetales bacterium
ATGCGAGACCGCATCGCGTCGGCCCAGTAGCGAGGTTGAACATGCACTTGAAGAAAAGCCAGCGACGGCGCATTTGGCGCACCATCACCTACATTCTTCTCTTTGCATGGGCGATCGTCGCTCTGTTTCCCCTCTATTGGCTGTTGATCACCTCCTTCAAGCAGCCCATCGCGGTCTTCCAGGGGCCGAAATACCTTCCCTGGATCGACTTCAAACCGACGCTCAACGCCTGGAAGTTCCTGCTCACCGGTCCGGGTCACGGAGCGGTCTTGCGGGATTGGAGAAACAGCGCAATCGAAGCGATCACGAGCGCCCTGCTCGCGGTTTCCATCGGCTCCATGGCCGGCTACGCGCTCACTCGATTCACCTACCGAATACGCATGCTGAGATGGAAGAACAAGGACATCGCCTTCTGGATCATCTCCCGCCCGTGGTGGTAGTCCTGCCCTTCCTGATCATGTACCGCTTTGTGGGGTTGGTGGACACCTATCTCGGGATGATCCTCGCCTACACGGTGTTCAACCTGCCCTTTGCCGTGTGGATCATGCGGGATTTCTTCGCCGGGCTTCCGGTGGACTTGGAGGAAAGCGCGCTCATCGAGGGGGCGTCGCGCTTCAAGGCCTTCCGCCTCATCGTGCTGCCGCTCGCTACGCCGGGCCTCGTGGCGACCTTTCTCTTCTGCATGATGTTCGCTTGGAACGACTACCTGTTCGCGCTGATGCTCACCTTCAGCCACGCATCGACGCTCCCGATGTACATTGCCGGCGAGGGCACCCAATCGTACGGCCCGCAATGGTGGTATCTGTCCGCGCTCTCGCTGATGGCGGTCGTCCCGATGGCGATCGTCGCCGTCTTCGTCGAGCGCTATATCAGCCGAGGGCTCGTGGTCGGCGCGATCAAGTAGGCGGAGCCCGAGGCACATCTTTTCCCTCGGGAGCCCGCCGCTTGGCGGAGCGCTCGCGCGCTGAAAGACAAAGCTCTCCTATTCCACCTTGGCGTAGATGAGGGGAAGCGTCTGCGGTTTTTCGGAGGCGATCTCGACCGCCGCGCTGAACCGCCGCACCGCCTCCTCGAGGCCCGACTCATCGTCGACGTGGAAGGCGGCAATGGGATCGCCGCGCTCGACCCGGTCCCCGAGGCGCCGGGAGAGCCAGATGCCGACGGCAGGGTCGATTCGATCCTCCTTCTTCTCCCGCCCGGCCCCGAGAAGGAGCGCCGAGATGCCCATCGCGTGGGTGTCCATGCGCGCAAGGTAGCCGCTTCGCTCGGCCTTCACCTCGACGCGGCGCCGCGCGCGCGGAAGAAGGCTCACGTCGTCGCACACCCGGCGCTCTCCCCCCTCGGCGTCGATCATGCGCGCGAGCCGCTCAAGCGCGGCGCCGCTTGCGAGGGCCTGGTCGAGCCGCGCGAGGGCCTCGTCCTCGCTCGAGGCGAGCCCGCTTGCCTGGAGCATCTGGCTCGCGAGGGCGAAGGAGACCGTCGTGAGGTCGCTCCCGCGATGCATGCCCTGCAGGATCTCGATCGCCTCCTGGACCTCGATCGCGTTGCCGATCGCATTGCCGAGCGGCTGGTTCATGTCGGTGACCAGGGCGAGGGTGCGCCTGCCGGCGAGGCGCCCGATGTCGACCATGGTTCGGGCGAGCTCGCTCGCATCGCGCGCCTCGCGCATGAACGCCCCGCTCCCGGTCTTCACGTCGAGCACGATCGCGTCGGCTCCCGAGGCGATCTTCTTGCTCATGATGCTGCTCGCGATCAAGGAAATGTTGTCGACGGTCTCGGTGACGTCGCGCAGGGAGTAGAGCTTCTTGTCGGCGGGAACGAGGTTCGCGCTCTGCCCGATGATCGCGAGCCCGCAGTCCGCGACAATCTCGACGAAGCGCTCCATGCTTTGGCTCACCGAGAAGCCCGGGATCGCCTCGAGCTTGTCGAGGGTGCCCCCGGTGTGGCCGAGCCCCCGTCCGGACATCTTGGCGACCCTTCCCCCGCAGGCGGCCACGAGGGGAGCGACGACGAGGGTGGTGGTGTCGGCGACCCCACCGGTCGAGTGCTTGTCGACCTTTACCCCGGGGATGGCGGAGAGATCGATCTGATCGCCCGAGCGCGCCATGGCGAGGGTGAGCTCGGTCGTCTCCTCCTTGTTCATGCCGCGAAACCAAACCGCCATCAGGAGTGCCGCCATCTGGTAGTCCGGGATCGTTTCGCTCACGTAGCCCTGAACGATGAAGGCGATCTCCTCGCGGCTCAACTGCCCGCCGTTTCGCTTCTTTCGCAGGATATCGATGACGTGCATGCCGCAAGTGTAAAGGGAAGGCTTCGCTGCTGCAAGGCGCGGCCCTCGGAGCGCCGGAGCGCGGCGAGGCCTCTCGGGCGCCTGCCGGGTGAGGCTTATTGCCACGCGCGGGAAATCCTGTCAGGATGAGCCCGCCCGCGGCCAAGCGACGAGGGCGGAACGGGATATAAAAAAAAGGAGAGAGAGGAAATGGGCTCACCGGAAGTTGCGCGGAAGCGGCGTGCGGCGGGGAGATCGTCGGCGGGGCTTCGCATTGCCGTTGCCTTGGCTATGGGCCTGGCTGCAGGCGGCTTGCTGTTTGGACAATCCAACGACAAGGGCGGCGGAACGAAGAGCGGCAGCCTTTGGTCCTTCTCGATCGCCTCCATCAGGACCTACTGGTTCGGGCTCGTACCCACGGGGCTCGACACGGTGCTCGAGTACCGGGGCCTGAACCTCGTTCCCGGGCGGCAGACCATCCTCGAAAACGACGCCGGAGCAGGCTACCAGTACAACTACTTCTACCGGCAGCCCGACGGAAGCCCCGTTGTCGGAAGCGACTCCGGCACCACCTTCTCCCAGCTCGAGGTGGTCGACGATCTCGGCATCCGGCAGGGAATCCTCTGGAATCCGAAGCTCCGGCGCAATCTCGTCGAGGGTTTCCTCTTCTACCGCTTCCACTACGACAACAACTACCAGGATCCCACGCAGAGCCAGCTCATCTTTCAGTCGAGCTTCCCCGACGCGCGGCGGGCCCTCATCAACGCGGTCTTCGCGGGTTTCGACTACAACACGACCGTGAAAAACAGGGTCCACGCGACCTGGAACGGCGTCTACGGCGAGGCGAGCGCCGAGTGGGGCCCGCGCGCCTTCTTCAACTCGATCGGACAGGCTGACTACTACCGCTTCGACTTCACCAACTGGGGCTACAAGACCTTCTACACCTCATCGACCAAGAGCAACGCGAACCTCTTCAGCCTCTACGGCGCCTACCAAGTGCGCGTCGACTACGCCGGCGGGAGCCAGATCCCGATCTACGTGATGCAGTCCTTCGGGGGGCGCTATTTCCACTTCCGCGACGGGGTAGGCGACGCGGTGCGCGGCTTCGAGGAGGGGGCCTACGACACGAACTTCAAGGCGGCGGTGAACCTCGACCTCCGCGCGACCGGTCCCGGGGTCTACTGGCCGATCCTCATTCACGGCTACCTCATCCCCGGCATCTACACCTTCCTCGATGCGGGCTACTACAACGGCTACTTCGGAGATCCAGCGAATACCCCGGGGGGATTCCTTGCCTCGACCGGGGTGGGGGTCTACCTCGATGTCCTCGGCCTGGGAAACGTCACCGCCCTCATCGGCTTTCCCTTCGTCGGCCACCGCATCGACAACGCCCCCTACGCCCTCGTGTTTCACTTCCACCTTCAGATGTAGCGCGGGACGGTCCGCCTTTGACCTGCGAGCAGGGTGCTGACAAACGCAAAGGTACCTGCCAAAACGGCGTTTTCTCGAACCAAATTGGGGCAAGAGGCTCAATCGAAAATGCCGTTTTGGCGGCCGGTCAATCACTTTGTCAGCACCCTGCTACCGAAGCTTCACCGGCCTCCGGTTGTCGGCGCAGCAGCGCACGAGGTAGTCACGGTCGAGATCCAGGCGATCGACGAGGCGGAGGAACTGCTCCTCGGTGAGAAGGTTCTGCTCCGCGAAGAGGAAGACCAGAGCCTTCTCCGCAAGGGCGCTGACCTTCAGGGCGTTCAGCTCCACGGCATCCCCGCTGCCGTCCCACCGCGCGCGGAGATTTCGCGAAAGCTCGGAATGGTCGCGATCCCTCTTCAAGGCCGCAATCTCGCGCTCAAGCGGCTCGGGATCGCCCGCGGCGCAGCGCTCGCCGAGCGGCTTCAGGGTGAGGAAGGTATACTCTTTGCCCGGCAGGTGGTGATGGCGGTCGCAGCGGGTGCAGTAGTTCGGCTCGCGCGGATCGACCGCCTCGCGGTCCCCCCCGATCACGATCAGCGGATCGAAGTAGAGCGCGGGACACTCCACCCCGTCAACGGTGTAGTAGCGGTAGGTGTAGAAGGCGTCCGCCAGGCAGTCCGGATGCTCGCAGTAGGCGGTGAGGGGGAAGACGTCGGTCGCAGTGTCGAGGAGAAAGCGCGCCGTCGTATTGAAGATGTCCTTGCGGAAGTTGAGGATGAGGGTGGGAAAGACGAAAACGAGCCCTCGGCGCTCGGCCGCATCGCGCACCACGTAGGCAAGGCGCTCGTCGTAGAACGAGGCCTCGTCGATGATCCAGGTCCCGCAGTCCGGCCTTCCCGCAAGGAGCTGTTCCAGCCCGAAGGAGTCTCGAATGACGGCGATCTGATCGCCGCAGCGCTCGTAGCCACCGCGAAAGGCCAGGGCGTCCTCGGGGTAGCTCGGAAAGCGCTTTGCATCAAGGGCCGACCGAACGAAGAAGACCTTGCGCCGATCGGCGCCGTCCGAGGCGGTCTGAAGAGCCATCGTCTCGCTCTTGTTGCGCGCCACGACCGAGTCTCGCCACACCCGAGCGGAGTACTCGGTCTTGCCCGAGCCCATCGGACCGATCACCAGGATGCGGCGTCCCGCCCGGCTGAAGTCGAAGTGATTGAACGCGTGATGCACGACGAGCGAAGGGAAGCCAAGGCTCTTCAGAAAGCTCGCGGTGTCGGCGCTGTCGAATCCCTCCGCCATGCTACTCCTCCACGGGAAAGGTTATGATGAACTGGGTCTCCGGCTCGCGCTTGAGCTCGACGCTGCCGTCGAGCTGATCGACGAGGGCCCTCACCAGGCGCAGCCCCAGGGAATCGGTGGCCTCGGCGTCGAGATCGGGGATCGGGCGCCCGTTGTTGCTGAAGGCGAGCCGATAGTGCGCCCCGTCTCTGCCCATCTCGACGCGAATCTGTCCCGCGTCGACCCCGTCGAAGCCGTATTTCAGGGCATTCGTGGAGAGCTCGGTAAGAACCAGCCCCAGGGTCACGGCCCTGTCGATGGAAAACGCGGTCGTCTCGATCAAGACGATCACCTCGACCGCGATCCCCGGCGGCATGAAGGAGGAGCGCAGGTTTTCCAGCAGCAGCCGCGCGTAGGCCGCGAAGTCGACGCTCTTCAGATCGCGCCCCTGGTGCAGCTGCTCGTGCACGAGCGAGATGGACCTTACCCGCGCCTTCAGGGCGCTCATGATGGCCCGATCCCCAGGATCGCTGACCTGCTCCTGGTAGAGGTTGATGAAGCTGCCGACAATGGCAAGGTTGTTCTTGATGCGGTGATAGGCCTCCCGCACGAGGAGCTCCTTCTCTTCAAGAGAGCGCGTAAGCCCTGCGCGCGCGAGCTCTACCTCGGTCACATCCTTCCCGATGCACAGGAAGCCAACGACGCGTCCTCGGCGCGCGCGGCGTCTCCGCCCACGGCCCTCGGGCGCGCCGGGAGCCGGAAGGGGGCGGCCTCGAGAGAAAATGCCTCGGCGCGCTTCGATGCGGGCGACCGAAAGGAGGAGGTCGATCGTCGAGCCGTCCTTGCGGCGCGCTGCAGCCGCAAGCTCCCGGCACTCACCCCGCAGGCGCAGGGCAGACCAGAAACCTGCCGGAAAGGGCGAGCCGCGGGGGACGAGCAGGGAGAGCGCCTTGGCTCCAAGGAGCTCGCCCTCGGGGTAGCCGAGAAGGGAGAGGGCCGCAGGGTTGGCCATGCGAATCCGCCCCGCGGGATCGACGAAGAGCAACATGCTGGGCATGAGCGAACCGAGCTCAGCCGCCAGGCGCCCCGGAGCGAGGCCCGCCCGATCGGGCTGTGCGATCCCGTATCCGCTGAGGGCCATCCCGACGGCAAGACCGACGCTGATCCAATCCTGGTAGCCGGTCTTATAGAAGGGAAGGATCGCATCGATCGCGAGCATCGCGGCGAACACGCTGAAGAGCCCGGCGGACATGAAGAGCAGCCGGAGCCGGTGCGCCCGGTCGCGGGCGGTGAGCGAGCCTGCGATAGAAAGCAGAAGCCCGATGCCGAGTGCGCCCAGGGCCCAGGCGACCGCCGCCGGGCCAATTGCCGTGTAGAGCGGGGTCACGGTCCAGCCGTGGGCGGTTCGCCAGGGCAGACCGCTCACCCGATCCGTGAGGAGGTCAAGGAGGGCGATCGCACCGCCCGGCACATAGAGGGCAAGAAGGAGGGCACCGCGAAGCAGGAGGCGCCCTCCTCCCTGATCGCGGGCGGCCCTTCCCCCTGTGCCGCGATAGCGGAGGAAACGGATCGAGAGGTGGACAAGCACAGCGAAACCGAGCGACCAGAGAAAACCGGCTCTCGCCCAGAGTTTGGCCTCGGGAAGCGTACCGGCGGTGAGAAGCTCGAAGGTGGCGAAGCTCCAGTAGGCCTCAATGAGGCAGGCTGCGAGGAAGAGCCGGTGCAGCCCGTCGCGTGCTCCGGAGAGATAGACCGAGAGCCCGAGGAACGAGATGAAGACGCTTGCGAGAAGCGGCAGGAAGCTTGTCGGTTCCATCACTCACGGTTGCCTTTCGACGTTGCTGCTATTCTCGCGTAATTGGGCCGTCGTGGCAACGGAGGGACAGATTGACCGAGGGGGGAGAGACTGCTACTGTGAAGCGCATGATCATCCCGATCGTCCAAAAGGTGGTCGTAGGGCTGCTTCTCGTCGTTCTTGTTTTCAATCTGACGCAGCGAAAGCATCTCTCCCACGGCGAGCGCAAGCGCTACGCGAGCCTCTATGCCGCGGGTTTCCTTCTTCTCTTCTGGGCAATGACCGTCGTCTTCGACCGGGCGAGCCTTCCCGCGATCCTGCTGCTCGTGCCCGCGGCCCTCGAGGGGGTTGCCCTCTTCGCCTTTCGTCGCCAGATCCTCCTCTTCGCCCCGCGCTGCGCCACCTGCGAAGCTCGGCTTCCCCTGGAGCGGATTCTCTACTATGACAGCAACCGCTGCCCCGTGTGCGATCCTGATCCTGAGGCGCTGCGAGCGGCGCGCATCGAGGTTGAAAGCTCCCCTATGTATCGAGGGGCCACAGTAACCCACCTTCGCGAGCGCTCGGAGTCTGCGAAGAGGGCGGAGCCGGATGGGACGGCACCTTCCGAGATCCCGGTCCCCCGAAGGGTTGAGGAGATCGATTGGACGAGCTGGCGGCCCAAGGAGGAGGCGGTCCTCTGTTTCGTCGAAAGGGACGGAGAGATTCTGTTGATTCACAAGAAGCGAGGCCTCGGTGCGGGCAAGATCAATGCCCCCGGCGGGCGCATCGAGCCGGGAGAGTCGGCGGCGCAGGCTGCGGTTCGGGAATCGCAGGAGGAGACCGGAGTCACCCCGCGCTCGCTGCGCCAGACCGCCGAGCTTTCCTTCCAATTCACGGACGGCTATTCGCTGCTCGGATACGTCTTCGTCGCCGACTCCCACGAGGGCACGCCCCACGCTACCGACGAGGCCGATCCGTTTTGGTGCGCCCGCAGCGAGATCCCCTACGACCGGATGTGGGAGGACGATCGCCTGTGGCTCCCTGAGGTTCTCGCGGGGAAATACGTCGTCGGGCGTTTCATTTTCGAGGGCGACTCGATGCT
>DAHVAK010000113.1 GCA_027314665.1 Spirochaetales bacterium
TCTTCTCGACCCTGCTTGCCGTCGCCTTCCTGGGCGAGCGTCTGTCGTGGATCGGCTGGGTCGGGATGGCGGCGAGCTTCGCCGGGGTGGCGATCATCTCCCTGGGGACCGGAAGGCACCTTCGCTTCGAGCCCTCGGTGCTCCTCATCGTCCTTGCCGCGATCGGGGAGAGCGTCTACTTCGTGCTCCAGAAGCCCTTCCTCGATCGCTACAGCGGGCTCGAGCTCACCGCCTACACAATCTGGGCCGGGACCCTCTTCATGCTGGGCTACCTGCCCGCCCTGATCCGTGAGCTGCCCTCCGCGCGACTCGGCCCGACGCTCTCCGGGGTCTATCTCGGGCTCTTCCCCGCGGCGACCTCCTATGTCCTCTGGTCCTACGCCCTCTCCCGGGCTCCGGTCTCGCGGGTGACGAGCACCCTCAACCTCACCCCCCTTCTCTCGGCAGCGATCGCCTTCGTCTGGCTGGGGGAGACACTGACTCCCGTCACCTTCGTCGGAGGCGCGGTGGCCATCGGCGGGGTGGTGGTGCTGAACCGCTGGGGCAGGGAGCGGCGGGAGGCGGCGGAGAGCAGCAGACCCGGAGGGTGAGCCTCGCGTCCGAAAGGCCTCCGCTTCCCGCAAGGGAGGCGACCGAACCGCTTGACCTTTCCCCTTCGTTGCCCCTATTGTCACCGCTGTGCACCGTACGCCTGCACGGGAGCCCCTTCAATGTCGCATCGCGCCTCCGCCCTCCTCTGTTCCAGCATCATCTACGTCGGACTTGGAACCATATCGACCGCCGTCGGTCCGCTCCTTCCTAACCTTGCCGTGAGAAACGGGGCCAGGCTCGCCGAGATGGGCCTCCTCTTCACCGCGATCTTCCTCGGGGCGGTCGTCTCCCAGCTCATCGCCGGACCGATCACCGATCGAACCGGGCGCAGACCGGTGTTTCTCTTCGCAGTCGCGCTCTTGGTCGCGGCGACCGTCGGCATCATCGAGTCCCGCGCCCTGTGGCTGACCCTCGCCTTCGCCTCGCTGTGGGGGGTTGGGCTCGGGGTGGGCCAGCTTGTGGCCAACGTCCTCGCCATCGAGCTCTTCGCCGAGAGAGGCGTCTCGACCCTCAATCTCCTGAACGTCTTCTACGGTTTGGGCGCGTTCGCCGGCCCCGCCCTCGTCTCGGTGAGCCTGCGCTGGTGGCACACCGGGATGCCGGCCCTCTGGTTCGGTGCCCTCGTGCTTGCCAGCCAGATTCCCTACATCGCGCGCATGCGCGAGGAGCCGGCGATCGGGGCGCATGCGCCAGCGGATCGACGCAGCGAACGAGGCGCCGGCCTCGATCCCGCGGCGGCGCTCCTCGGCCCCGCGCGGTCGGGCGGCTCCGAGCGCCGCTCCGTCTACCGATCGCCCTTTCTCTGGCTGCTGGGGGCGGCCCTCCTCGTCTACGTCGGCGCCGAGCAGATGGTCGGCGGCTGGGCCGTGGTCTACATGGAGCGGACCGCCTCGCTCGCCCTCGCGAAGGCGGCCCTGGTCGCCTCGGGTTTCTGGATCGCCTACACCCTCGGGCGGGCGGCCAGCGCGGGAATCGGGGTCCGCATCGCCGCGCGCTTCGTGCTCGCGGCGAGCCTCGCTACCGCGGCTGCGGGGGTCCTCCTCGTGAACCTCGCGAGCGGGCGGGTCGGGCTCTCGGTCCTCGGCTTCCTCCTCACCGGCTTCGGCTTCGGCCCGATCTATCCGACCGCCACGGCGATCATCGGACGCTTCTTCGCGGGCGCCGCCGGCAAGGCGATCGGCACCACCGGGGCGCTCGGAAGCGTGGGGGGGATGATCCTCCCCTTTCTCGACGGGCTCTTCATCGGGCGGCTCGGCCCGGCGGCGGCGGCGCGCTTCGCGTTGATCGCGGTCGCGGGGATCGCCGCCCTCACGGCGATCGCGCGGCTCGCCGCGGGGCGCCGCAGCGAGCCGGTTGCCACCTCACCCAGCGGGTGAGGAGAGCTGAATCAGGTCCGCGCGCCATCAGCTCCTCTGGCCGCCGGGGGAGTCGAGCTCGATGCCAAGCAGTCGTCGCAGCTCGCCCCGCCCCCGCCTGGTGATCACGACGGCTCGAGTCCCGGGCTCCCTCACCACCCATCCCGTCTCGAGAAAACGCCGCCACATGGCGGCTCCCAGGGCGCCGCTCAGGTGCGGGCTTCGCTCGGTCCAATCGACGCAGTAGCTCGCGAGGCTCCGGCGCTCGCGCCGGGCCGCGTCCATCTCGACCCCGAGGCTCGCGAAGACCCGATCCGCCTCCCTGCCGAGCGACAGGGTGCCCCGATCCCTACCCATCCGCGGGTCGGAAAGGAGGGGCGGCTCGATCGCCTCCCGCGCTACGAGAGCCCCGAAGAGGGCGACGCCGAGCCTTCCCGCGAGGTGATCGTAGCAGGTTCGAGCCTGCGCGATGCCGGCTGTGATCCGTCTCGGCGGGGAGAGCCCGCCCGACACCGAGACGAGGGCCTCCACCAGGCGCGCGACCGGCTCGCCTGAAAGCTCGTAGACCTTCTGCCGTCCGAGGCTCGAAGCGCGCACGAGACCGCTTGAGCGCAAGGTAGCGAGATGATTCGAGACGTTCGGCTGGGAAGCCCCGCAGACCGACACCAGCTCAGAAACCGTAGCAGGGCCGCTCATGAGCTGCTCGAGGATCACGAGGCGAAGGGGGTCGGCGAGGGCCCGGGCGAGATCCACGGAGCGGGAGCCGTTCGATTCAGATTCTGTTGACATATATCATCATCCAGTGATATTTATATGTATCATCCTTTGATGATACATCATAGGTCATCAAGGCGGACCGGTAAAGGGATTTCAGAATGTATACGGATGCTCACTCTCGGAATGTGGTGTTGGCGGCGGTGTGTCTCGGGCTGTTCGTCGTGCAGGTCGACACGACGGCCCTCAACCTGGCCCTCCCCCAAATCGGAAGATCACTCCACCTCGGTATCGGCTCCCTGCAGTGGATCGCGGATCTCTACAACCTCGCCTACGCGAGCCTCCTCCTCACCGGAGGGCTCCTCGGGGATCGCTATGGGCGAAAGAGGCTCTACGCGATCGGGGTTGCCCTTTTCGTGATCGGGTCGGCCATCTGCGCCCTCGCGGGATCGCTCCCGGCGCTGCTCGACGGGAGGCTCGTTCAGGGGATCGGAGCCGCGCTGGAGGTGCCCGCGACCGTGGCGATCATAAGCGCTACCTACCCCGACCGCGCCGAGCGATCCCGCGCGATGGGGGTGTGGGCAAGCGTCTCCGGACTGGCCCTCGCGTTCGGACCGAGCGCCGGAGGCTGGTTGGTCGCTCACGCCGGATGGCAGAGCATCTTCATCCTGAACCTCCCCGTGGGGGCGGCGGCCCTCTGGCTCACCCTTGGCCGGGTCGCAGAAAGCCAGCTTCCGAGTGCGAGACGGATCGATCTTCCCGGTCAGCTCCTCGCGATCCTCCTCTTCGCCTCCCTCACCTACGCGGTGATCGAAAGCCCCGACGGTGGCCTCGCGGCGCCGCTTGCGCGCGCCTGCCTCATCCTTGCCCCGGTAAGCCTCTGCCTGTTCCTGCTCCGCGAGGCCCTGGCAGGCGATCCGATGATTCCCCTCCGCTTTTTCCGCAAGCCCGCCTTCTCCGGAGCGGTTGTCGCCGCCGCGGCGATGACCTTCGGCATGTATGGGCTCCTCTTCCTTCTCGGGCTCTACCTGGAATCGATCGCGGGATTCTCGAGCTTTCTGGCCGGACTCGCCTACCTCCCCACCTCCATCGCCTTCATCATCTCCTCGACCCTCGCGGGCCGTCTCTCACCGCGCGCGGGGGCGGGGTCCCTGATGACCGCGGGACTGCTTCTCATCGCAGCAGGACTCCTGCTTCTCGCCAGGCTCTCCTCTGCGGAGCAGACCTTCCGTCTCATTGTTGCCCTATCGCTCACGGGGATTGGCATGGGGCTCAACACCGGCCCCGCCGTGACACTCGCCGTGGGGAGCGTCGAGCCTCACAGTGCGGGGATTGCCTCCGGCGTCATCAACCTCGCGCGCATGCTGGGGGCGACCCTGGGAGTGGCGCTCTTCGGCGCAGTCGCGGCAGGCCGCGCCACCTTCGTCGAAGGTATGCATGCGGCGTTCCTCGTAGGCGGCGCCGTCGCCCTGTTCGGCGCGGCGGTCGCCGCCGTCACGGAGCGAGCCCGGTCAGGCGCTCGCTCAAGGTCTTGAGCGCAGTCCGCGCCTTTGGATCATAGGCCTGCGCCAGGGCTCGGGCCTCGCGCTTCTGGTTGAAGTACCTCCCCGTCACCCCGTCGAGGGCGGGCGAGGTCGCCACGTAGAGGAGCGCCTCCACCCCTTCCTCGACCGTGCTCGTCGCATGGCCGAAGCTCTCCATCACCATCTTCGTGCTCATGAGCGAAGCGGGATGCATCGCGTTGACCGTGATGCGGTGGCCTTCGAGCTCCGCGGCAAGATCGATGGCGTGCATGATCTGGGCGAGCTTGCTCTGGGTGTAGGCGCGCATGGGCTCGTAGCCCCGCTCGAGCATGACATCGGCGAAATCGATCGGGCTTTGGCCGACCGAAGTGACGTTCACTACCCGCGAGGGAGCCGCCCGGCGCAGGAGCGGCAGAAGCAGGCGCGTGAGCAGGAAGGGGGCGAGGTAGTTCACCGCGAAGGTGCGCTCGTAGCCGTCGGCGCTCGTCTCCCGGCGAGCTCCCCTTCCGCCGATGATCCCGGCATTGTTGATGAGGAGATCGAGGCGATCGTAATCCTTGGCTACCTCGGCGGCGAGCCGGCGAACCTGAGCGAGCTCCGCGAGATCGGCGAGGTAGCCCCGCACGGGCTTGCCCCGGCTCGCCTTTCCGATCTCGGCGACCGTCGCCTCGAGGCGCTCGCGGCTGCGGCCGTGGACGAGGAGCGTCGCCCCCCGCGATGCAAGCTTCCGCGCGGCGGCCCGCCCGAGCCCGTCGGTCGAGCCGGTGATGAGGATCGTCTGTTCGTCGATAGGCTTCATCGTCAGTACCACTCCCGTAGGCCGCGATTATAGCGGCGGGCGGACCGAGCACCAAGCCGCTCCCGCCCTTCCCCTGCCCAGGGCGGCGGCGAGCTCGCGCTTGCGGGCTGCCGGAGGCGAGGGTACAATTGCAGGGCAGCCGGCGCCGCGTGAAAGGAGGAAGCCGTGACAGTCCAAGTGAATATCTGGGCGATTCTCGTCGCCTCGCTCGTGAATATGGCTGTGGGTGCGCTCTGGTACTCGCCGGTTCTCTTCGCCGGGCCCTGGCTCCGCATGTCGGGGGTCAAGACGGCGGAGGGGGCCGGGCGCGTCGTCGAGTACGTCGGCGCCTACTTCTCGGGCCTCATTCTTGCCGCAATCCTCGCGGTCGTCTTGAGCATGGCGGGCACCCAGACCCTGTCGGAGGGGCTCCTCGTGGGCGTCATGGTCTGGCTCGGCTTCACCGCGGCGCCCTCCTTCGCCAACACGATCTTCGAGAACCGCCCCTTCGGCCTCTGGGGGATCAACTCGGGCTATCCCCTGGTCTCGATCATCCTCATGACGATCCTGCTCGTCCTCTGGCGATAGGATCTGAGGAGGAGCTATCCGCGACCGGCGGAGGGGTCGATTCCCAGCTCGCCGTAGATCCGCTCCCAGAAGCTCTCCTTGTCGAGCGAGCCCGAGAGGAACAGCGAGATCAGCTCTCGCACCCGCGGGCTGAATCGCTCCCAGTACTTGCGCTGCCAGTCGCCGATCCCGTCGCGAAGCTTGACCTGCTCCGAGACGGGCATCGACTCCGTGGAGTAGGCCACGAACTGGGTGATCATGGTCACGACCGCTTTGGCGGGAAGCCCCTTGTCCGTGCGCGGGCCCGAGCCGCGCGGGCTCCGATTCCCGCGAAGCGCCTCGCCCGGCTCTCCGGCCTCGGAGGTCGGCAGCGCTCCCGCGCCGCCGCCGCCCGCCTCTGGCCCGCCCCCTTGGTCGGGCACCCAGCTTTCGAGAAGCGCCTGCACCTGCTCGTCGGTCAGCTGGGGCGCCTCCTTGCGGATGATTTCCACCGCGAAGCGCCGCACCATCTCCCGGATGCTCCCGCGGGAGCCTCCGAGCTGCCTCTGGACGCTTGCCGCGGTCTCTCGCGCAAGGCGGGCGGGATTCAGCCCCATCGGCCCGCGAGCATCGCTTCCCTCGATCCGCCGCTTCAGCGCGGCGCGCACCACCTCGAGCTCGTCCTCGCTGGCCTCGTTGAGGATGAACTCGATCGCCTCGTACAGTCTGTCACCCGGCATAGCCGCCTCTCCGAGGGCACACGCCTACGCGTTGAAGCGGAAGTGCATGACGTCGCCGTCCTGCACGACGTACTCCCTGCCCTCCATGCGCAACCGTCCCGCCTCCCGCACCCGCTGCTCGCTCCCGAGCTCAAAGAGATCGTCGCAGTGGTATACCTCGGCCTTGATGAAGCCCCTCTCGAAGTCGGTGTGGATGACCCCCGCCGCGACAGGCGCAGGATCCCCCGCGTTGATGGTCCACGCGCGGACCTCTTCCGGGCCCGCGGTGAAGTAGGTCCGCAGGCCGAGGAGATGATAGCCCGCGTGGATGAGGCTCGAAAGCCCCGACTCCGAAAGCCCCGCCTCCTTGA
This sequence comes from Spirochaetales bacterium, assembly GCA_027314665.1. Lineage (GTDB taxonomy): Bacteria > Spirochaetota > Spirochaetia > DAHUYW01 > DAHUYW01 > DAHUYW01. Next base: position 6,598 of record DAHVAK010000113.1, read on the forward strand.
GGAACTCTTCGCGCTCCGCCTCGCTCTCCAAGCCCGCGATCTCCGCCTCGAGCTTCCCGCAGATCACGACGACGTCCGAGCCCTCGGCCTCGGCGTGCGCACGGACCGCCTGGACGAGCGGGATGTCCTTGCCGGCAAGATGGTCCGCGAGCCCCGCCTCGTCGACGTTGCATACGAAGATCTGAGCCTTCATCGTCATGAGATGGAGATCGGCGAGAAGGGCCCGCTGCTCCGCCGTAGCGGCTAGGGCTCGGGCCGGACGTCCCTCGGCGAGCAGGCCCGAAAGCTGCTCGAGGAGCGGGAGGAGGGCCTTGTTCAGCTTCACGACATCCTTGTCGCCCGCTCGGGCCAGCTTTTCCGCCTTCGCCAGGCGCTTCTCCACCGTGTCGAGATCGGCCAGCGCCAGCTCGATCTCGACGGTCTCGATGTCGGAGCGCGGATCGATCTTCGCGCTCACATGGACGATGTCGGCGTCCTCGAAGCAGCGCACGACGTGGGCGATGGCTCCGACCTCGCGGATATGGGAGAGAAACTGATTGCCGAGCCCCTCTCCCTTGGAAGCCCCCTTCACCAGCCCCGCGATGTCCACGAACTCGACCACCGCCGGGATGATCTTCTTCGGCTTGACGAGCTCGGCAATGCGCTGCAGGCGCTTGTCGGGAACGCTCACCACGCCCACGTTCGGCTCGATGGTTGCAAAGGGATAGTTAGCGATCTCCGCGGGCGCGGAGGTGATTGCCGAAAAGATCGTGGACTTGCCGACGTTGGTCAGCCCGACGATGCCGCAGTTGAGTCCCATATCGCTCCGTTACTTCTTCTCGAGGGCGTTCAGGCGCGCCTCGAGGTCATCGATCCGCTTGCGGAGCTGCGCGAGCTCCGGCGGCTGACCGTGGGCGTACTGAAGCCATCGCCGCACGACGAGGTAGGCAGTGAGACAGACCACCGCCGCGACCAGCACCGGTACCAGCCAGAGGATGAGACTCTTCACCCCGTGCAGGTAGATCGCGAGCTCGTAGGGCGACATCGACGGCTTCCGCTCCCACGCTAACCCGCCCGCGAGGAAAAATCAAGGATTCTCTCGAGAACGAGCCTCCCCCTGCGGGCAACGCGAGCGTCTTCGCTGCGAAGCACGCCCGCGCGACCCAACGCGAAGTTGCGCGTGCCTGCCCTTCGATCAGCCCGTCTTGCCGCCGTCGGCCCCGCCCTTCAGCGCCGCCTTTTCCGCGAAGGACTTCAGCGGCTTCAGGAATTCCATGAACTCCAAGGGGAAGATGAACTTCGTGGCTGCGCTCGCCCCGAGGGCCTTCAGCGCCTCGAAGTACTGGAGAACCATCGTCTTCTCGTCGATCTGCTTCGCCGTCCCGAAGATCTTGTCCAGGGCGAGGGCGAAGCCCTCGGCCCGCAGGATCGCGGCCTGCTTGTCGCCCTCGGCCTTGAGGATGGCCGACTGCTTCTCGCCCTCGGCAACGAGGATCGATGACTGCCGCTTTCCCTCGGATTCGGTGACCATCGCGCGGCGCTCGCGCTCGGCGGACATCTGCCGGTTCATCGCATCCTGGATCGCCTTCGGCGGGACGATCTCGCGAATCTCGACGCTCGTCACCTTCACGCCCCAGCGCTCGGTCACCTCGTCGAGCTTCGTGCGAAGGACCCGGTTGATGTCCTCGCGCTTGGCGAGGACGTCGTCGAGAGGGATGTCGCCGATGACCGCCCGCAGGGTGGTCGTCGCGATCCCCTGGCTCGCCCCGGCGAAGTTCCCGACCTGGATGACCGAGAGGGCGGGATCGCTCACCCGCGAGTAGATGAGGAAATCGATGTCGATTGGCGCGTTGTCCTTGGTGATACAGGTCTGGCTCGGTATCTCGAGGTACAGCTCGCGCAGATCGGCCCACACCCCCTTATCGAGGATCGGGATGAGGAAAACGAGCCCCGGTCCCTTGGCGCCGAGCGACCGCCCCAGGCGAAAGACCACGATGCGCTGGTACTCCCGGACGACCTTGATCGACGAGAGCAGGATGATGATCGCAATGAGAACGACGAACCCCCAGAAAATCGCTGCAACCCCCATGATTTCCCCCTCAGTGTAGATTCGACCCTATAGCAACGTCTTCATGACGACGAGATGAACCCCCTCGACGGAGAGAACCTGCACCTCTTCGCCCGCGGCCACCTCATCGCCCACGGCGGTGGCGCTCCACTCCTCGCCCCCGAGCTTGACGATCCCTCGGGGCGCTAGCGCCGAGAGGGCCGTCCCGCATTGACCGACCAGGGCCTCGCTCCCGGCGGTCACCCGCCGGTGCTGTGAGCGAAGCCCGAAGCGAACCACGCCCACGAAGAAGAGCCCGAAAACGACCGTCATGACGACGATGATGATCGGCGAGAGGCCTCCGCCCATCCCCGCGGGCACCGCGGCCGGGTGCCAGGGCGGAAAGAGCAGGAAGGATCCGACGAGCAGCGCCGCCGCGCCTCCTGCGGTCAGTATCCCGTGGGTCGGGGCCTTGAGGTCCACGATAAACAGCGCGAGCGCAAGCACGATGACGACGACCCCGCCGAGGCTCACGGCAAGGTTGCCGAACGCCACGAGCGAAACGACGAGCAGAATGCCCCCCAGCACCCCGGGAAGCCCGATGCCGGGGGCGTGGAGCTCGAAGACGAGCCCGATGATCCCGAGCAGAAAGAGGATGTAGGCGATGTTCGGATTCACGAGAAAGGAGAGAAACCGCTGCCCGAGTCCCATCTCGGAGCTCGCCACCGGCAGCCCCGCCGTGTGGAGGACGACCTTGCCCGAAGCGGTCGTGACGCTGCGCCCGTTGATGGCTGTAAGGAGCGCGGGGAGGCTTCCCGCCTCGAGGTCCACCACGTGCTCGGCGACCGCCTCTCCGACCGGAAGCGAGAGGCCGCGGCTCAGCGCTTCGGCTGCCCATCCTACGTTTCGCCCGCGAAGGCTCGCGAGGGCGCGAACCTTCGCGACCGCGTCGTTGAGGAGCGCGACCCCCTCGGAGCCTCCCGCCGCGCCGCCTGCGCCGGCAACCGCGTGGGCCGCACCAATGTTGGTTCCCGGCGCCATCGCCGCTACCTGGGCCGCCATCGCGAGGAACAGCCCGGCGGAGGCGGCGCGCGCACCGGCAGGCGCCACGTAGACCGCGATCGGCACGCGGGAGGCGAGCATCGCTTCGATGACCCCGTTCGTCGCGGCGAGCATCCCTCCGGGGGTATCGAGCTCGATAACCACCAGCGCCGCCCCGCCGCGCTCGGCCTTCGCGATCCCCTTCTCCAGGTAGGAGGCGGAGATGGGATCGATCGCTCCCGACACGGTGAGAAGGGCCACGTACTGGCCTTCTCGCGGCGCCGAGGCGCTCTGCGCGAAGAGCGCGCCGCCTGCCGTGACGGCGGCGACAAGGAGCACAACCATCGCCCTGCGTCCTCTCATCGGTCACCTCCTTCCGCTTGCGCGGCGCGGGAATCGGTCATCTTTTCCCTCTATACAGTATAGCGCTTTTGCATGTGCTCGGGGAGGCAACCTGCACGGCGGCATCAGCTCCCTTTCGGCGCTTTCTTCAGGCGAGGCGACTCCCGGAAGGCGGGACAATGGCGCCCCGTCGACTCGAAGACGACCGTGCTCGGCATGTCGCGCGACTTGATCGCGAAGACCCTGCAACTTCGCGGGAAGTCAGGATCCCAGGTGACCGCGAAGAACTCGCATTTCAGACAGTTGGGCGCCCGCGCCGGGGCTCCCCCTTCCGCCGCCTCCATCGCCCCTGCTAGATGAGAGCGATCACCCGCTCGAGCTTTGCTCTCACCTCGGTGGCAACCTCCCCGAGGCTCGGATTGGTGATCGCCTGCATTGAGGCGACCGGGTCCACCGCGGCCACCTCCAGCTCCCCGGGGGCGATCTCCTGCACGATGACGTTGCAGGGCAGCATCGTCCCGACCTTGTCCTCGAGCTGAAGCGCCCGGTGGGCGAAGGGCGGATTGCATGCGCCGAGGATCGTGTAGCGGCGGAAATCGGCCCCGATCTTCTTCTTTAGGGTCGCGCTCACATCGATCTCGCTCAAGACCCCGAATCCTTCGGAGGCGAGCGCCTTTCGGACACGCTCCGTTCCCGCCTCGAAATCGGCACGAAATCGCTTCGAGAAGTAGTAGCCCATTCTTTGCCTCCCAGGCTCATGGTATAGCACAAATCGGCCCTTGGCGCCTCAGCCCTGGCCCCGCCGGCGCCGTTTTCCGCCGCTGCCATCGAGCTTCTCGGCAAGCTTTCGGTTGACAAATTTCTTACCGGGGCACTAAACTTTCTCCACGGCATCGACCGAGCGCGACGCGTGAGTAACGTACGTTAATAAAGTCAAGGAGAAGGGCATGAGAACAGAGAATCAGCTGAAAGCAGAGGGGCAGGTCGTC
>DAHVAK010000114.1 GCA_027314665.1 Spirochaetales bacterium
TCTTCTCCTCCAAGGTCGCGGCTGCAGCGGTGATGGGCACCCACATGTGGATTGAGATGGGGTTGAACGGCTTTTTCGCGCCCTTCATTCTGGCGCTCCTGCGATTGTTCAAGATCGTGCGCCTGGTCGATAGGGACGACTATCATCGATGAACGGCAATGGGTTCGTGCGCAATGACAACTCCGCCTCGATCGCGACGCGCATCATGGCGGTCACCTACCTCATCGTGGGGATCATCGCGCTCTACGGGGTGTACCTCTTCGCGCTACAGGTCGTCAACGGCTCCGAGTACCGCAAGCGCGCCTCGGAGGTCGCTCGGCGGGAGGTTCTGATCCCCGCGCAGCGGGGCCAGATCTTCGATCGCAACTACGACGTGCCACTCGTCGTCAATCGCCCCTCCTACGCGATCGACCTTGCCCCCGGTCAGGCAGGCAAGAAAGGGCTCGACGTCTCGGTCGGAAGACTCGCCGAGATGCTCCACGTAACTCCCGCGGAGATCCTCGCGCGCATTCCTTCACGGCCGCTTCTCGCCTTCCAGCCCGTCCAGGTGGCAAGCGGGGTCCCGTACGGAACCATCTCCTACCTGGCCGAGCACATCGATGAGTTCCCGGGCGTAAGCTGGCACAGCAAGCCGATGCGGGCCTACCCGTTCCCCGGCTCGCTTTCCCACGTGGTGGGCTACGTTGGGGACATCACGAGCGAGGAGCTGCAGGTCCTCTACAACGAGGGCTACGACGCCGCAAGCACGATCGGCAAGGGTGGCGTTGAAAAGGTCTACGATGGCGTTCTCCGAGGAACCGACGGCAAGAGCCTGCGCGTCGTCGACGTGCATGGAAGAAGCGTCGTCGACGCCCGCGTCGAGGATATCCCGCCGGTCAGCGGCAAGAATATCGTCTTGACGATCGATCGGCACGTCCAGGAGCTCGCCGAGAAGGCCCTGGGCAACCGAATCGGGTCGGTCGTCGTGCTCAAGCCGTCGACCGGCGAGCTTCTTGCCTTGGTTTCCTATCCCTGGTTTGATCCGAGCGTCTTCTCCGACCGGCGGGACGCCGAGCAGATGCGGCAGCTCTTCCTCGATCCAAGCTTCCCCTTCCTGAATCGCGCGATTCAATCGAGCTACGCTCCGGCGTCTACCTTCAAGATCATCATGACCGCCGCGGACCTGGAAGAGAACCTCCTTCCTCCGAGTCAAGCGATCGTCTGCAAGGGCTCGATGGATTTCGGCAATCGCGTCTGGCACGATTGGGAGCTCACCGGACACGGTCCAGTCGATCTCGCGGACGCGCTTGCGGAGTCCTGTGACGTCTACTTCTGGACGCTCGGCACCCGATACCTCGGCATCGATCGAATTGTGGAGTACGCCTCCCGCTTCGGGCTCGGACGCAAGAGCGGCGTCGACCTACCCGGCGAGGTTGCCGGGCTTGTCCCGACCCCCGAATGGAAGGAGAACAACTTCCGCTCGCAGTGGCTCGGGGGCGACACCATGAATATGTCGATCGGGCAGGGGAATCTCCTCGCGACTCCCCTGCAGCTGGCCGACGTGATCGCCATGGTGGCGAACGGAGGGGTAGTCTACACCCCGCACGTCCTGAAGGAGGTGCGCGATCCCACCACCGGTGCGATTCTTCGAGAGGTCCGGCCGCAGGTGATGACGAGCTCCGGGATCAGCAAGGGAACCTTCCTGCAGCTCGCCGCCAACATGCGGGGGGTTGTGACGCACGGGACCGCCAACGTCGTGATCACCACGAATGCGGTAGAGATCGCGGGAAAGACCGGAACGGGCGAGGTTGGGAAAAAGGAGCATTTCACCTCCTGGTTCGCATCCTTCGGGCCCTATAACCCCAAGAGCCCGGACGAGCAGATCGTCGTGGTCGTGATGATCGAAGCGACCAACGACTGGGATTGGTGGGCGCCGAAGGCAGCGAACATCATCTATCAGGGATACTTCGCCCATCAAAGCTACGAGCAGGCGGTGAACACCTTGGTGCGCTCCGCTTCGTGGTATCTCCAGCCAATAAGGATCAATGACCGATGACGCGCACGCGCTCTCTCTTCAGCCTGGACTTCCTGCTCCTGTCCGCCACGATCGCTCTGATGATCATCGGGATCCTCTTCATCTATTCAAGCGGGGTCTCCGCCACCGGGATCGTCTTCTCGAGCGAGTATGTCAAGCAGATCGTGTGGGTATCCCTCGGCTTGATCCTCCTGCTCGCGATAAGCCTCTCGGACTACACGCGGTTCAAGGACTGGTCGCTGTACATCTACATCGTTTTTGTGCTGCTGCTGATCGTCACGCTCTTTCTCGGCAGACGCATCAACGGGGCGAAATCCTGGCTCGGCTTTCTGCATCTGGGCGTGGGGATTCAGGCGGGCGAGTTTGCCAAGATCGGGACGATCCTCCTCCTCGGAAGCTACCTCGACGCGAATCGCGGCTCGATTCGGAATCTGACGACCTTCCTGGTCAGCTTCGGGATCACCCTGATTCCGGTCGGGCTGATCATGATCGAGCCGGATCTTGGGACCGCCCTCGTGTATTTCCCGATCTTCCTCGTAATGACCTTCGTCGCCGGCACCAAGAAGCGCTACGTGCTGTTCGTGCTACTCACCGGAACCCTGCTCTCGGTTCTGTCGCTGCTGACCTTCTGGCAGATGAATGTCACTCAGGGGCAGACCCTGCCTCTCCAGATCCTCACCGACCGGGAGTTCTTCAAGTATCTGCTGTACTCCATCGGCGCCGTGCTCCTCGTCTCCCTGATCGGCCTGTACTTCATGAAACGGCGCTACTTCTATTGGCTGTCCTATGGCTTCTCATCGCTGTTTCTGGGGGTCCTGGGCACCCTCGCCGCGACCTCGGTTCTGAAACCCTTTCAGGTGATGAGGCTCATCGTCTTTCTCAATCCCAACATCGATCCCCGCGGCGCCGGTTGGAACATCATCCAATCCATCACCGCGGTCGGCTCCGGGGGCTTCTTCGGGAAGGGTTTCCTCCACGGAACCCAGAGCCACTACCGCTTTCTCCCTCAACAGAGCACCGACTTCATCTTCTCGATTTTCTCGGAGGAGTGGGGCTTCATCGGCGCGATCCTGCTGTTTTCGTTGTTTCTGATCATCTTCATTCGAGGGCTTCGCATCGTCTCCGCCTCGAGCGATCCCTTCGCCGTGTACATCGGTAGCGGGATCGTCGGCATGATCTTCTTTCACATGATTGTCAATGTCGGGATGGCGATCGGGATCATGCCGATTACGGGTATCCCGCTTCTGCTCGTCTCCTACGGAGGCTCCTCGCTATGGACCGCCCTGGTCGGCATCGGGCTCCTGATGAACATCCACTACCGGCGCTACCTCTGACGCCTCGTCAGCGGAGCTACGTCGCTTCCCGCTCCCTACGTTTCGCCTCCTCCCAGTAGCCGTCCATTGCCGCAAAGTTTTCCCCGCGGAGCTCGATTCCGTTTTCCCGCATCCGCTGCTCGACGTGCGCGAAGCGTCGCGAGAACTTCTCGTTCGCCGCGAGGAGCGCAATCGATGGATCAATCTTGAGGAATCGCCCCAGGTTGATGACGCTGAAAAGGAGGTCTCCGTATTCCGCCTCGACGCTGCGAGAGGGGGTAGGGTGCGAGGCCCCCGCGCCTTGCAGGGAGGCCTTGAGCTCGCCGATCTCCTCCTCCACCTTCTCCCACACTCCGGAGAGATCGCTCCAGTCGAAGCCCACCTCCCTCGCTCGTCGCTGAAGCTGATAGGCCCGCTCGAGCGGGGGCAGCCCTTTGGGGATTTTGCCCAGAGCGGAATCGGCGTCGCCCTTTCTTCCCTCGACGTTCTTCTTAATCTCCGCCCATTGGGTCACGACCTCTTCGGCATTCGCCACCTGTGAGTCGCCGAAGACGTGAGGGTGGCGCCGAACGAGCTTGTCGCACACCTCGGCGAGGGCGCCTGCCACCGAGAAGCGCTGCTCCTGCTCCTTGATGAAGGCGATCATCGTGACGAGCATGAAGATGTCGCCGAGCTCCTCCCTGATGTGCTCGTCGTCCTTTTCATCGATTGCCTCGATGCACTCGTAGACCTCCTCGAGCAGGAAGGTGCGCAGCGACTCGGGCGTTTGCTTGCGGTCCCACGGACAGCCGTCGGGAGCCCGGAGCCGCGCCACGATCTGGTAGAGGCGGAGGAATCGGTCGCCGGCTATGTGTTCTTCAGTCACGTGTCTCCCCTTCGCTTCGAGCCGCATACCGACCAGTCGGTCGATCAGACCAGCCGGTCGGTATGCCGAACTCCTCCTGCCCTCGCGGCTCTCTGCGCACGCGCAGGATGCAGAAGGGCGCAGCCTCCCTTTGCCTTGCGGAGGTTGCGGGCCCTTGGCTGGTCGGAGCCTACCGTCGCCGCCCCTCGCTGTCAAGATCGCGTCGAAGGGAGGAGGCCCATCGGGCGGGAAGCCTGCCGCGCAATCTCACGATTCCGGCGATGCCGGCCGCCCAGAGGGGTCGCTTGGGGGCGCGCTCGATTCCCCTTGTGGAGTGGCCCGGGCGATGGTAGCATAGGGGCAGAGTCGGATTTGAAAGGGGATGAGCAGCGTGGAGGGGGCAGCATTTCAAAAAGAGGAGGCATGGAATGAGCAGGGTACGCGTGCTTGTCGGCACACACAAGGGCGCATTCGTCCTGACCTCGGATGGAAAGCGCAGGGAGTGGGAGATTAACGGTCCCCATTTCGCAGGCTGGGAGGTCTATCACCTGAAAGGGTCGGCGGTGGACCCGAACCGCCTCTACGCATCTCAGTCGACCGGATGGTTCGGGCAGGTGATTCAGCGCTCCAACGACGGCGGCAAGAGCTGGGAGCCGGTGGACAACGCCTTCACCTATGCCGGGATACCCGGCACGCATACCTGGTACGACGGGACGCCGCATCCCTGGGAGTTCAAGCGGGTCTGGCATCTGGAGCCGTCGCTCAGCGATCCCGATACGGTCTACGCAGGCGTGGAAGACGCCGCGCTCTTCCGCACGACGGACGGGGGGAGGAGCTGGCACGAGCTCGCGGGACTACGCGAGCACGGCACCGGACCGCGCTGGCAGCCGGGCGCGGGAGGCCTGTGCCTGCACACCATCATCCTCGATCCCAGCAATCCCAGCCGGATCTTCATCGCGATCTCGGCCGCCGGCGCATTCCGCACCAGCGACGGGGGGGAGAGCTGGACCCCGATCAACAAGGGCCTCTTCTCGCAGTATCTGCCCGAGCCGACGGCGGAGATCGGTCACTGCGTGCATCACGTCGCGATGCACCCGTCGCGGCCCGGGGTGCTCTTTATGCAGAAGCATTGGGACGTCATGCGCAGCGACGATGCCGGCGACTCCTGGCACGAGGTGAGCGGCAACCTCCCGAGCGACTTCGGCTTCGTCATCGAGGTTCACGCCCACGATCCGGAGACGATCTACGTCGTGCCCATCAAGAGCGACTCCGAGCACGTTCCCCCTGAAGGCAAGCTGCGGGTCTATCGCAGCCGAACGGGCGGCAACGAATGGGAGCCGCTCACCAGGGGACTCCCGCAGGAGAACTGCTACGTCAACGTGCTGCGCGACGCGATGGCCGTCGACTCGCTCGAGGAGTGCGGCATCTATTTCGGAACCACCGGCGGGCAGGTATACGCCTCGAGCGACGCGGGCGACAGTTGGACCGCCATCGTGCGCGATCTTCCCGCCGTGCTCTCGGTCGAGGTCCAGACGCTGCCATGATCCGCGTCATGCTGCCGGCACACCTGCGGACGCTCGCGCGCGTGAGCGGAGAGGTATCCCTCGACCTCAAGGGTGCGATCACGCAGCGCTCCCTCCTAAACGCGCTCGAGGCGCGCTATCCGGCGCTGCGCGGCACCATCCGCGATCATGTCACCCAGGCGCGCAGGCCCTTCGTGCGTTTCTTCGCCTGCGAACAGGATCTTTCTCTCGACTCGCCCGACGCTCCGCTGCCCGATGCGGTCGCCGCCGGGGCGGAGCCCTTCCTTGTCGTCGGCGCCATTGCCGGAGGATAGCGCTCGTGCGTCCCGCTTGCGAGGAGGAGAATGGCAGCCAACGATGACATCGCGAACGGCGTGAGCCTCACCAACGAGGAGATCCTCCGCTATTCGCGCCACCTCATCATGCCGGAGGTCGCGCTTGCCGGACAGCTGAAGCTGAAGGCGGCGCGCGTGCTGTGCATCGGAGCCGGGGGGCTCGGCTCGCCGCTTGCGCTCTACCTCGCCGCCGCCGGCATCGGGACCCTCGGGATCGTGGACTTCGACGTCGTCGATTCAACGAATCTTCAGCGCCAGAGTATCCACACGACCGCCGATGTCGGGCGTTCGAAGGTCGAGTCGGCAGCCGAGAAGCTCCGCGCCCTCAACCCGCTCACCGAGGTGCGCTCCTTCCAGACAACCCTTACGAGCGAAAATGCGCTCGAGATCTTTCGCGATTTCGACATCATAGCCGATGGCACCGACAACTTCGCGACTCGCTATCTGGTGAACGACGCCTGTGTCTTGAGCGGGAAGCCCAACGTTTACGCCTCGGTCTTCCGCTTTGAAGGCCAAGCCTCGGTCTTTGCCGCCGACAGGGGCCCCTGCTATCGCTGCCTCTATCCCGAGCCTCCGCCGCCCGGCATGGTTCCCTCCTGCGCAGAGGGTGGGGTGCTCGGGGTGCTGCCCGGCCTGCTCGGCGTCATCCAGGCGACGGAGGTCGTCAAGCTCATCCTCGGCTCGGGCGATTCCCTGATCGGGAGACTGCTGCTGATCGACGCGCTCGGCATGCGCTTTCGCGAGGTCAAGCTGCGCAAGAACTCCGAGTGCCCGGTCTGCGGCGCGAACCCCACCGTGCGGGAGCTCATCGACTACGAGCAGTTCTGCGGGGTTCGCGGTGAGGAGCGCCCAATCGGGGCGGCGGTTCCTGAGATCACCCCGGAGGAGCTAAAAGGGCGCCTCGACCGCGGGGAGGACCTCTTCGTGCTCGACGTGCGCGAGCCCCACGAGCATGAGATCTGCCGATTGGGCGGACACCTCATTCCGCTCGGAGAGCTCCCGCAGCGCCTGCACGAGCTCGATTCCGGGCGCGACATCGTCGCCTACTGCAAGGTGGGAGCGCGAAGCGCTAAGGCCGTCGAGCTCCTGCGCAGCATTGGCTTTCGCCGCGTCCGCAGCCTCGCCGGCGGCATCGACGCCTGGGCCGAACGCGTCGATCCGACGATGCCCCGGTACTGAAAAAAGTACCCTGCGCCGGGAGCGTCGGCCGGGTTCGAGAGGAGTGCGCGCTCCTTGTGGGGATCGGGGGCCGCCGGGTGAACCGGCGGCCCCCGCGCGGCTGGATCCCTGCTCGCCTTTCGCCAAGTAGACAGAATATCCCTTATCGGAAGTAATGTTGGAGTCGTCACTTCAAATCTCTGAGAACCGATGCGTTAGGCAGGACACCTTTGCGTACCCATCCCGCGTGATCCACTGATTATGGGCGCCAATGGTTCCGGCAAGTCATCATTCCTTGAGGCGCTGCTTTTCGTGCGGCAGTTCGTCGCCACAGGCGCGACGCTGCTTGAAACCGGGATACTAGCATTTCGAACGCGCTGGCAAAACCAGAACCAAGTGACATGGGAACTGTAAGTACAGCTCGAAGAAGGAACGTGTGTCTATCGGCTCGTGGTCGAATCGTGGCGAGACCCGCCCACGCCGAGAGTGGCTTCTGAGACCGTCAGGCTCGAAGGTACAATATGACTTCGACTGGAATCGGTCTGCCCTCAGCACGATTCTCCCGCGAAAGGACGATCAGAAACTGACCGCGTTCAAGCAGTTTCTCGCCGGATTCTACTGTTTTCGGATTAATCCGCTTGCCATGGATGCCAGGTCCGAAAAGGAAATCCCTTACCCCAGTGTGGATCTCACAAATATCGCGTCCTGGTACAGGTATCTCGTCCAAGAAGACCCGAGGCAAAACGCCGACTTGCTCGATAGCTTAAGGGGAGCGATTGACAACTTCAATTACCTCGAGCTTGAGGCAGCTGGCGAGAACTTCCGTCTGTTAGCCGCAGAATTCGCCTCGGGCAGCGAGAGTGCCACCAAATTCTACTTTCACGAACTGTCGGACGGACAGCGCTGTCTGATATGTATCTACGCCATTGTTCACTTTCTACTTGCGAAGGGCAACACCGTGATACTGGATGAACCGGATAATTTCATTTCTCTTCGCGAAATCCAGCCTTGGCTCATCGCGGCAGAAGAAGCTGTTGAACGCGGCCATGGACAACTCCTCCTAATCTCCCACCACCCCGAATTAATGAACCAGTGGGCATCGCGAAACGGCGTGCTGTTCTCCCGAGAAAGGTCTGGCCCCGTCCGAGTTCGGGATTTCCGAACTCTACCCGAGAGTGATCTCTCCCCAGCAGAACTAATCGCTCGCGGATGGGAGAATGAGTAGACCGTCCCAGGTCTTCGTTCTAGTGGAAGACCATCGGCACCAAAGCTTTGTGCGGAGGTTTCTCGCAAACTCCTACGATCGGCACGCCGTTCGCTTCGCTTCCAGACCATCATGGATCTGGCGAACAATGGGTGCGTAGCCACTACGCGGAGAACATCAAGGCCTACCGAGCGCGAGCTTCGCGCGCGAGGTCCGCCTTGATCGTCGTTATGGATGCCGATCGAGAAACCGTCGAACGGAGACAACAGCAGCGTCGCGAAGCAGCCCAGAAGGCTGAGATGACCCCGCGCACCGAGACAGAGGCCATCGCCCATCTGATTCCAAAACGAAATATCGAGACCTGGATTCTGTGCCTTGGTCTCGTCGAAGTGGACGAAGACAC
>DAHVAK010000273.1 GCA_027314665.1 Spirochaetales bacterium
AGGTGCGGAACTGCTTGTTGACCCCCTCGAGGCGCGAGGCGAGGTTCACGGCATCCCCAAGCATGGTGTAGTCGAAGCGGCTGCGGGAGCCCATGTTACCGACGACCGCGGCCCCGGTGTTGATCCCGATGCGCACGAAGAGATCCTTTTCAACCCGCTCCCGAAAGGCAGGACGGAGGCGCGCGAGCTCGAGCTGACATCGCAGGGCCGCCCGCACCGCGCGCACCGGATGATCCTCCTGGGGGATGGGGGCGTTCCAGAAGGCGATGATCGCATCCCCCTCGTACTTGTCGATCGTCCCCCCCTCATCATGAATGATGTCGGTCATGGCCGAGAGGTAGTCATTGAGGAGCGAGGTCAGCTGCTCGGGGGTCAGGGCCTCCGAGAGCCCGGTGAAGCCTTGAAGGTCGGAGAAGAAGATGGAGAGATCGCGCCGCTCGCCGCCGAGGCGAAGCCGCTCCGGATGCGCGATGAGCTCCTCGATCACGGCGGGACTCAGGTACTGTCGGAAGGCCCCTTTGATGTAGCGTTTCTGCCGCCCCTCGGTTGCGTAGTTCAGGATGGAGCTTCCGACGAGGGAGAGGAGCCCCGAGACCTCGGGCAGAACAAGCGGAAGGCGCAGCCCGCCCGCGTAGGCGAGGAGGCTCGCGGCCGGCGGGACCGCGATCATCACGGCGTAGACGATGACGTTCCGCACGACGCCGGAGACGAGGCTCGCCGCGGCTGCCGCGATGAGCGCGATGAGAAACGCGAAGAACGCCGAGGCGAGGGGAGAGGCGGACCGGATGAAGTCCCCGGCCAGCAGGTCGGCGAGGGCGGTCGCGTGGATCTTCACCCCGGGATAGACTCCGGAGATCGGCGAGGGGCGGAGGTCGTAGAGCCCCGGGGCCGAAAACCCGAAGAGCACGTACTTGTCCCTGAAGAGGCTCGGATCGACGTTCGGCTTCTCGCCCGCTTCGGCCTGGAGCTCGCTCTGGATGACCGCCGCCGCGCTGAGGTCGACGGTCTCGCCCGCGGGGCCGTAGCGCAGGTCGGTCGATCCGTCGGGCTCGAGGGGAACCCGTAGTCCGTCGACGAGGAGCTCGCCGTTTCGCCCGAGGAGGCGATCGACGAGGCCTCGGATGCCCCCCGAGCGCCCGGAGAGGAAGGGCCCTTCGAGCGCAAGGTGATGGACCCCGGGGCTCCCGGCAAGGTAGGTCGCCAGGGCGAGCGAGGGGATCGCGCGCCCGTCGAAGATCGAAAACAGGGCAATGCGGCGGTAGACCCCATCGCTGTCGGGCGGGGCCTGGACGTTGGCGAGGTACTCGGCATTCGCGGCCACGTCCGAAATCGGCGGGGAGGCGCTTGCGTAGGAGAGGGCCGCTAGCAGGGGGAGGCGCGCAACCGCCGGGGCGCCAGCCTGCCCCGAGGCCCGTTGACCTCCCCGGGCAAGCAGGCGGCTGAGTCCGGCGATCGCGAGGTGCGGCTTCGGAATCCCCCTCGGCCAGCTGTTCGCGTCGCCCTCGTGCGGATTCTTGCTTAGGAAGATCGACCCGACGAAGTGGCCTGAGTCCGCGATCGCCGCCCCGAGGGCCTGGTCGTCGGAAACCCCGTAGACCGAGGGCTCCGTGAAGAGCACATCGAAGCCGATGGCCCTCGCGCCGCCGCGCTTCGCGAACGCGATGAGGGGGGCGTAGACCTGTCGGGGCCAGGGCCAGGAGAGCTGGTTCTCCTTCTTTCCCCAGTCGAGGCTCTGCTGGTCGAGGAGGATGATGACGATCCGCCCGCTCGCAGGGCTCGGATGGGCGAGAAGCTGCTCGCGCCAGTCCCAGCTTTTCTGCTCGACCCCGTCGAATGTCCCCACCGACCAGAGGGCGACGGCCAGCACGGCCGCCGCGGCGGCGACGATCGCTGCCGCGGCGAGCCGCTTTCCCGTGGCGCTCATCGCTCTAGACACCCGCGAGCGCCGTCTTGAAGCGCTCCTCCCGCACCGGGTTGGAGCTGTGGACGTTCGGCCAATCCCCTATCACCTTCTCGACTGCCTTGATCCGAACCTCGGGAGCCGGATGGGTCTTCTCGAAGTCGAGGCCGCCGGGCTTCAGCCGGGTTTCCATCACCTTGAGCACGTCGACGAGGTCCCAGGGATCGTAGCCCACGCGCTCGAGGATCTTCGCCGAACCCGCGTCGGCCTGCTCCTCGAACTGCCGGGAATAGCCATTGTTGATGAGGGTGTTGGTGATATCCTTGACGGAGGCTCCGAAGGTCTGGGTGAGCTGCTGGACCTCGGGCGATCCGGCAAGCATCGCCCCGGTGAGCGCAACGCTCGAGAGGGCCGAGGTGACGCGCGCCTTCTTGATCGCCTGGAGGCCGTGCTTGAGCGCCACGTGGGTAATCTCGTGGGCGAGGATCGCCGCGAGCTCGCCCTCGCTCTGCGCGCAGCGCACCAGCCCGCGCGTGACGAAGATGAAGCCGCTCGGGGCCGAGAGGGCGTTGATGTCGTCGGAGTCTACGATGAGGAAGTGGTAGCCGGAGAAGGTCTCGGGGCGAACCGACGCCATGGCGAGCGACTGTCCGAGCTCGTTGATGTAGTAGTTCGCCTTCGGATTGTCCCACGGGCGATACTTCTCGAGGATGACGGCGGCAACCGCCCGCCCGAGGTAGTACTCCTGCTCGGGGGTGAAGTCCTGATAGGACCTTTCCACCGCCGCTGCGCTCTGGTTGATCGACTGGGCCTGGTTCTCGTTGATCTGCCCCGTGGCGAGCCCGATGCTCGTTCCGACCTGGGCGATGGACTGGCAGGAGGCGAGGAGAAGGAGGCCCGCGAGCGCGATGCTGCCCGCGAGAAGCGAGCCGGCGAGGAGGCGTCGGGTGTTCACTGTGCGCCTCCCTGGCCCTCGAGCCCGCCCGCCTTGAGGAAGGCGATAAGGGTGGACACGGGAATAGTGTCCTTCTCCATCTGGTCAACCTCGCTGTAGTCGAGGTGGGTCTCGCTCTGATACTGCTGCTCCACCTGCTCGTTGAAGCCCTTGCCCGCGAGGGCCACCTCTCCGCTCGAGGCTCCTTGCGAGACGTTCCCGCCGCTGTGCAGGACGATTTCCTTCTGGGTCAGTGCGGAGGCGGCAAGCCATCCGTTCCCGCCTCCCGAGGGAAGAGCGATCTGCACCCAGTCGCCGCGGGTGCTCACGACCTGGACACGGTCGCCGTACGCGAGGGTTGCGAGGATCCTGCCGAGAAACGAGGGGGTCGCCCGCACCGGAGCCTCGCGCACGGTGACGCTCATCATGTTCTGGTCGGCGAACGCCATGATGCCGAGGGTGAGAGAGAGCGCCGCTACGAAAGCCAACCCGATTACCCTTTTCATGGGGTCACCTCCTTGTGGGTTTGGACCATAGAACCGGACGCGCTGACGATGCGCTATGATACACCCCCTTTCCCGGCGAGCACAACGCGAAGCGGTGACTCTCCGGAGCCTGCCGCCCCGCTTCTATCAGGGTGCCGACACCCGCAAAGGTACCTGCCAAAACGGCGTCTTCTCGAACCGAATTGGGGCAAGCGCCTCAACCGATACCGCCGTTTTGGCAGCGGGTCAATCACTTTGTCAGCACCGAGCGCTTTCCGTCGTCCGGCGGATGAGATCCCTCGGAAGGGGCGGCGCGAAGGCGGCAGTCCGTGTGAAACGTGTTAGCGGCGCGTTTGTTTTGTTTGGTGCGCGTTAATTCTTTTCGATATAAGGAAAAAGCCCTTGCGGCTTCTCTTCGGTGCGTGGTATATCCGGCGCAGGATATTTGCAGAAGAGACCCAAGGAGGAATCAAGTGAAAAAGATCGGTTTGCTCGTCTCCGCTGTGCTGCTCGTTGCAGGAGCCGCCTTCGGGCAGTCCGCCCCCAGGAACGACATCTACGGCCATGTCCAGTTCGACTACGATGCGTCCGGGATGCGGCTCGACCAGAACCCGCCCGCCGGCAGCCCGTTGAGCATCGCCTACCTCGGCAACTTCACCTTCGACCGGATGCTCCGGCTCGGCTTCATCACGCAGCCCTCGAGCGACCTCAAGATGCAGTTCGAGTTCGACTTCCGCAACTTCGAGCTTCGCCTCGCGAACTTCGATTGGACCCCGGCGAAGGGCCTCGACATCACCGGCGGTCGGGTCTTCAAGGTCTTCTCTCCGATCGACCCCTACCTGTACAACAACCGCTTCCAGGCGGTCGGGGTCTCCTACAGCTCGGGCCCGCTCACGCTCGCCGCGCAGCTCGGAAACGAGACCGACATTGCTCCGGCCTTCGGTGGCCAGGGCTTCGCTCCCGCGGGTACGGGATCCACGTCGACGATCGGAAGCGCGAGCGTCATCACGACCGACCCCGGCATCAAGCTCGATCCGGCGATCATCTATAAGCCGCTCACCGGCGCAGATCTGAACGCAACCCTCGGCATCAACGCCGAGATCACGCTCAACACCCTCAATGCCGGCTCGACCCTTCCCGCGCAGTTCAACAACGCGAAGGACGGCACCTCCTTGAGCGCCTTCGCTCTCGTGAACGCGGGGGCGCTCCAGCTCCAACTCGAGGGCGACTACGCCGACATCATGCAGGACCCGACCAAGGGCGCAAACTACGGCAGGGTGAGCGCCTATGGGCTCATCGGCTACAAGGTCGGCAACCTCTTCCCGAACTTCTACGTCATCGGCGACGGGCTCAACTGGAACTCCTCCACCCCCGGCAACCCCACGCCGAACGTGACCGTCAACTTCGAGCTCCCCGTCACCGTGACCCCCGGGCTCATCATCGACCCGATGGCCACCTACGCGGTTTCCGGCTACAACTGGTGGGATGAGGCCTCGTCGCCGATCTCCTCGACCCTCATCCCGAAGAATGATTGGATGATCGCCCTCCGCTTCGACTATGCCTTTAACGCGCAGTTCTAGGTCGAGAATGTGATGGCCGCCGCAGCGATCCTCCCGGGAGCGAGTGCGGCGTACAGCAGGTAAAAAAGTTAGCAGGAAATACGAGCCTCTGGCACGCCCCGGCCTCGCGGGGCGTGCCTTTTTTCCCCGGGCCGAGCGCCGGCTTGAAGCAAGCCCTCATTCGCGAGTAGGATTGAGCACGAGAATCCCCAATGCCTATCATCCGCGGAGCGCGCAATGTCCGAAGACTATGATTTCCGGGTCGCCTCGCTCGGCAAAGCGACCATTCCCTCCCCCATCAAGATGTCCCCGGTGGCCGGCGACAATCTCGCCGACTACGTGACCGATGAGCAGCGCATTCTCTACGACCTGCACGTGAAGCCCTCGGAGCGGACTCGGCAGCTTCGTCCTGAGGAGATGATCGAGATCGCCGGCCCCCGCAAGGAGATCTTCTTCCATCCAAGCCACACGAAGGTGGGAATCGTGAGCTGCGGCGGGCTGTGTCCGGGCATCAACGACGTGATCCGCTCGATCGTGCGCTCGCTGTGGTACCTCTACGGGGTGCGCAGGATCGTCGGAATCCGCAACGGCTACAAGGGCCTGCTGCCCGAGTTCAGCTACGAGGACATCCCGCTCGATCCCGGGGCCGTGGATGACATCCACCAGATGGGCGGCACGATCCTCGGGACCTCGCGCGGGGGCGGAGAGCGCACGCGCGAGATCGCGGATGCCATCGAGCGCATGAATCTCAACGTCCTCTTTACCGTCGGCGGCGACGGAACCCAGAAGGGCGCTCTCGCCATAGCGGAGGAGCTCGAGCGGCGGGGCGAGAAGGTCTCAGTGGTCGGAATCCCGAAGACCATCGACAACGACGTCAGCTTCATCGACAAGTCCTTCGGCTTCGAAACCGCGGTGGCGCGGGCCGCCGAGGCCGTCGCCTCCGCCCACTCGGAGGCCCACTCGACGGTGAACGGGATCGGGCTCGTGAAGCTGATGGGCCGCGAGTCGGGCTTCATCGCCGCGCACACCGCTCTCGCCGTGAACGAGGCGAACTTCGTCCTCATCCCCGAGGTACCCTTCGAGATCGAAGGGCCGAACGGGCTTTTGGTGCACCTGCGCAAGCGGTTGGAGACGAGCAGCCATGCGGTGATCATCGTCGCGGAGGGCGCGGGTCAGCACCTTCTGGAGGGAAGCAACGGGCTCGACGCCTCGGGGAACAAGATCCTTGCGGACATCGGGCTGCATCTGAAGGCGCGCATCCAGGCTTACTTCGACGAGCTGGGCATCGAGACCAACATGAAGTACATCGACCCCAGCTACATGATCCGAAGCTCGAAGGCCGATGCCTCCGACGCCTTCTACTGCTCGCGCCTTGGATCGAACGCCGTTCACGCGGCCATGGCCGGGAAGACCAAGGTGCTCGTGGGGCTCGTCAACGACTGCTATGCCTACGTGCCGACCGAGCTCGCGGTCGGGCATCGAAAGCACGTCGATCCGGAGGGGAGCCTCTGGCGCGACGTGCTCATCGCCACCCAGCAACCCGAGGTGATGACGAACGGCTGACGAGAGAGTGAAGCGTCGGATCATCGCAATCGGAGATCTCCACGGCGCGCTCGACTGCCTGCTCGAGATCGTAACGCGGCTTGGAATCGTGAAGCGATCGGATCGCTCAGGGGCGGAACAGCCGGGAGCCGCCCTCGATCTCGACCTCGAGGAGAGCGATCTGCTCTTCATCGGAGACGTCTGCGACCGCGGCACCGATTCGCGGAGCATGTACGAGATGATCATGCGCTGGCAGGAGCAGGCCCCGCAGCTGGGCTCGAGCGTCTGGTTCGTCCTCGGCAACCACGAGGTGATGAACTCCTTCGGAATGCGCCACTACAACACCGTGGAGGAATACCTCTCCTTCGACCGCTCCTCGCGCTCGGCCGGCGAGCGGGCCCACGCCGCCGCCTTTTCCCCGGGAGGCTGGCTCCACGAGTGGCTCGTGCGCCAGCACGCCGTCGTACGCCTCGGCCCCTACCTCTTCGCGCACGGGGATCTTCCGGCGATCCTGTCGGATTGGAGCCCCGAAGAGATCGACGCCCGGGTGCTCGAGACCTACCGCAACGCGGCCGGCGCCCCCTCGGCCATGGAGCTTCCCGATGCGCTCTTCGCGCCGGAGCGCAGCGTGCTCTGGTGCCGCGAGGCCCAGCTCGTCCGGCCGAGCGGCTACGCGAAAAGCCTGAAGGGCTTCCTCGCGCGCAACGATGCCGCGGCATGGATCTGCGGCCACACCCCCGCCGAGGAGGGGAGCCACCATCTTCTCTACGGGGGGCGCTACCTCTGCATCGACACCGCGATGACCTTCCAGCGCTACGGGGCCGGACGGACCTCCGCGCTTCTCATCGAGGAGGCCGGAGCGAGCGCGCTCTATTTCGAGCGCGGCGACCTCCGCAGCATCCCGCTCGAGCTCGCCCGGCAGCCGCCCCCCGATTGACGCTGTCCCCCGTCGCGTTGTAGCCTGTCAGCAACTGAGGCGGGGCTTTCCGGCCCGCCGAGGTTTCGACGAAACCATCCGATCCGCGGGCCTCGAGCGCACGGTGAGGAGTTCTTCGATCCGGTCGGGGCCGCCTTTCGGCGCGCGACCGAAAAACAGCACGGCACCATTTCCCTTCGATCACCAAAAGTTGCGGTTCAGTTCTATCCATCCATGGGCAGCGGCGAGGGCAAGCGCGAGGCGTATCGCGCTTCGACTCGGCGCGCCTCACGGCAGCGACATCCTTGCGAGGAGGAGAGATGAGCTCTACAACTTGGGCGAGGTCGGTGATCAGGCACGAGGAGGTTGCGCGCTACCTGCGCGATGACGGAAGGGATTTCATCGATGACGAGCTCATCGAGCGCCAGCTTGTCGAGGCAAGGAACCCCGACGGGGCGAGGGTCCGCGAGATTCTCGCGAAGTCCCGCGAGATTCAGACGCTTACCCCGGAGGAGACCGCGCTCCTGCTGAACGTGAGCGACGAGGAGCTCCTCGCCGAGATGCGCGAGACCGCGCTTGCCAACAAGCTCAAGGTCTATGACAACCGGATCGTCACCTTCGCTCCCCTGTACTGCTCGAGCTTCTGCGTGAACGACTGCCTGTACTGCGGCTTTCGGGCGGGAAACGGCGAGATGACTCGTCGCAGGCTCACCATCCCCGAGGTCGAGGCGGAGACACGGGCTCTCGCCGGAGAGCTCGGTCACAAGCGGCTCGTCGTGGTGTACGGCGAGCACCCGAGCTCGGGTGCGGACTACATCGCGCAGACCATCGACGCCATCTACAACGTCCAGGTCCCCACCCGCAAGGGCGGCGCCTCCATCCGCCGCGTCAACGTGAACGCAGCCCCCATGACGATCGAAGACCTGAAGGGCCTCGCCCGAGTCGGCCTGGGAACCTTCCAGGTCTTCCAGGAGACCTATCACCACGAGACCTACCGCCGGCTTCACGGCGCGAAGGGACCGAAAAGCGACTACCAGTGGCGCCTGTACAGCATGCACCGCGCGCAGGAGGCCGGAGTCACCGATGTCGGTTTGGGGGCGCTCTTCGGGCTATACGACTGGAGGTTTGAGGTGATGGGGCTTCTCTATCACACCCGCGAGCTCGAGGCGCGCTTCGGCGGGGTGGGGGCTCACACCATCTCCTTCCCGCGCCTGGAGCCCGCAAGCAACGCCCCTTTCCTTTCGGGGTCCCGCTACCGGGTCTCGGACGAGGACTTTTTCAAGCTCATCACCGTGCTTCGCCTTGCGGTCCCCTACACGGGCTTGATCTGCACCGCGCGCGAGCCGGTTCAGGTCCGGGACGAGGCGGTTCGCCTGGGGATCACGCAGATGGACGCAAGCACCCGAATCGGGATCGGGGCCTACTCGGAGCGCTGGGACGCGCAGGAGCGCGAGCGGCAGCAGTTCATGCTCGGCGACACCCGCTCCCTCGAGGAGCTGGTCGGAGATCTCGCGCGCATGGGAACCATCACGAGCTTCTGCACCGCAGGCTACCGCATCGGGCGCACCGGAGAGCGGATCATGCGTCTGCTGCGCTCGTGCGAAGAGGGCAAGTTCTGCAAGCTGAACGCGGTGATTACCTTCCGGGAATGGCTCGACGATTTTGCGAGCGACGCGACGAGGGCGCTCGGCGAGGAGCTGATCCGAAAGGAGCTCGCCGCGTCGATGCGGGCGGCGCCCGCGATGGCGAACAAGCTCACCGAGTACTACGAGCGGACCGTCGCAGGCGAGCGCGATCT
>DAHVAK010000282.1 GCA_027314665.1 Spirochaetales bacterium
CGGCCGGGGGATCCCCTCACCGAGCGAAGCGATCTCGCTCATGCCGCCCGACTCGTACCGGAGGGCGTCATCTGCCTGCTTACGGCCCTTCGGTTCCACAGCCTGTCGACGCAGAACCCCTTCGAGGTCTGGATGGCCATCGATCGCACCTCGTGGCGGCCGCGCACCGATCATCCGCCGCTCCGGATCATCTATCTATCCGGCGGCGCCCTCGCCGAAGGCATCGAGGAGCATGAGGTGGAAGGAGTATCGGTGAGGGTATTCAGCGCCGCCAAGACCGTTGCCGACTGCTTCAAATTTCGGAACAAGATCGGCATCGACGTCGCAGTCGAGGCCCTGCGCGAGTACCGCCGTTCCTTTCCGAAACGCCTCGAAGAGCTCTGGCGTTTCGCCGAAGTCGACCGGGTCACGCGGGTCATTCGCCCCTACCTGGAGGCCGTTGGGTGAAGGCAGGCCCCGGACCAAAAAACCCCGGCGCCTCGATTCGAGCACGTCTCGGCGAGCTCGCCCGCCGGAAGGGCGTCGAGCTGCAACTCCTCCTCTCGGAGTTTGCTATCGAGCGCCTCCTCTACCGCCTCGGCGCTTCGCCCTACGCGGAGCGATTTGTCCTCAAGGGCGCGACCCTCTTCAAACTCTGGTCCGACGAGCGGCGGCGCGCGACCTGGGATCTCGATCTCCTCGGAATAGGCGCAAGCGGTGTCGCCGATGTCGCGGCCGTGATTCGAAACCTCTGCGAGATGCCGTCCGACGACGCGATCACCTTTCTCGCCGATTCGGTTCGCGGCGAGGAAATCCGGATCCCGGACGAATATGCAGGCGTTCGCGTTCGCCTCGATGCCCGGCTCGACGCCGCGCGCATACCGGTTCAGATCGACGTGGGCTTCGGCGATGCCGTTGTGCCGGCTCCCAGGCGAGAGGCCTATCCGACGCTCCTCGACCATGAGGCGCCGCGAATCCTCGTCTATCCTCGCGAGGCCGTTGTCGCCGAAAAGCTCGAGGCGATCGTCTCCCTGGGAATGACAAACAGCAGGATGAAGGACTTCTACGACCTCCACCGCCTCGCCTCGACGACCGCATTCGACGGGACGATTCTCACGGCCGCCATACGCGCGACCTTCTATCGGCGCAGGGTCGCGCTTCCGACCGGAGAGCCGCTCGCGTTTTCTGCGGGATTCTTCTCCGCACCGGAGCGCCGGACGCAATGGCGCGCATTCCTCAGGCGAGGGCGGCTCCCAGGACCTCTGGAGGCTTCCGAACTCATCGATGGGCTCAGGCGTTTTGTGATTCCGATTCTTGAGGCTCTCGCGCGCGGCAATCGGTTTGCCGCTCGCTGGCCGACCGGCGGGCCGTGGATTATTGACACGGAGGGGGAACAGTGATGGCGAAGAAAATCGGCGATGGTGGACCTGTGAGCTCACAGCAGGTGCGGCAGAGACTCGTCGAGGCACTTCATCTCGACCTTGTCGGCCCGTCGCCCGGGCACGAGCTCGCCCAAGAAAAGCTGCGTGGTTGGGAGCGCCCCTCGAACTGGTATCTCGCGGGCTTCCTCATTCCCGCCGGCACACCGATCGATGAACGCAGCGACGCCGACGAGAACGACGACTTCGAACTGGTGCCGGAGACCGCCGGGCTCGCCGAGGAGTCGAACGACGAAAGAAAGGCCGCAAAGAAGGGGTTCTTTCCCTCCTCGATGGGCCTCTCCTTCCTCGTCTCGAAAGAAACCCACACCTTGACCATAGCAGTTCGTTGGGGCGACTACGAAACGGTGGAGATCGCCGGAGAAGACGGTAAGCCCGTCTCCGTCTGGCAACGCCGCCCGCGTGAGCAGGCCGTCGACGTCGCACTCGCGGGATCGGTCGAGCCGCGAGTCCTCGACGTTCCCGACTCAGACGGCCTCAAGCTCCACGTCCTGGAGAGGCTGATTTCCGACAAGGACATCGAACCGCACATCCCTGCAGGCACGAGGTCTGTTTCCGTTTTCCTCGTCAATTCCCGCGCTCCCCATGAGGAGGAGCCCGACGCGGCTTACGCCTTCCAGGCGCAGATCGAGGTCGGCTCCGACCACCCCTTCGTCCCTCGCCCCGACCTGCGAACCACCCAGGATGGCGACTGGGACGATGCCGTGGCCGATCTCCACTACGCCGCCACACCCGAATATGCAACGGGACACGGTGTGTCGGCCGACTGGGAGGTCGTGGACGGTACCTGCCGGCTTCTTCGAACCGCCTGGATCCCGAGCGCGGAGGTGGAGAAGACTGCACCCATCGATGTGGCGGGCGTCGAACTCTCCATGGATGCACTTGGAGCGCTCGCGGACGCCGAAGGCGTCGAATCGGCGATGCGACCGCTCGTGGACGGATACCGGGCGTGGATCGAAATCCAACGGGCCGGCATCGCGTCCCTCACTGCCGGGCGTCGCGACACCGCTGAAGAGCTACTGCACCTTGCCGGCGTAGCCGCCGACCGGATCGAAGGCGGACTCGAGACGCTTCGTCGTGATTCCGATGCGTTGGATGCGTTTCGAATGGCAAACCGCGCCGTCGCTCATGCGCTTCGAAAGCGGATCAAAATCGACTCGCCGAGGTGGCGCACCTTTCAGCTTGCCTTTCTGCTTCTGAACCTCCCCGGTCTTGCAGACCCTTCAGGCCCGAGCCGCGACATCGTGGACCTTCTCTTCTTCCCGACCGGCGGCGGAAAGACCGAGGCGTACCTCGGTCTCGCCGCCTTCTCGATGGTCCTCCGCCGACTCCGCCACCCCGACGAAAAGGGGCTTGCCGGCGCTGGCGTCAGCGTGATCATGCGCTACACGCTGCGACTCCTCACCCTCGATCAGCTCGGCCGGGCCGCGGGCCTCGTGTGCGCGCTCGAGCTCGAGCGTGAAAAGGACCGCAAGCGCTACGGCGAGTGGCCCTTCGAGATAGGGCTCTGGGTCGGCAAGGCGGCAACGCCCAACCTCCTCGGGCGCAAGGGAGACGGGAACTCCGACTCGGCGCGCGCCAAAGTCAATCAATTCAAGAGCGACCCCAAAGGCAAACCCTCGCCGATTCCGCTCGAAAACTGTCCCTGGTGCGGGCATCCCTTCGGTCCCGAGTCATTCTCCCTTGAGCCAGATTCCGATCACCCCAAAAACCTGCGCATCGTCTGTACCAACTTCGAGTGCGAGTTCGCTCGCGACCGCGCGCTGCCGATAGTGGCCGTCGACGAGCCGCTCTACCGGCGGCTGCCGGCCTTTCTGATCGCCACCGTGGACAAGTTCGCCTCGCTGCCATGGGTCGCTCAAAGTGGCATGCTCCTCGGCGGAGCGGGGCGGTACGACGCAGGAGCCTTCTACGGCGCCGGCGAACCGGCCAAGGGCAGCAGACTCCCTGAGCCCATCCCGCCGCCCGACCTCGTCATCCAGGACGAGCTGCACTTGATTTCCGGCCCGCTCGGCACCATGGCAGGGCTCTACGAATCGACGATCGAAGCGCTCTGCGTGCGGACAATCGGCGAGCGCTCTGTTCGCCCCAAGATTGTAGCTTCCACTGCCACCGTCAAGCGTGCACAGGACCAGGTTCAAGCACTCTTCGGGAGGCCGCTAACGCAGGTGTTTCCCGCTCCGGGTCCCGACCGGCGGGATTCGTTCTTTGCCCGGCTCATTCCGTCATCGCAAAGTCCCGCGCGACTCTATCTCGGCATCGCCGCACAAGGGCGCAACCCGAAGGTCGTCATGCGCAGGGTGTGGGTTGCTCTCATGGGCGCCGCCGAGCTCGCCTACCGCAGCGAAGGCGGACACAAGAACGAAGAGAACCCCGCCGACCCGTACATGACCGTGCTCGGTTACTTCAACAGCCTGCGCGAATTGGGCGGGGCGCGACGGATTCTTGAAGAGGAGGTCCAGAACACAATCAAAGGATATGGCGGACGCCTGCGTGTCGGGCAATCCGCCGGCTTGTTCCATGACCGAAAGAACTTCTCCGAAGTGGTCGAGCTCACCTCGCGCGTCTCCACGAACAAGGTCGCCGAGGCGCGCCAACGGCTCGGCACGCCCTTCCACGACATCAAGAAGCGCGTGGACTGCGCGATCGCGACGAACATGATTTCCGTCGGTCTGGACATCCAGCGACTCGGCCTCATGGTCGTTGTCGGTCAACCCAAGACGCATGCCGAATACATTCAGGCGACGAGTCGCGTCGGGCGCGCTGATTCGAAACCGGGCCTCGTCGTCACGCTCCTCAACATTCATAAGCCGCGCGACCGATCGCACTACGAGCGCTTCCGCCATTATCACGAGACCGTCTACCGATCCGTGGAGGTGGCAAGTGTGACACCCTTCTCTGCCCGGGCGCTCGACCGGGGTTTCTCCGGCGCGCTCGTCGCGCTCGCGCGTCATATCCAACCGGAGCTTACTCCTGCGAGAGGAGTCGAGCGCCTCACCGAGGTGCGATCGGCCCTCGAACGCCGTCTCCTGGATGCTTTCCTCGGTCGCGTCCGCCAGCAGCCGCTTCTCGATGAAGAGGAATTGGAGGAACGGCTGCGAAGCGTGCAGAATCGGATTACCGACCTCCTCGACTCATGGACAACGATCTGCGACGACTACACGTCGCATGGAGTCGCCGTTCAATATCAGAAGTATGAGCTCCCACAGGCGCGGCCATTGCTGCGGGAGATGCTCGACACCGACTTCGAATCGGCCCACCATCGGAAGTTCCGCGCAAATCGATCGCTGCGAGACGTCGAGCCTGAAGTCAATCTGTTTCTCAAGGACTTAAGCGGATCGGACGTGGAGGACCGGTCATGAACCGCAAAGCGCACGGCCAGATACGTCGAGGGCAGCTCATAACCACCTACGGTCCGGGTGCGCTCATCGATCTGCCGAATTACTCGGCGATCGTTGGGGGGCTTGAGACGTGGCCAAAGATGAAGGATCTCGAGGAGATCGCGGAGCCCCGCCTCAGTCGCAAGCTCGAGCTCCTGACCGGCGTGGAGAAGCCGCGGCTCTTCTCCCCGCCGCCTGCTTCAAACGATCCCCGGGAACCCTCAAAAGGCATCGGTGCTTGGCGGTTTCCCGAGTGGTTCGTTGTCCAGGAGCCAAGCGGCGGCGAGCGTGAACGATCGCGCCGCCTTGTCCACCGCAAGGCGCTCGATGAACGAGGACGTTTCGACGGCCGTCAGGTGGTCGCCACGCGCTTCGTTCGCGCCTGCCCGAAAGGGCATGTCGACGACCTCGACTGGCACCAGTTCGTCCACGGACCTGATGACAACTGCCCGCGACAGACCCAGCTCTGGCTCGACGAGCGGGGGACGAGCGGCGACCTCGCCGACCTCGTGGTGCGCTGCGAGTGCGGCAAATCGCGCGGCATGCACGAGGCGATGCAGCTCGAAATGAACCCCCTCGGAACGTGCCGCGGTGCGCGTCCATGGCTGGGACGAAACTCCGCCGAAGAGTGCGGACTTCCCAGCCGCCTCCTCATCCGTACAGCCTCCAACGCCTACTTCCCCCAGGTCGTAAGCGTGCTCTCGCTTCCGGATCGCGGAAACGCGGTCGAAAGGGCCGTGCGGGAGCTCTGGGACGATCTCCAGATCGTCGAGGACGCCGAAGGCTTGGCATTCCTGAAGAAGAAGCCGAAGATTGCCCAAGCGCTCGAGCAATTTGAAGACAGCGAAGTTCTCCGCGCCATTCACGCGACGAAATCAGGCGGAACGCAGGACCGGCCGGTTAAGCGAGTCGAGCTCGACGCCCTGCTTGCCGCACCCGAGGGCTTCGGCGACGATGTTCCGATCGATCCCGACTTCCACGCTCGCAGACTCCCCGAACGCATATGGCGCCGTTCGAACCGCTCAGCGGGCATTGAGTCCGTGATCCAACTACACCGCCTGCGCGAGGTGCTTACGCTTGTCGGTTTCACGCGCTTTGAAGCCGTCACACCGGATATCGACGGAGAGTACGAAACCGATGTCGAACGAGCGCAGATCGCCCTCGATCCCCAGTGGTTTCCCGCAGTCGAGAATCGTGGAGAAGGGATCTTCGTCCAGCTACGCCCGGAGGCAGTCCGGGTATGGCTCGAGCGAGGGGCGGTCAAGGCGCGTCTCGACGCGCTCGCGGCCGGACACAACCGCTGGGCGAAAGACCGAAAGAGCAAGCGCCCCTTCCCCGGCGGGCCCTACGTGCTGCTGCATTCCCTCTCTCACCTCTTGATCCAATCGCTGTCCATGCGCTGCGGCTATCCGGCAAGCTCGATACGCGAGCGCATTTACGCCGACGGTGACGAAGCACGATACGGTATCCTTCTGTACACCGGCAGTCCCGACGCCGACGGGACGCTCGGCGGCCTCGTCCAGGAGGCAAGGCATTTCGAAGATCATCTTCTGCACGCCCTCCGTATGGCCGCCCTCTGTTCCAACGATCCCATCTGCGCGCAGCACATACCCGGGGAGAGCATGGAGGGCCGCTGGCTGCACGGCGCAGCCTGCCATGGGTGCACCCTGGTGGCCGAGACCTGCTGCGAGATGCGCAACGACTACCTCGATCGCGCGCTCGTGGTGCCGGTGCTCGGTCTGCCCGGTGCCGCGTTTTTCGAGGCCCCGGGATGATCGAGCACTTAAGCCATCTGCCTCCCCACCTCCGCGCGCGGCTCGCCGCCGCTCTGGATGCGCGAATGCTGGCGATGCCCTATGCCGAGCCAACGCTCGCAACGCTTCTCGGACGACGAGAGGGCGCCGATGCGGTGGCCGCGGCGCTCCGTGATTTGGACCGCATGGGAATCTCCGGACCCGCGGCTGGTGCCTGGATTCGGTCGCTCGACGCGATCGCTTCGCACGTATCGAAGCCTGATCTCGTCTGGTCCGGCCCCGAGGTGCCGGGGCTGCACGCCCGCGACACCCGCAGGGTCTATGACGAGCTCCTTGGATCGGCTGAGCATTCGGTGCTTGCGAGCACCTACGTCTTCTTCGACGGACCCAAGGCCTTTGAAGTTCTCGCGCATCGCATGGACGAACATCGCAGCCTGAACGTCACGCTCCTGCTCAACATCCAGCGTAGGAGAGGGGACACCACTGCACCTGACCAGCTCGTGCGCAGGTTTGCGGATCGCTTCTGGACGACCGACTGGCCCGGAGACGCGCGGCCGACCGTGTTCTACGATCCCCGCTCGCTTGAGCTCGACGGACCAGCCGGAGTCTTGCACGCCAAGGCCGTCGTTGTGGACGAGGAAACCTTGTTCGTGACCTCGGCCAACCTCACCGAGGCGGCACTCGACCGCAACATTGAGATCGGGCTGCTCGTTCGCGACCGCGCTATCGCCCTGACCGTTACCGAGCACTTCCGTGCGCTGATCGATGGCGGGCTGCTGCACCCCCTGCCGGCGAGCTAAGGGTTGCATTCGCTCCTTCACTGTCGAAGTCTTCAGGCACTCGCCTACCGAGCGCTCCGTACCTTTCGTCTCGATGACTCTACGCACGGCCGGTAGCGGTGAAACCGTAGAGGACAAAGTCAACCGGCTGATCGACAAGGCAGCCGTTTGCTCCTCGATGTCTGGACATTCAATTCTCGAGGCTTGCCGCTTGTCAAAGGAACGCTTTCCGATCCTTCGGCAGAAGTCCGGAGAAATCTCCGCCAGCCATCCCGGGCGATTCGGTCCGATCATCGCTCTCCGCCTGGACACCGCTCCCTTCTTATTCGGCACGTGGGACCGAACGCTGCACCAGGGTGCCTCCGGCAAATATCCCGTGCCGCTGCAAAGCACGCTGACGCCGGCCATGTGGCAGTCCGCTGCAGGAGAGAGATGCGACACCTCTGCCCTTACAAGACCAGCCTCGAGCGCTCGGACGAGCAGCGTGACGCCAGTCTTCATCGCTTTTCCGTGTGCGAAAACTGTCAGGGTCACGGCATTCCCGAAAAGTCGGAACAGGACAAAGACCCTGCCGATAATCATACTCGGGATTTTCCTCCGTCTCATCACCGATCGTCCCTCCCGAACCTCGACTTCCCATCTCGACATTTCGTGGCTGCGCTCCTTTCCTGCGCCAATTGTCTCACGGGCGGAAAACGGCGTCTCTCCCCAACAATGGGTATATTTCGACGTTTGTTCCCACGCCGACGGATCGTGTCCGGCGTTCGGATCCCGTTCCAGAATGCGTACGACCTCGGCGAAGGTCCTCGGATTGAAATGGGTATCGAGCTCAGTCATTGCCCCCTTCCGGTGGCCGGTGAGCTCCCGCACCTTACTGTCCGCGACGTTTCCCATCCTCAGCGTTGCGTTGAAGAAGTCGTGCCATTTGCGGAACGTCAGGTTGCGCCGTTCCTGCTCTTCGCGGCTTCTTGCGATACCTGCAAGCGCTTGCTGAAAATGCCGGTAGTTCGCCGAACGGCTGATCGGAGTCTTTCCGCCTCACGAAAGACGAAACTGTAAGCCCCTAAGACTCACCGCTCCTCGAAGTAAAAGGGAGAATATCATAGCTTCCGAAATCAAAGGGACGAAGATCTTTCCGAAGCTTCGTGCAGGTCCCGGGCTTACCATCGGTGTGTACTGCACGGTAAGGGTGCACACGGCGGCGGAGGGCTTGCCGCGAAGCTCGGGCAGATTGTTCACGAGCTCGGGCTCGGCGAAATCGTGTCAGTCGAATAACTCCGAAACGGAATGCCGATTTGACCGAGCCCGCTATACTCGGACTTCCCGAGTCCGCGTGATTCGAGCAGCCTGTTCGTCAATCGCCACTCCCAGATACTCGAGGTGGCATTTCCGTATCCACCACCAAGCGTTCAGCATTGCACGCTTCGGAGAGACATCGGCGGCTGTCGAGCGCTCCCTGCTGAGGGTTTCGGCGCCTTTGAGCGCGATCCTGCGCACCTCATCCGATGGGTCATGTGCAGCAAGCGCAGTACAAAGCCGATGAACCTTCCCTCCCGGATTTACTCGCAGGTCGATCAGAGCGTGGAGATAGGCTCCACGCCATGCGGGATGAGGCTCAGTGCTCATCGGATCCCAGCCTGCGACTTCCTCTGTTTCAAGTGCATCCCGCCGACGTTTGAATCGGGAGACAAGGAAGTCTGCGAACTCCTCGCGGAGTTCGTCGCCGACGTACTGTGAAGCTCGTCGGGGAATCCGGAACATGAAGTGCAAGAGCCGTGATAGATGCCCGGTGACCTCGTCCGATGGACTGCCGCTGCCTTTGTCCGGACCAATATGCAGATCCGGCGCAACCGCGGGCCTCCCGAGAGCCCGAAACGCGAGAAGTAGAGGGTTCAGTGCAATCTGAAGCAGATTCTTCTCGTACAGCACAGGATCAACGATAGTGGCAAGAAGCTCTAGGAATCGTAAGGTCGGCTTCTGATTTGGCAATCCGGAGAACGGCCCTTTGTTCGAAGCGCCGGCTCTGACTGCTCCAAAGGCCAGTCTGGAATACTCAAGAAAACGCTCTCGCGCCCACTCCGGCACGAGACCGACCACATCGACATGCGTGTCGAGCCAGAAGACGACGGCGAGGAAGAGAGTGGTGGTGAAAAACCCGCAGCAAGACGTGTCGTCCATTCCAGGATTTGGGTGATCCGTCCGGGACAGCCACAGGACCGCCTGCACTATGAACCTAAGGTGCACATTCTGAGGAACTCGAAAAGGAGATCCTCCTGGCTGCAGCAGTGCAAGCTCGTCGTCGAGCCCCTCGAAGGTGTCCCTTGACCTGATGAGGGTAAGAAGGCGAGTCATGTTTGCAAGGTGCGCCGTCAATCGCTCGAAGTCCGTGGGCATGGCGTCGAACCAGATAGCAAACAGACGATCTACCTCGCCAAAATCCTCGACGGCTCGCTCGATTTTTTCGGCGCTTGGGTATGCCCTTTGGAGAGTCTGTGCAAGTGTATCGGGCTCGAGGAGTTTGCGCACAGCGACACCAGCGGCGACCCCGCTCGCTACTTCCGATGCGAGCGAAATGTCGACCGCTGAGCCCATCGAATCGCTCAAGACTGAAAGCCTTCGACCGCAGAGGGTGTAGGCTGACCGCACGAATCGGAACCTGCCGTCCACTGTCGCAGCGCTAGAGTTGAAACGTTGCCCGATGTTATCGATCGCATCGAGCATAGCCGGGTATAGCCGCAAAACCTTGGCAGCGTCCTGAGCAGTCTCGATAAACGCCCGCAGCTCCGGGTCCTTGCGACCTCTCAGGGTTTCAAGAACCGACAATCGTTGGTCTTGCTCGTTCCGCTCTGTTGGGACCATATGGAGTAGGGTGACCGCGGATGCCAGCTCAAAAAGCCAGACAATTGAGATCTCGGTGGCAAAATCGGTCGAGTACGCCTCTTGTGGAGCTGTCTTGAGCGGTGACAGGAGGCGGTCCACACCTGTGTTGTCTACCTTCCCGTCTCGGCCAGAGACTAGCCTGACGACAACCTCGTCCGTCAGCGAGGGATTAGGCTCACCGAACCGATTGCACGACAGGCAGAGCACGAACCGATGGAGCTCCTCCGGCCACTCCTCCGGACCGGTCCCGCTCGCCATGATCTGCTCGAAAGCGTTCCCCCAGCCCTCGTACTCGTCGCAGAGGTCGAAACCGCGACGTCGGAGCGCTCCAGCGACTCCACCTCTCGATTCCTGAACTTCAGAACCGGAGAAATATGCGGCGAAAACCGAAGCGATGAAGTTACTGTCCTTGACCTCGACCCGCGCTTCCGCACCCGGCTGTTTACCTCGGCTGTCATCGCGTAACGCCGTGTCGACCTCAGCGGAAGACGCCCCGAGATATCGGAGGAGCCGCCGGGCCTCCGGTTTTGTCAGGGCCTCAGATAGCAACTTCCGACGCACCGAGCCGTCGAGGTGATCCCAGATTCTGAACTTGTACTTGACAGCAAACGCTACGAGACTGCCCTCAGTTGACAACGACGACACTTTGAAAGGGTGTCGCTCGAACAACTCTGACCAGTCCACCTCGGCGAGAAGCTGATGGGACTCGGCATCCGAAAGATCTTCAATCCTCCCTTTGGCGATGACGCTATACAACAGCGACAATGCCTCGATTTGCGCTCCGAGAAGTCCGGAGCTGCGGTAGACGGCAAGGACACGTTCTCGAACTTCACGCTCATGGGGGCTTGATAGAAGATAAGTCAGGCGGCCGGAAAGTCCAATCCACGCGAAAAGATCTTCACCGACGTCGTTCCCCTTCGCATAGTCCTTCAATTGTTCTAAGTTCTCATCATCCATTCCTTCAATCTCTTCGAGGGCCCTCGGCGCCGAGACCCACAGAAAGGGGCCGATGCCCACGGCACCGGCCCGGTAATGCACGTGATAGGTTCGTCCCCTTACGTCAATCCGAAGTCCGCTGCAATCGTTCTCGCCTGGTCGAGCGTTAACTTGAACATGTCGCTGCCACACATTCGGAGATCGTCTGCGAGCTTGTCCTCGGTAATGAGCTTGAACCATTTGGCTGTCTTCGGAGTCAGTCCTGAACCGATCCAGATATCGTTGAGCCGTTGCAACCCTTTGGACGACAGCCTTCGCAACCTCAAGAACTCCGGCCTCATTGACTCACCGCTGTAGGAATACTGCACAAACCGCCGGTCTTCGTCGTTTTCGATGTGATCGAGAACGTCCGCATCAAACTTGTCCATAGGATAATCGACAGGGACTTTGTGGTAGAAATGACTCAGATCGCTTCCGGGAAGCAGGACAAGCCGCGCGTCCACCACGTAGTGATTAGGCTCCGGTATTGCGTTCCTTTCTTTGAATGAATTCAGGTAGTCTTGCAGAAAGAAGGCCCGTTGTTCCGATACCTGATGGAAGTAGGATCTGCACGGTAGAACTATTCCCGCTGCGGATCTGCGCCACCATCGACGCTCATCCGAGCGCCCCACGAGCAGATGGAGCTTTTGCGCCTTGAGTTCCAGTATGATCATGCGCGTCGCCGCGAGTAACACGATGTCGAACTGACCGCGCCAGTCGTGGTCGTTTTCGATGCGAATCCCTGGATGATGTGCATATTCGAAATTCATCAGGACCACTGCCCAATCGCCGAGTTCTTCAAGCGAAGACCTCACGATCTTGAGCACTCGATTGAATTGCTCAGTCTCCTTCCAGTGGTTATGGGGTACCCTTCCGTATTCTTCGATCCTCGCACCCGAGGGCGGAGGAGGACACGATATGAGATCTGTATTCATAGCGTTTCTCCAACCTCATCTTTTTCGTGGGTCGAGGAGAGAGGCATAGGATACCCCCAATCTCGACATCCGGTTCCTGGATAAAAAAGACTCGCAGCGAGAAACGAAGCTTACTGCGTTTGAATGTGGGCTGGCATTTGGGCGATACCTCCAAACGTTTAGGGCGTCGCGCGATCAACTCAGATCACGAACACCAGGATATCGACGGAATCGAAGATTCCGGACCTCCGGTCGTTGGCCGGCGACGGCTATGAAGCCATCAATGTCATGGAAACAGTGTAGCACGGTGGATCACCGAATGCAAGCGAACTCGCCAGAACGTTGTGAGCTTTGCGCAAACCTTCGCCTTATTGCGTGGACCGGCTTGTTCCGTTTTGTCGGTACATCCCGACAGTCATTGCAGCTATGGAACATTACCCGTTGGGGGCCTTCTCTGAGTAGATCATGCGGTTATTCACAGCAAGCCGGCGCTGCGAGTGAGGAAAAGGATGCTTCACCACGGGAGGACAAACCACCTCCGTCTGTGACTTGAGAGGCGACGTCGCTGCAATCTTGAGTGAGCTCAACGAGGACGTTCCCAGTGTGCTGGACGCGGCGACTTTCGGCATATCTCATGATTACCCCGACCCAATAGCAGGCTTCATCGCGCAGGGACTCCGCAGCACCGCCGATCGGCTCCGCGGCGAGGTGATGCCTGGAGCGCGAGGCGCGCGAGCGCGCTCGTGAGCCTGGAGCCGGACCGACCAACTCTGATCGCCCGGCAGGGACGCCTGCATCTGACACCGGTCTCGCAACAGAAAACGCAGAAAGATTCGGCCCGCGGAGTCTTGCATTGAGCGTCCAGCCGATTATACTAGAGCGTCAAAGGGTATTCTGGCGGCCAAAAGGAAAGGACGTTCGCGGCTCGAGGGGAAGTCGGTCGCTTTCTTGGCGGTGACTCAGGCCGTTTTCGATCGTCGGCCGGTCTGATTTGAGAGTGACATAGGCGCGGCTTCCTGTTTCGGCGGAGCCGCTCCATCGTATCCAGGACTTCCTGGAACGCGAGATAGCGCTTTCCTCGACGTCCACCAGCGCTCTGTGCTTTCCTCGTCGCGGGCAAGCGGCTCGGACGACGCTGGCGAAGCCCTGCTCATTGAGACCTCTCCCGCTGTTCCCGTCGACATAGGCCTCGCAGTCACCATCTTGCCAATGGTGCCTTCGGGGATGCTCATGAGTTTCGCGACCTCCTCGAACCCGA
>DAHVAK010000013.1 GCA_027314665.1 Spirochaetales bacterium
CGCTGAAATCCATGTACTTGCCGTCGCGCATCTCGATGTGCACCCAGTCGGCGCCCCCCTCCTCGAGCTCGCGCACGGTGGCGCCCAGGTTGCTGTAGTCGGCCCAGAAGAGCCCGGCGGCGATCTTGACCCTCTCATCGACCTTGCCGATGAGGCTTTTTTTTGCCATATGAATCCTCCGCCTCCACGGTAGCCGGGATTCCTTCGTTAGTCAACTCAAATCGCATTATGTGAAAGTATTTTGACTTTCATACGGAGTCATGCTATCCTGAGCTCGTCGGAGGCGGCGCGACGCCCCGGCAACCCTCGCGCAAGGAGCGCCTTTCCATGGACAAGATCCTGTGCGGCGTGGACATCGGCGGGACCAAGCTCGCGATCGGCCTGGTGACGCTCGAGGGGCGGGTGATCGACACCGCCACCCTCTACGACCACGTGCAGAAGGAGGCCGACGGGGTGGTCGACGAGATCGCCGAGACCGTCGGGGGTCTGCTCCGGCGACAGGGCTACACCGAGGAGCATCTCCTGGGAATAGGGGTGGGCACCGCGGGACATCTTCGCTACCGCGATGGAGTCCTCATCACCATGTCGAACCTGCGCGGCTTCAAGGATTATCCCCTTCGCGCGCGGCTTCAGTCCCGCTTCGTCTCCCCTGTCCGCATCGACAACGACGCGAACGAGCAGGCCTACGGCGAGTTCCGCTACGGGGCGGGGCGAGGCTACGCCGACATGGTCTTCATGACCTTGAGCACCCAGATCGGGGCGGGCGTAATCCTCGGCGGAAGGCTCTACCGCGGGATGACCGGCACCGCGGGCGAGATCGGCCACACCATCGTGGAGCCGCACGGCGAGCTTGTCTGCCCCTGCGGAAACCGCGGCTGTCTCATCGCCGTGGCCTCGGGGGTCGCCCTGCCCGCGGTCTTCCGCAGGAAGCTGGACGCGGGGATGCGCTCGAAGCTCGCAGAAGCGGCTGCCGCGGAGCAGGGGGCCTTCAGCCTGTCGGGGGTCGACGGGGCCTTCGTGAAGCGCGGGCTCGAGGCGGGAGATGAGGTCTGTGTTGACATCGTCAGAGATTACTCCGACTATATCGGTATCGGCGTCTACAACATCTTTCAGATGCTCAACCCGCAGGCCGTCGTCTTGGGTGGCGGGCTGCTGAACTGGGGACCACGTTTTTTCGAGGGTATCAGGGAGCGATTCCGTTCCCTTGCGCGGGATATGCTTTTCGATCCGGTGGCAATCGTGCGCGAGGAGATCGGCGCGAACGCGGGTGTAGTGGGCGCCGCATCGTTGGTGCTTGAGGAGCCATGAACGAGCGGCACAATCGCATACTCGGGATTCTGACCCGGGACAACAGAACTTCGGTCAACGAGCTCGCGCAGGAGCTCTCGGTGTCGTCGGTCACCATCCGCCAGGACCTGACCCTGCTCGAGCGGGAAGGGCTGCTCAAGCGGGTGCACGGGGGCGCGGTCCTTCGGGGCGCCGACGACATCACGAGCAGGCTCGGCATCAACTACGAGAGGAAGATCCTCATCGCGCGCAAGGCGGCCGACCTCATCGAGGATGGGGAGACGATCTTCATCGAATCGGGCTCGGTCAACGCCCTGCTCGCCAAGGAGCTCGCCGGGCGCTCTTCGATCACCATCGTCACGACGAACGTCTTCATCGCCCGCCAGCTGCGAAAGAGCAAGAGCGCCAAGGTCATCCTCATGGGTGGGATCTACCAGACCGAGAGCGAGAGCCTGGTCGGCGCGCTCACGAAGGCTTGCATCGAGGCGGTGAACTTCGGCAAGGCCTTCGTCGGCATCGACGGCTTTTCGCCGGAGACCGGGCTCACGAGCAGAGACATGATGCGGGCGGAGATAGCGGCGGAGATCGTGCGCAGGGCGAGGGCGAGCTACGTCCTCACCGACTCGAGCAAGTTCGGGCGTAGCGAGCTCTCCACGATCTGCCCGGTCGAGTCGATCAACTGCCTCATCACCGACGACGAGATTCCCCCGGAGCACCGGAGCTTTCTCGAGGCGAAGGGCGTCGAGGTGATCGTCGTCTAGCAGGGTGCTGACAAAGTGATTGACCCGCTGCCAAAACGGCGTTTTCGGTTGAGCCTCTTGCCCCAAATTGGCTCGTGAAAACGCCGTTTTGGCAGGTACCTTTGAGTTTGTCAGTACCCTGCTAGGCGCGCGGGAGTCCCGGCGCTCTAGGCCTCGGCCCGGCCGCCGCGCTCCGCGAGCTCGCGGCGCACCGCGAAGGCGAGTTCGGTCCGATTGGTGATGATCCCCTCGGCGCCGCGCTCAAGGAGCCGGCGCATCAGCTGCGGGTCATCGATCGTCCAGAGGTAGAGCCTCCTGCCGAGGCGGTGAATCGCACGGATGAGCGATCGGGTTGCCACGGGAAGGAGCCCGGCGCGATCCGGGAGCATGTAGGCGTCGCAGGGGCGCATCCAGGAGGCGGGAAGGCCCGCATGGCTTGCCGCGAGCAGGCGAAGGGCGGCGGGCCGGTCGGCGGCGACCGCAGCCGGCGGCGCTTTTTCCCGCAGCAGGCGCGTGATCCGAGGGTGGAAGCTTGCGAGGACCACCCGTGCGCCCATCTCGCGGCGGTGAATGAGACGAATCACCTCGAGCGCAAAGTTCGGGTCGTTGTCCTTGATGTCGATGCTGAAGGAGCGCCCCGCAAAGCGGTCGAAGAGCTCGTTCAAGGTCGGGATGGTGATCCCCATCCCCCGCATCGGGAAGCCCTCGGCGTCGGGAAGGCGAAAGCGCCAGGCGAAGTCGAGCGCCTTCAGCTCGCCCAAGCGAAGCGAGCGCACCGCCCCGGAACCGTTGCTCGTGCGGTCGACCGTCGGATCGTGAATCACCATGATGTGGCCGTCGCTGCTCGGATGTACGTCCAGCTCGAGGACATCGGCTCCCGCCGCGTCGGCGAGCTCGAAGCTGTAGAGGGTGTTCTCGGGGCCGAGGACCATGCTCCCGCGGTGGGCGATCACCAGGGGATGGCGTAGGGACGAGAAGGGAGGCTCCATGCTACACCCCCTCCAGGACCGGCTCGAGGAGGGAGTCGACCTCCGCGATCACCGTCCGGTAGTCCCGCAGGAGCTGGCGCTTGATCGCCTCGATGAAGGCGAGGAGCGAGGAGTCGGTTCCCGCAGGAAGCTCCTCCTCGTCGAGCACCGAAAGCTCTCCCTCGGGCGAGACGAAGATATCGACAACCAGATCGCGGTAGGTGAACTGCAGCGGCGACAGGGAGACCGAGTCGACGAGGTTGAAGTAGTAGCCGACCGGGCGCAGCCGCAGCGGCTTGCCCGCTTCCCCGTCGATCGGCGGGTCTTCGGGGATCGTCCAGTAGTAGAGATTGTAGTTGCGCCCCGGCCAGTAGACCGCGAAGGTGAAGGTCCCGGGCTCGAGGGTCGCCGAAGCGACGGTCCGCCTCTCACTGGTGACGTATTTGAGTATCCCGTAGTCGATCTCCAGGGCTACGAGGTCACACTGATAGGTGACCACCTCCCCGGACAGACGGATCTTACGCTCTGTGCACGTCAAGGCGCCCTCCTCCCTACAGCGCCAACCCACGGATGATTCCGCAGACTTCCTCCGTATCGCTACCGCTCACCTCGAGGCTTGTAACCATGCGAACCGAGCTCTCGCCCATCGTGCTTGCGCGCACCCCTCGCTGCGCGAGCGCCTCGACCACCCGGCTTGCCGGATGGCCCGGGGTCGAAAAGAAGATGATATTGGTCGTTATCTCGTTTGGATCGAGGGCGGCCCAACGCGTCTCGGCGAGAGCGCCGGCGATCCGCCGAGCGTGCTCGTGGTCCTCCGCAAGCCGATCGATGTTGTGCTCCAGTGCGTAGATTCCTGCCGCGGCGAGGACACCCACCTGGCGCATCCCTCCCCCCAGGAGCTTGCGCACCCGCCGCGCCTCGGCGATGAACTCGGCGCTTCCGCACAGCAGGCTTCCCACCGGAGCCCCCAGCCCCTTGGACAGGCAGAAGGTCACCGTATCCGCGAGGGAGGCGAGGCGTTCGGCCGCTACGCCGGAGGCGATCGCGGCGTTGAACAGGCGCGCGCCGTCCATGTGCATGCTCAAGGCGTGCTTCTTGGCAAAGGCCGAAACCTCCTCCAGCTCCTCGAGGCGGTAGAAGTTTCCCCCCTCCAGGTTGTGGGTGTTCTCGACCTCCACCATCCTCGTTTGCGGGAGGTGATAGGCGGCGGGCCGAAGGCGGGAAGCAAGCTCCTGCTCCCTGAGTATCCCCCTGCGTCCGGGAACGGCGACCGGCATCGCCCCCGCGATCGCCGCGAGCGATCCGAGCTCGTAGTGCAGGATGTGCGAGCGCTCGTGGGTGAGCAGCTCGCCCCCGCGCCCGCAGTTCAGGAAGATCGGGATGAGGTTTCCCATCGAGCCGCTCGACACGAAGAGGGAGGCCTCCTTGCCGAGGAGGGCCGCCCCCATCTCCTGCAGGCGGTTGACCGTGGGATCCTCGCCGTAGACGTCATCCCCGACCTCCGCATCGGCCATCGCGGAGCGCATCCCGGCGCTGGGGCGGGTGATGGTGTCGCTGCGAAGATCGAAGCTCCTGTTCACGAGCGTGCCCGCCCGGCCGGGTGGTGCCCCCGACTCCCCGCTCCGCCCGCCGCCTCGCGAGCCGACTCGAGCAGCCGGAAGAAGCCCGGGAAGGTCACCGCGGCGGCCTCGGCGGTGTCGATCGTCGTAGGCCCTGCGGCGGCGAGAGCGGCCACGGAGAGGGCCATGACGACGCGGTGGTCGTCGTGGCCGCCGACCTCGGCTCCGCGGATGGCGCCGGGGGCCCCCTCGATCGCCAGCCCGTCGGGAAGCTCCTCGATGCGAGCCCCCATCTTCGCAAGCTCCTCGCGCATCACCGCGATGCGGTCGGTCTCCTTCAAGCGGGCCTGGGGCACGTTCACCAGGCGCGTCGTGCCTTCCGCAAAGCAGGCGGTCACCGCAAGGGCGGGCAGGGCGTCGGGCATAGCGTTGAGATCGATCTCGCGTCCGACGAGTCGAGCGCCCCTGTTTCCCTCGGCTCCCGGGCCGCTTATGGTGATGCGGTCCTCGCCGACCTCGACTCGGCAGCCCATCCGCGCGAGGATGTTGACTACCTCCTTGTCGCCCTGGGCGTCGCGCATGTCGAGCCCGCGGAGGGTCAACGTGGAGGCCGTGACCGCCGCCGCGCAGAGAAAGAAGGTGGCCGACGAGAAGTCGCCGGGGACCGCGCCGGTGAAGGCGCGGTAGCGCTGGCCGCCGGGCACGAAGAAGCGCCGGAAGCCTTCGTTGCGGTAGCGGATCCCCTGCTCGTCGAGCCAGCGGAGCGTCATCTCCACGTAGGGGCGCTCGTTGAGGAGCGGAACGTCGATCTCGGTGTCGCCCTGGGCGAGGGGGCTCGCCATGAGAAGGCTCGAGAGGTACTGGCTGGTGCGGGCCTCGATCGCGGTGAGGCCGCCCGAGAGGGGGCCGCGGATCGCGATCGGGGCGCAGCCGTTCCCGGCGAGGGAGCGGGCGCTCGCCCCCAGCTGGCCGAGGCTGTCGAGGAGGGGCTGGATCGGTCGGGCGCGAATCTGCTTGTCGCCGTCGAAGACGATCTCCTTCGACCCCAGGGCTGCCGCCCCTGCGGCAAGGTAGAGGGTGGTTCCGGAGTTCAGGACGTCGATCGGTCGGTCGCTCGAGGCAATCCGCCCGCCGGTGCCCCGCACGATGAGCTCGGAAAGCTCGCCCGCGGCGGCATTCCCCGCCTGCGCGCGGACGCTCTCCTCCTCCCCATCCGCCGAGGGCTCCGTCCAGCGCTCTTCGATCTCGGCCCCGAGGGCGCGGCAGGCCGCGATGCAGGCGCGGGCATCGCCGGAATCAAGGGGGCGAAGGAGGCGGCTCTCCCCCTCGGCGAGCGCCGCGATGAGGAGGCCGCGGATGGTGTGCGACTTGGATGCCGGAATGGCCACCTCGCCGCCGAGGCGACCCGGGGTGATGCTTACCTTCATGGTGATACCTGCCGCCTCAATTGTAGTCGGGCCATGGGGCAGAGGCAACAGGCAGCCGCCCCTCCCGTCACATTTCTCGCAGCGTCCTCCAGCGCCCGGCGGGCTTCTCGCCTCAGGCGGACGGGCCGCGCCGCCGCCGGAAAAAGGCAGCCCTCACGGCGAGCCCCGGAAGCGGCAGCCGGGCGGCCGTCCGCGATGCCGGAGGGGGCTCGGTCAGGGTGCGCCGAAGCCGATCGTGGCGGTCCCGCCGGACGCAAGACCGACCCAGACGAACTGGCTCAGGGCGTAGACCACCCCGTCGAGGTAGGCGCTCGTGTTCGGCAGGCTCGACTGCGACCAAAAGCTGCCAGTTGTGCTCGTGAGCAGGGTGCCGCCGGCGCCTACGGCGGCGAAGCCGTTCGTTCCGCCGATCGTGCCCGGCGCGACCGCCCGGAGCGCGTCGCTTGTTCCCGAAGGTTGGACGGTCCAGGTTATCCCATTTGCGCTCGTGAGGATGGTGCCGGCATCCCCCACCGCGACGAAGGAGCTCGCAGCGCCGAAGGAGCCGTAGGCAACCGCGGCGAGGTTCTCGCTCGTTCCCGAGGTTTGGGCGCTCCAGGAGGCGCCGTTCGTGCTCGTGAGGATGGCCCCCATCGGACCCACCGCGACGACGCCCGGGCTCCCGGCGACCGTGCCTGAGGCGACGGCGGACAGCGGAGGCGTCGCGCTCGAGGAGACGATCGACCAGGCGGTGCCGTCCGCGCTCGTGACGATGGTCCCGGTGCCCTCACTCGGGTTCGCGCCGACGGCGACGCAGACCGACTGCCCGGACAGGGCCCCGAAGGCCACGCCGCTTAAGGACTGCACCGCGGAGAGGGAGTGGCCGCTCCAGCTCCACGACGGTCCGCCGGGGCTCGTGAGGATCGTGCCGCCCGAGCCGACCGCGACGAAGAGCGAGCTCCCGGCGACCGTGCCGTAGGCCGCCGAGGTCAGATCGAGCGCCGTTTGCGAGTAGCGGGCGGTGAAGGAGGAGCCGCCAGCGAGGGGAGCCGTCGCGGTCCAGATGAGCCCGCCCGGTCCGACGACGACGTAGCTCGTCCCGCCATAGGCGATCGCGCTCAACCCCTGGGGCTGCCAGGCCGCCGGAGTCCACAGGGAGCTGCGAGAGGCGCCCCCTTGCGCGGCAAGCGGGCCGGCGCAGGCGGTAAGGAGGAGCGATCCGGCGAGTGCCGCGGCCGCCCTCGCAAGCCCCGCGCCCGCGGCGGCAGCCGGCAGCGCTCGCCTTCCGCACGCAGAATCGGGAGTGGGCCGCGGCTCCGTCCCTGCGGCGGCGCGCGCCGCTTCACCGCGCGGCCGCCCGCCATCATCCTGCGCGATTGCCCGAGCTCCGGCGCACCCTGGATAGCGATGGTTCGTGGCTAGGCTCCTTGATGGCCCGATTCTACGGGGGCGGCACCAAAAGCGCAAGGCCGGCGGGGAAGGGCTGGGCCGCTCGCCTGCCCGGGCGCCGTGAAAGAGCCGCGGCGCGATCCGGCGCCCGAGACTGCGCGCTGCCCGCCGGCGGCGAATCGGTTCCACGCGGAGGACCGGCGAGGGAGGGGCGCGGTCCGGGTGAGCGGGAAGCGGGCGGGCTCCTCCCGGTGCCCCAGTTGCTATTTTCGTCGGGCTGTGGTTAGGTGAAGGGCCATGCGCGGATCGCCGGTTTCCCCCCTCCGCCCCCGCGGTCTCGGGCTTCGCGTCCTCGCTCTTGCGGCGCTGTTCGCCCTCGCGGGCGTCGCGGTCTGTGCCCAGGCTGTGCCGCAGGGGCCTGCCGAAAAGGAAAGCCTCATTCAAGCCCCGGAGGGCGGCGAGTCCCGATCCCCCTTCACCCTCTCAATCGGAGCGGACAGTGGGATTCTCTGGGGGATGGCTACCGAGCTCGTCTACGTCGGGAGCTACCGGCTGAGCGAGCTCGATTATCCCCTGCAGCCCCTGGTCTACGCCGGCGGACGGATCGAGCTCGGCGCCTTCGGCGGGCTCGACGCGACAGCGCGCTTCGCTGCGGGCATCCCGACCATGACCGGCTCGATGACCGACTCGGACTACCTGAACTACAACGGGGTGACGACCAACTTCTCCGAGAGCCAGGGCTACCTCGAGCGGGCGCTCCTTCTCGACGTGCGAGTCGGCTGGAAGGTCGAGGCCCTTCCCTTTCTGGTCTTCGAGCCCTTCGCCGCCTTCAGGTACCTCGACGTCAAGTGGTCGGCCCACAACGGCTACCTGCAGTATCCGCCCGAGTCTTCGCCGCCCTACACCCCCTGGTCCCCCTCCGAGCCAAAGGTGCCGATCTACGGCACGGTCCTCACCTACAACCAGGTCTTTTCGATACCGGCCGCAGGCCTTCGGGTGATCGGAAGGCTCTCGGATCGCCTCACCTTGGACGGCTCGGTGGCCCTCTCGCCCTTCGCGTTCCTGAGCGACGTCGACGAGCATCCCCTGCGCTACCTCATCTTCTACGACTCGATCGCGGGCGGCTTCTACCTCGAGCCGGAGCGCTCCCTCGCCTGGGAGGCGACGGAGAACCTCGAGCTCTCCGTGCGCCTCTCCTACCTGAGCATCACCGAGCCGAACACCGGCACGACGGTCATGCTCGACACCAACCCGAGCGACGCGACCTACGGGGTCGCGAGCCTCCTTTCGGGCCAGTCTTCGGGCGCCACCTTCGTAGCCTTCGGCGCGGAGCTCGGGGCAAGATTGAAGTTCTGAAGGGGCCTGCGAAACTGTCACGGTTCGCGTTCTCCGCGCCGGCTCCGTGGGCGCGAGCCACACCGCGCTGCGGCGGGCGGGTCGCGCCGATTCGCGGGGTGCTGGGCGCGGAGGCTCGCCACGGCATCCGGAGCGAGCCGAAAGACCGTCTCGAAGGGGCTCGGGCGCCGGTCTCGCGGTGCAAAAAAAGGGCGGCACCCGCTGCCGCCCTCTTGCTCATGTCAGCCCAAGGGAGCCCTTACGGGAGGGTGATCTTGACCCAGTCGACGTCGCCCGCGCTCAGGTAGCGGTTCAGCCCCTGCACGTTGTTGACCGTGATCGCAGGAGCAGCCGTCGGGACGGCGCCGTAGTCCGGCGGGTTATCCGGCTCATAGGGGGAATCGCTCGTGTTGTCCGCGCTGAAATAGGTGTAGCTGCCGCTCGGGGCGGTGAGGACCCGGATGGCGTAGGGTCCGGTGGAGGCATAGGTTCCCGCAGCGTCCGCAAGGGTCGCATCGTAGCCGTTTATGCGTACGTACAGCACCGTACCCGAGTGCAGCGGT
Source organism: Spirochaetales bacterium (assembly GCA_027314665.1). Lineage (GTDB taxonomy): Bacteria > Spirochaetota > Spirochaetia > DAHUYW01 > DAHUYW01 > DAHUYW01. The sequence continues at coordinate 9,248 of DAHVAK010000013.1, forward strand.
GTGGGAGGCTTGTAGTCGATGTAGGCATAGTACTGCTGCGCGGCGTTGGGATCGCTGCCCTGGCCGGTCTGGCCGTCGACGGCGAGGGCCCCGGCCGTCGGACTGGTCCAGGGGTCCTGCGAGCTGAGGACGCCGGCGGCGCTGAACAGCCCGATGACGTCGAAGTTGTAGCCGGCGGGTCCCGGCCCGGTCGGATTGTAGGTCTCGATGACGATGTCGCTGTAGGTGGTCGCGGGGGCCTGCACCTCTGCGATGGCGACGACGCCGTCCCGAGAGATCGTGGCCTCGGCCGCGTTGCCGTCCTGATCGGTCCCGGTGACGAGGTAGACATGCTGGGTCGAATCATAGCTGACGGCGCTCGTCATGATCAGATAGGACTGGAGCCGCTGCGAGAAAAAGAGCTTCAGTTGAGCGAGGAAGGCGGGTGGCGGGAAGGCCCGGTGCAGGCGGAAATCCACATCCCTCTTGTGCGTCCCCCAGGTACCGATGACTCGGGGTGGAGACACGACGACATGCCGTCCGAAGGGCGCTCGAAAGACCCTCCAGTAGAGACCCACCGTCGTGCCCGCCGGGACCGAGACGGGGCCGTGGGTGAACCCATGCGGATTCTCGGCGTATCCGACGATCATCCTGCCGTCGGCGCTCACCGCCGTCACGTGGTAGACCCAACCGAGGTGGGTGTGCAGGCCCTCCGGAGCCTCGCCGCGCTCGGGGGACAGATCGCCTTCGTGCCCGGAGCCCTCCTCCTGGACGAGGTCGATCTAGTCGTCCGAGTGGATCTCCCATGCTCCGGGAGATCCGTCGCTCCTCTCGCCGACCACGAGCACCTTCACCGGGAGCGAGTCTCCGTCTGCGGACGAATCGACGACCGAGAAGCCGGTCGCGCTCACGCAGCTCACCGTCTGTCCGCTGGTCGGATCGACGGCGCTGACGTCCTCCTTCGTTCCGGAGGGGCTTGTGTAGATCGCGATGTTGCGCGAAGCGTCGTTGGTGACCGTGACGGTTCCGCTTCCCCCGGAGGCTGCGGTCCCCGTGGAGCTTCCCGTCGATGAGCTCTGCTTTCCCGGCCCGACGCCCAATTGAGGCAAGGAGCATGCCATGATGAGGAGACCGACTGCCACGCAGCCGATCAGCGCCCTTGTCGTTCTCATGTGTCTCGTCTCCCTCCTGCACTCGCCCTTGGAGAATAGAGGATACTACATCACCCTTCTTCCGATCTACCGGCCTATGGGAGGGTGATCTTGACCCAGTCGACGTCCCCCGCGCTCAGGTAGCGATTCAGCCCTTGAGCGTTGTTGAGCATGATCGAGGGCGCCTTCGTCGGCACCGCGCCGTAGTCCTGCGGGTTGTCCGGCTCGTAGGGCGAGTCGCTCGTATTCGTGGAGCTGAAGTAGGTGTAGCTGCTGCTCGGGGCGGTGAGGACCCGGATGGCGTAGGGACCGGTGGAGGCGTAGGTTCCCTTCGTGTCCCCGGCCGTTGCATCGTAGCCGCTTATGCGCACGTAGAGGACCGTGCCCGAAACGAGCGGCGTAGGGGGCTTGTAGTCGATGTAGGCGTAGTACTGCTGCGCGGCATTGGGGTCGCTACCACCCAGGCCGGTCTGCCCGTCGACGGCGAGGGCCCCGGCCGTCGGACTGGTCCAGGCATTCTGCGAGCTCGTCACCCCGGCTTCGCTGAACAGCCCGATGACGTCGAAGTTGAAGCCGCTAGGCCCGGGACCGGTCGGGTTGTAGGTCTCGATGACGATTTCTTTGTAGCTGTTCGTGCCGGCGAGCTGGCAGGAGAGCAGCAGCGAAAAGGCTCCCATCAGGACCACGATTGGCGCGAATTTGACCAATGAGCTCATGTGACAGCCTCCCCTTTCGGTAGTGACTCAATGATAGCTCGCGGTCCTGTCTTTTTCCACCCGAAATTTCCGGTCAAAGGCGGCGGCGAGCCTTTCGAGAAGCGTGGCGTCCGGGAGCGGCCCAGCCTTCCGTGCGCCGCCGGTTGGGCGCCCGACGATTCAGTGCTATAGTATGAGACAGCACGCGCAGGGTGGGCCACATTGCCCGAAAAGAGCGGCTTAGTAGGGTGCTGATAACGTAGTTGACCTGCCGCCAAGAAGGCCTTTTCCATGGCTTCTTGCCCGAGACTGGTTCGTGAAAACGCCGTCTTGGCAGGTACCTTTGAGTTTGTCAGCAACCGGTTGGCGCCCCTTTCGGCGGCCCCCCTTCCTGCCGTGTCGCGTTTGGGCACAACCGCCCCGGTCGATCAACGGGCGGAATGCTGGGGCGTACGGCTGCAAGTGGCCGAGACGAGCAACTGAGAGGATGCGGTGTGCTGAACGAAACGGATTGTCGGAACCGAAAGGCGGCCGAGGCCGGGAGAGGGGGGCGCCTCGGCCACGGGACGCGTCGCGCGCTCTTCATTGTCCTCATCTTGGCTGCCGGGGCGGCGAGGGCCTTCGCCGCCAGCTACACCTGGAATCCGGCCTACTGCGCCGGCCAGGGCTACTCACCCGACTACGCGACCTGGAGCCTGTCCGCGAACTGGTACAACAACAGCGCCACCCCAACCCCAACCTGCGGGAGCGGATACCCCGGCACCGCGTCGGGCGACATCGCTACGATCCAGCCGGGAGCTTCCATTAACTTGAATCGGAACCTGACGGGAACGGCCAGTCCCCCCTACGCCTTGGGCCGCCTGACCCTTGCCTCCACCAGCACAATCAACCTTTCCGGCTATGCCCTGACGGTCACGGTTACGGGAGGCACGAGCTCCCTCGGAGGAAGCCTCACCAACTCCTCGGGGACCGCCTCCCCGGTCACGTTCAGCGGCGCGGTAAACCTCACCGGCGCAGCGTCGATCTCGACCAGCGGCGGCAACGTCACCTTCGGGAGCACCCTGCAATCGCCCACCACGGCCTACACCCTTTCGGTGACGAAGGGGGCAGGAACCCTGACCTTCTCCGGCGTCGTGGGCGGCGGGGGAAGCCCCCTCGCGGGCCTCACGGTGGACGCGGGGGGCACGACCGCGATAAACGGCGGAGCCGTCACGACCACGGGGGCCCAGACGTACCCGGGGCCGGTATCCCTCGGAGCGGCCACGACCCTCTCGAGCGGCACCGGGCTCATCACCACGGGGGCGGTGAGCGGCTCGGGGCAGACCCTTGCCCTTGCGGGGAGCGGGGGGGCGGCGATCGCCTCGGCGACCGTCGCAACTCTCGATGTGACGGGAGAGACCGCGGGGAGCGTGGCGGTGAGCGGGGCGCTGACCGCGACGACCTTGAGCACGGCCGCCACCGGGGTGGCGGTGGCGCTGGGCGGTGGGGGGACGATCGGGAGCGCGACGAGCTTCGCAAACACCGGAGGCGTCACCCTCGGCGGGACGACCAGCTTCAGCGGCGCTCTGACCTCCACGGCGAGCACGACGACCCTCAATGGGATCGTGTACACCCCGGGCCAAGCCATCACCCTCGGAGCGGTCACGGTTTCCGGCAACAGCACCCTGGACACCACGAATGCGGGCACCTCGCCCGCGGGAGCGGGGATCACCCTCGGGGCGATCAGCGCGAGCGGGGCCAACCTCACCCTCAACGCCGGGAGCGGGGGCGCGATCAGCGGGACGAGCGTGAGCGGCGTGGGGACCCTCACCGTGGCGAACTCTGGGGGTACGACCTTCAGCGGCTCGGTCGGCGCGGCGACGATCGCCCTCTCGAACACGACCGGCACGATCGCCTTCCAGGGGGCGGTGACGGCCAGCACGGGGATGACGACCGGCTCCGGCAGCTACGGCGTCTCGTGTACCGGCTCGCCGAACAGCATCGCCGGGACTACCACCTTCAACGACACGGGTTCGCTGACGATTAGCTCGGGGATGGCGTTCACGGGTGGGGCGACGGCGAGCGCGCCGGCGACGCGCAGCCTTGCGGGGACGATCTCGGCGGCGGGGACGGGGGTGTTGAACTTTGGGGGAGCGAACCCGCTCGCGATCACGGGCAGCGCGACGATCGGGGGGAGCGCGACGGGGGCGGTGACGCTGTCGACGCTGACGATCGCCTCGGGGGCGACGCTCGCCGTGGGGGCGGGGGCGGCGACGCCGGTGAGCACGGGAGCGATGAGCGGGGTGGGGCCGACGGCGTCGAACCTGACGATCAACACGACGGCTGCGGTGACGGTGGGCGGAGCGGTCGGACCGAACATCGGCACGGTGACGGTGCAGAACTCCGGGGGTACGACCTTCGCGAGCACGGTGAGCGCGGCGACGATCACGCTTTCGAACACGAGCTCGGGGCAGACGATCGCCTTCCAGGGGGCGGT
>DAHVAK010000295.1 GCA_027314665.1 Spirochaetales bacterium
TCCCGACGGATCACGACCATGTTGGCGGGCCTCACGGCTCGATCCACGAATATCAGAATGATCAACCGTCGTCAAAAGTCTGCCCGGTCTTCGCTCGGGTCGTCCCTTCGATTTCCCAATCCGGGAGCTCAACACGAAGAAAAAGATAGAAATTGGGGTTGACAAGTCACCTCATATCAGCAGGGTGCTGACAAGCTCAAAGGTACCTGCCGAAACGGCGTTTTCTCGAGCCAATCTATGGCAAGAGGCTCAACCGAAAACGCCGTTTTTGGCAGCGGGTCAATCACTTTGTCAGCACCCTGTTAGTCAGTCGCCCCGCCGCGTAGACGCCCTTTCCCGTGTGTTGGCTGTCCGGGCCACGGTGAAACGAGCGTTGACATCGCAGCCCCGCTCTACCGGACGGACAGCTTCTCCAGCGCGCTGGACTACCTGCGTCGCCTCCAATCGCCACACGGCAAGGACCCCATGGTTGCCAGATTGCCGGAGCGACGCGATGAGTTCATCACATCGCCGCCTGCAGATTGGAGGGAGCAATGGCGCTGGATTTGGAGCAACGCTCCTGAGCTGCCCGAGAGAGGCCGCTCCTCCGCAACCCATGGGCTGCCGGGGCAGTACGGCCCGGGCAGGAGGCCGGTCGGCTATGCCATAACGCAGCGACGCTCCGGCACAGGGCGCCGACCGCAGCACTCAGCTCACCACGTCGAGCTCCCCATGAAGCGCCGCACGGGAGTCCGATCCGATCCAGACGTCGAAGGCTGCCGGATCCTGGAGCCAGCGTCCCGCGCTCGCGCTCCAGTAGCCGAGCTCGTCGGGGCCGAGCGTGAAGGCAACTGTGCGCGTCTCACCCGGATTGAGCGAGACGCGCTCGAATCCCTTTAGCTCGCGCAGCGGACGCGAGTCGCTTCCCGACCTTTGGTGGATGTAGAGCTGCACCACCTCATCGCCCGAGACCTTTCCCGTGTTTGTGACCTGAGCGGTGACGGATAGCGAGCTGCCGACCTGTATCTTGCTGCTCGACAGCTTGAGCTTCTCTATCGTGAAGGTCGTGTAGCTGAGGCCGAATCCGAAGGGATAGAGCGGCGTTGTGAGGCCTTCCCAGTAGCGGGAGCGGTAGCGCGGGTTGTCCTCGGGCTGATGGGTGAGCGTGCGCGCGTAGTAAAGCGGCGCGTGGCTCGCCTTGCGCGGAAAGGTGACCGGAAGCTTCCCGCCTGGATTGACGTCGCCAAAGAGGATGTCCGCCACCGCGTTGCCCCCCTCGGTGCCGGGCTCCCAGGCCTCCAGGATCGCGGGCACGTGCTGCGCCGCCCAGGTGATGCCGAGGGGGCGGCCGTTTAGGAGCACCAGCACGACGCGCTTGCCGAGCGCTACAACCTCCGCAAGCAGCTCCTGTTGCCGCCCTGGCAGGTCGAGCGAGTCGCGCGACGCTGCCTCGCCTGCCATGTCTGCGTTTTCTCCGAGAACCATGATGACCGTGTCCGCCGCCCGCGCGACAGCAATCGCCGCGTTGTAGGCGGCCTCCGCGTCTTGCGGCGACTGCGCAGGTCTCTTCGTCTCGGGAAAAAAGTCCTCGAACATGGACGGTACCTCCCGCCGGATCTCGGGACCGGGCGCGTAGGCAACGTTCACGCCGGGAAGCTTAGCGCGGACGCCCTCGAGGATCGTGACCGCTGCCGGCTTGTGGCCGAAGACCATCCAGGAGCCTTCGGTTGCCTCTTTGGAATCCGCAAGCGGTCCGATGACTGCAAGGTTCTTCACGGTCTTCGGCAGCGGCAGGACGCCCCCCTCGTTCTTCAGCAACACCATTGAACGATGAGCAGCAATACGCGCCTCCCTGCGATGCTCCGCAAGTGTGGCGACCTTCTCCAGCTTCGCTTCATCTGCATAGGGATGCTCGAAGAGCCCCATGCGCACCTTGACCGCGAGGATCGGGCGCACCGCCGCATCGATGTCGGCGATGCTCAACTTGTCCTCTCTCACCAGCTTCGCAAGGTGCTGCGCGTAGGTGTTGCTTGCCATGTCCATGTCGACCCCGGCCTTCAGGGCGCGAAGCGCTGCATCGCTTCCATCTCGGGCAAAACCCTGAGTAACCAGGCTTCCGACGGCAAAGGCATCGCTCACGACGAAGCCCTGGAAGCCCCATTCGGTGCGCAGCGTGTCGCGCAAAAGGAAGGCGTTACCGCTCGCGGGCACGTTGTTGAGATCCATGTAGGCGCTCATGAAGGTTCCGACGCCGGCCTCAAGGGCCGAGCGGAAGGGCGGAAAGTAGACGTTGCGGAGCTGAGCTTCGGAGAGAAAGACCGGGTCGTAGTCCCTTCCACCGTCCGCCGCACCGTAACCGGCAAAGTGCTTCGCGCACGCCACAACGTGGTCGGGCGCCCCGAGGTGCGGCCCCTGGAAGCCGCGAACCTGCGCCGCTGCCATTGCCGCGCCTAGGTAGGGGTCTTCACCGGAGCCCTCCACGATGCGGCCCCAGCGTGCATCGCGCGCAATATCAAGCATTGGGCCGAAGGTCCAGTGAAGACCGGCTGCGCGAGCCTCCTTCGCCGCCACCGCCTGGGCGCGCTCGGCGACCGACGGGTCCCAGGATGAAGCCATGGCCAGCGGCACGGGGAAGATCGTGCGATAGCCGTGGATCACGTCGAGCGCGAACAGGAGCGGTATTCTCGAGGGGCTCTCTTCGACAGCAATCCTCTGCAGGGCGTTGAACTGTTTCGCATCGTTGAGCCAAAGGACCGACCCTGCACCGCCCTGCCGGATGATCTCCTCCGGCTTCGGCCCTTCGGCAAAGGATACGCCCCCGATCTGGCAAAGCTGCCCCACCTTCTCCGCAAGGCTCATCCTGCTGATGAGCGCATCGACCCGTGCCGCAACCTCTGCCTCGGACAGAACTGCGTCTCCCCCTCTTTGTCCCCCGCGCATATCGTTCATGCTGTCTCCTTTTGCTGTCGGCGCCTGCCGATCGGATCGGCATTCGGCTCGCGCCCATCGGTCGGATGCTTCGAAAGCTGTCGAGGGAGTATAAACCGCCTACAGGTCTCGTGCAAAGTTGGCAACTGGAGGCGGAATGGACAGGGTGCATCGCGCTCGGGCGGGGAAGACCCACCGGATGGTTGGAGCGGAACTTCCGGCGTTTCGGTGGACTGCTATTTGCTCTTCACCAGCGTGGGGAACCGCTCAAAGATACGTGCTGTATCGATTTGCGCGCCTTCCAGGGCCCACTGTACCTGAAGCCCGTCCATCCTGGCAAAAAGCCGCACTAGGCCGGGAACGGTCTCGTCATACTCAACCAGTTTCCGAAGTGAGTTCAAGAGATCCCTGTTTCCCCCATGCAATGCTAGGTCGAACCGCTTTCCGCCGCTCCGGTCGCGCTCGGTCAGCACCTCCCTCAGGAGCCGCTCCTTGCTCGGGAAATGGTGCAACGGACCAGACTCGGTGATCCCGGCCGCCTCTGCAATCGCCGAAAGCTTCGCGCCGCGGTAGCCCTACTGCGCGAAGAAGCGAACGGCCTCGCGGATAACCTGCTCCCTGCGTCGCTGGGTGCGCTCCGCCTGCGTTCGCCGGGGCACGGTCCTTTTGCGCGTAGGGCCGGGAAAAAACTTCTTGCGGGGTGATCGCTCAAGGGCATTGGCACTGGACAGCTGCGGCAAAAGATAACCGCTCATCCCAAGGATCGGGATCAGCCCGATAGGCAGCAGGTTTGTGGTGAAGTGTCTCACAAACAGGGGAGGATGACGGCAGGAGAGACGAAGCTCATCCCGAAGACAACCGGCCAGGGAGATTCCAGGCGCCGCCAGCATTGTCCCAAGAGGAGGCGAGCGCCACGTTGTGGTTTCCTGCCGTGCACCTTTGCGGCGGACCTATGTCGTGATCGGCTCGGCAAGCGGTCATGGGGCGATCGGCGAATCCTCCCTTGGCCGGAAGCTGAGGCCTAGGCCTTCCATACCTTGCCAGCGCCCGGGGCTGCTTCCGCCATCGCGTTCCTGGTATCCACGATGCGGCGCGACCAAATCGCGAGCTCTTCGTAGCGAACAGAGTCGTGGCGGGTGGCGATGAGGGCGAGATCGAAGCCCCGTATCGTCTGCTGATCCCAGGAGACCGATCGCGTGCCCGCCCATCGCGAATGCCGCCGGGTCGGCCGGATGACGGGAATGTAGGGATCGTAGTAGGAGACCTCGGCCCCCCGCTGGCTCTCGTTGACGGCCGAACAGGCCTCGCCGTTTCCCTGCCGAGGTGCAACGTATTCCGCGCTCCACCGTTCAATGTGCGTTGATGGGTCCCCCGCAGGCAAGACTTCCGGTACCTGATCTTCAATCGGAGCATCACCTCGCAGGCCGCAAAAGGTGAAGTTTCCCCAGAATCGCGGCAAGCGGGCAGCCCTCGCCGCCGGCTTCGAGCGGGCGCGCGGGGAGATCATCGTGACCATAGACTCCGACAGTGTCATCGATCCCGAGGCGCTCCTCGCAATCACCGGTCCCTTCCGCAACCCGAAGGTCGGTGCGGTGGCGGGGAAGGTGGCGGTCTACAACCAACACCGGGGGCTCATCCCTCGAATGCTGCACATCCGCTACCTGGTGACCTTCGACGTCTTGCGCGCGGTCGAGTCCACCCACGGCACGGTCCACTGCTGTCCAGGCGCCCTCACCGCCTACCGGGCAAGCGCCGTCCGCGGAGTGCTCGACCAATGGATGAGTCAGACCTTTCTCGGCGCGCGCTGCACGTTCGGCGAGGACCGCGCAATGACCAACTTCCTCCTCGCCGCAGGCTACAACACGGTGTATCAGGGCTCCGCAGTCGTGCGTACCGTGGTGCCGGATAGATACGCGAAGATGTCAAAGATGTTCCTGAGATGGGACCGAAGCTACTTGCGCGAGGAGCTCCGGCTTATGAAAACCGCCTGGAAGCGCCCGCCCATCGCGCGTTTGATCACGCTCTACGATCGAATTATCACGAACCTCCAGTTTCCGATTGGCTACGTCGCCGTGGTAATGCTCATCATTGCGGTGGTCGCGCGCCCCGTGTTGCTGCTTCGATTCCTGTTGATGATGCTCCTCATGTCGGTACTCAGCACGGCGTACGTCCTCAAGAGCGAACCGTCGCTTCGGAGCATAATGTACGGAGTGCTCATGGCCTATTTCTCGACTTTCGCGATGTCATGGATCCTGCCCTATGCCTTCTTCACCGTGCGGGCTCGTTCGTGGCTGACGCGCTGAGGCAATCCGCCGAGCTCCATTCCACGCGGCATGGGCACGACACATCGCAGACGGACTCGAGCAGCGTTGCCTGCGGGCTAAGGACAAGGTTCCCGTTGGCAGCACGCGCGGACAAACTGACGCTTGTCGAGGACAACGAAATCAGCGAGTCATGCTCCAAGGTTCCGATACTTCGTCGATTTCGCTTCTGCCGAGAGGGACGCCCCGGCGCCGGTTATGCCTGCTGCAGACCGCCTCTGCCTGCCGCATTGTCGCCGACCGCAGCCGCGTCAATCGAATCGTTAACAGGGTGCTGACAAAGCGATTGACCCGCTGCCAAAACGGCGTTTTCGGCTGAGCCTCCTGCCCCAATTTGGCTCGAGAAAACGCCGTTTTGGCAGGTACCTTTGAGTTTGTCAGCACCCTGTTGACGCATCCGCGGCTCACGTCTTGTCGCGTCGAACCGACAGGTAGAGGACAAACCCGACGATCAAGACCGTCAAGACCAAAGCGATCTTCCCATCGCCCAACCCGAGCCCTCCCAGGAAGGGCTTCCCCATCCAGTCTGCAAAGGACGCCCCAAGGGGCCGAGTCATGACGTACGCGAACCAGAACGAAAAGATCTCGTTGAGACCAAACAGTCTGCGTGCAAGAAGCGGAGCGGCGAACAATATCGCGAAAAGGACGAGCGAATCAAAGTAGCCCAGGTTCAAGGTAGCCGCCGTCATGTCTCCGGCGGCGGTGCCAAGCGCGAAGGTTGCCATCACGGTGGCCCAGTAGAACAGCTCGCGGCGACCGGCGTGGACGCTGTGGATCGACAAGGTCTTTTCGCTTGTGTGCCAAACCAAGAAGACGATCGAAAGCACAACTGCAAACACCATGGTCGAAATCAGGTAGGGCACGCCCAGAACGACGTGCGTGACGTCAGCCGCCATGGTGCCAAATACCGCGACCATCACGACGGCAAACCAATAGACCCACGCGATGTATCGGCGCGCCAGCAGCTGCAGCGTCAGCGCTCCGACAAGTCCCACGCACCCGAGGATCACAGCGACATAGGGGTCTATCTGGTAGACCAGGAAGTCCGAGGTCGACTCTCCCATGGCAGTCGACAGCAGTTTGACGATCCAGAAAAGAACAGTGACCTCCGGAACCTTTCTTCTCAACGCATCTTCCGTGCTCTGGGGATATTCCCACTGACTCTCAGCCATGTTGCCTCATACCCTCTCACATTGCGTTTTCACTGCGAGCAGGGCTCCCTGCCGTGTCCGCAACACTGGACCGCCGCGGAACGCGGTCGAGCCGGGTCCCTGCGACGATACGATCGAAGCGGCACGCATCGACCGGCCGCCGTCGCCGCATGGCAGCAAAGGATGAACAGGGATGCACTCCTACATCTCGCAGTCGCGGATTAGATACATCGGATTGGCCAGATTCGCAAGGGGAATCGCAGCGATTGAATCCTCTGCTCAGCCCCAGCAGGAACGACGCTCAAACGATCAGGGCAAACCCTTCCCCCTTGCTGAAACAGCGGGCCGAAAGAGGCGGTTCGCATCAACGAACCTCCCTCTGGTGGGTTCGTCGTGGAGAGTGCACCGCACCGGCAGTTCACCCTCTCCGTTCTGACTGGACCGGCGCCTGCGGGCCAGCCGCGCCAAGAGCAACAGGGCGGAAGGCGGGCTACTTGAACCTCGTACGTGCGGATTGGATCGCCTCGTCGAGAGCCTTGCGCGCGCCTTCGACGCCGCCCTTGACGTCGGTCCAGGCCTCTTCGCTTGCCTTCCGCAGGTCGCTGATCTTCTGCTCGAGCTCGGTGCGCTTCGTGCGCAGGTTTTCGATCTGGATTCGGTACTGAGCCTTGGATTCCTCGTTCAACTGGCTCGCCTTGGCCTCGAGCTTGTTGATATCGGCGTTCCACTCGTCCAGCCTTGTCTTGAGCTTCGCGAGGTACGCGTCCCTTTTTTCACCCATGAGAACTCCCTCCTTGTGAAAAGAGCGATGATTGAGGATCTTGCCCACGTCGAATTCTACTCAATTTCGCGCTAACCGTCCACAATTGCGGGTCTCTCCCCATCAGCCGCCCCGCCCTTCCTTTACCCGAGCGACGAATCGTGCTATCCCTATTCCTCGAGAGTTACAGAGGAAATCCCGTTGAACAAGCCACGAAATCGGATCGGCGTTCTCTCCCTGGGCGCGGCCGCCGTGGGTTTTCTCCTCGTCACGCTGCAGCCGTGGATTCCCCTCGACCGGCTCATCCTGTTCAACGGGTTGAGCCTCAAGCATCTCCTGGCGGCCTTCTTTGACGCTTCCCTCGTGGGCGCCCTCGCAGACTGGTTTGCGGTCACCGCCCTGTTCAAGAACCCCCTCGGTGTGAAGCTGCCGCACACCGACATCCTCGCCAAGAACAAGGACAGCATCGCGGATGCCGTGCCTCGCTTTCTTGCGGGCTTTCTGAGCGAGCAGAAGATCTCAGCGGAGCTTGGCCGTGTGGACTATGGAGCGAAGGTTGCAGAGCTGCTGGGGCGGGCGGAGGTACGCGGGGAGCTCCACGCCTTCCTGCGCGAGAGGATCGTGTTGCTGCTTCCGGATGGGAGCGGACCGCAGGATGCGGGAACGAATGGGTTTTCCGGGCTCGTGGACCGAGTCTTTTCCTTTCTCGCCGAAAAAACCGATCCCACGGCGCTCCTCGTTCGTATCCTTCAGTGGGCGCTTCGCGAAAATCTTCACGAGACCGCCATCTCGGGCGCGGCGGAGCTTCTTCGCAAGGCGGTAGAGGAAAACCGCGACCGCCTGGTCTCGATCCTTACTCCCATGATCAAGCAGAACTCCGGTTGGCAGGGCCTTTTCGTCGGGCGCCGCGTCGTGGAACGGCTCCTCGATGGGATCAAAGAGGAGCTGGGCCACATCCGAGCCGCGCCAACTCACGAGGTTCGACGCCTCCTTGCGACATCCTTCACCTCCTATGTCGCCAAGCTCGCAGGGGAAAGCCCGGACCCCGGCGGAGAGCGCGCGCGCCTCGCTCTCAAGATGCGCAAGGTACTCCTCGACGAGTCGGCTCGATCCACCGCAGCGAAGCTGCTCGCGGCCCTTCTCGAGCGATTCCGTAAAGATCTGCTGCTCCCGGAGAGCCTCTCTCTCCAGGCACTCGAGCATCTGGAGGAGGAGATCCGGATCCGGCTCATCAAGGACGAGGCACTGCGCCTGCGGGTCAATCGGGAGATCGGCGGGATCATTTCGTCGTTCATCTCCCGAAGCCGCCTCGTCGAGAGCGTCTCCGGCTACCTTGCATCCCTGCTCAGGCAGACGGACGAGCGGGAGTTCGTCGGCCGCATCGAGGATGCGGTATGGAACGACCTCCAATACATCCGGGTCAACGGCGCAGTCGTCGGCGGGCTCGTCGGCCTCGTCCTGGCGGTGCTCTCCGCATTCCTCTGAGCGACCACCCCGGAGGCGGTCGCGCCGCGCCGGAGGCGGCGCCGCTGGAGGTCCTTCGTCCTGCTGTCGAGAGAAGGCCACGTGTCTCACCGGACCGCCGGATGGGGCCTTCGATAGGGTCCGACGAAGCCCCTCTCGGACATAGGAATCGCGCTCGCGGGCAAGCTATACTACCCTCATAGGGGAGGGACTCACGAAATGGACACGAGAGAAGAGGTCAGAGAGGTCTTCGTCGGAATGACGAACGAGCTGAGACGCCTGCTTGCGCTCAGGGTCGCGGTGACCCTCGGCGGCGGCGCCACCGCGCCAGCCGTGAAACAGGAGACCGAACGGATTTGGAGGCAGATCGATCACGAGGTGCTCGTCATCGTCGGGAATGCGGTCGAGGAGACCAACAAGCTCATCACCCCCCAATTGCCGGACACGAAGTAGCGCCCTCGGGAGGTTGCGGGGGTCGCGCGTCGTCAGGGCCCCGACATCCTCCCGGCCCGGCCTTCGTTGACGGCTTCTGATCTCAGGAGGGGTGTCCCTCGCCCGCCTCCTCGATTCTTCCGTACCTCTTCTCGATCTCCTCAAGCTGGTCGGCGAGACCGTGCGCCTCGAACCAACGGCGGAAGTAGCCGCATTGCCTCTTGAGAATGTCGCGCTCGTCTTCGACCTTTTTGTAGGCCTGCCGCACGTTGTTGAGCTCGGCCGTGCGTACCCGCAGCAGAGCGCTCCTCGAAGTCAACTCCTCGGAGAGGGATTGAAACATCGCCACCACCGCAGTGAAGTTGCCCCTAACGAGCGACTCCCTGAGTGATTCCTTCCTCATATCCATGGGGTTCGCCTCCGCACTCCGCACAGCCCTATGGCGATGCGTTTCCGTGACGATTGTGAAATGGAGTTTTTGATATCGCCGATCGCATCTTGCCGATCGCCCATGGCGGCGCCACGCGCGACCCGAGGCTGCGCGCGGCACATACTCGCACGGCCATCGCCGAGGCGTTCCGAGATGAAAGGATAGCGGAGTCGCCTTCGAGAATCAAGCCGGGCGCTGCGGGGTCATCGCGCGCGATCGAGCCGCAGCAGCCAGACTCTGGCGCTATCGCCTGCCGAAGCCGCCGGCGGGGAATCCCTGGCTGCGAAGCAGCGGCTGACGGTACATCGGGGGAGCTCCGCCCCCGTCGAAGGGCGGTTGGCGCACGATCGGAGGAGCACCCCCCGGGAACGCGGGCGGCACGCGAACGGGCGGGCCAAACGGAGTCGGCGGGCGCTGGACGATGATCGGCGAGGGAACGATCGCCGGCGGGGGAGCCACGTAGAGCGGCTGTTGAACGTCCGGAGGGGGCGGATACATCTGCGGAGGCTGATAGTAATCGGGGGGCTGATAGTACTGCGGAGGCTGATAGTACCCCGGCGGCTGATCGTATCCCGCAGGAGGGAAGAAGGGCGGCGGTTCAACGATGGCGGGTTGGACCTCTACGGGCGGCTGGACCACGACCTGTGGTTGTCCTACAACAACGGGCGGAACCTGAGAGGATGCGGAGGCCGGTTGGCCCGTTCCCGCGAATTGCCCGACCGCTCGGAGCTCGGAAATCGCCTGCCGCATGGCGCGGAGGGCGTCCAGCCAGGTTCCATAGGGCTCGATGTCGGCTACGTTCATCCCGCCAAGGAGATCCCCGATGACGTACTGCGGAGATCCCGTCGCGATTGCCGTGTTCTCGGTATTCGAAGAGCCGGACGCCCCGTAGACGTTCGGCTGGAGGGTCACTATCCTCTCTACCCTGCCGGTGCGCTTGTCGACCCGGACCGCCGCCGCGCTCTCGGCAGTCTGCCCCGTGGAGGCCTGGCTCCCGAGGAAGCCCACGCGGTAGAGGCTCACCTCCCCGATGGCGACGTAGAAGCTGTGACCCGCGAGCTCAGGACTCACGGTGCCCTGCTTCACATAGCCCGCAAAGCTCCCCGCAAGAAGCGGAATGGCCGCCGCGCCGAAAAGGATCACGAAGCCAACCGCACGGGCACGCCTTTTCATAGAACACCCCTCGTCATGCCGCTCGCGGTTTGTTCAACCGATCGCCCTAACACCCCGACGGGGCACAACCACGATCTCTTAGACGATCTTCGGCCCGTTTTGTTGCAGCCTTCCCTCACGCCCGGGAAAAGTCGGTTGACAACCGCTCGGCGTGGTTCATACTGGGGGGTGAGGGAGCTATGAAAGGAACGACACCAGTTGCACCCCTGATGTTTGAGCACAGGCTGATCGGACGCGTGATTTCGTTGATGGCGAAAGAGGCAAAACGGGTTGAAGCGGGCGGCCCGCCGAACTCGGTCTTTGTCGACAACGTCGTGGACTTCATCAGGGTGTTCGCCGACCGCTATCACCACGTAAAAGAGGAGGACATCCTCTTCGGCGAAGCCCGAAAGAAGGCTCTGCCTGCGGAGCTTGCGCAGGTTGCCGACGAGCTGGTGCAGGACCACCGGCGGCAGCGAGCGGTGGTTCAGGAGCTGTCGGACGCCAACGCGGAGCTCGCCCGCGGCAACAAGGCCATCGTCCCCACGATGATCGAGGCGATGAAGACCTTTGTCGAGTTCTACACCCGACACATGGAGAGAGAGGATCGGCAATTCTTTCCGCCGGTCATGACCTTCTTCAGCGAGGTCGAGAAGCAGGCGATGCTGGAGAAGGAGCTTGCTATCGACCGAATCTTGATGCCCGAGCGCTTCGCGGTCATGGTCGAGAGCATGGAAGACAGCTGGTGGGACTAGCGGGGCAGGAGCGCCCCGCTGTTCGACCCGCTCGGAAGCAGGAACCTCTCCCCTCTCTCGGGCGTCCAATCCGGTGGGTGCGATCCGGGTGCTGCGCGAACGCTTGACACTGCGTCGAACCGCGCCGAACATGATTGGGGGGCCAGATATGAAACGTTCCATTCCACTCCGGAAGGGCTTGTCGCTAGGGATTGTTCTCGCGCTGTCGGCGGTGCTCCTCGCGGCCTGCGCGAGCGTTCCGGCGCCTGCCGGGGATAATGCGATGCTCCTCGGACAGCTCTCCTTGAGCGCAAGCGGAACCGGAACGAGCCCGCTCGGTGCGCTCGGCACCGTCAACACGACCGTCTTTACGCGGGCCGTCCTCAAGATCAAAGAGGTTTCCACCGGCGCCACGCATGAGCTGAGCAGCTACGGGCCGGAAGACCTGTTCGTCCTGCCGAACCTGAAGCCGGGCCGCTACGAGATCATGCGCATCTGGGGACAGGTGCGGACCCCGAACTCCGTCGTAACCCTCAAGACCGCCTACACGAAGGCGCCGACCTTCACGGTGGCTCCGGATCGCCTCGTCAATCTCGGCGTCATCGGATGGAAGTTCGCCTACGATCTGTCGAGCACCTCCTTCATGGCGAACGGCAAGGTCACCTTCGAGAAGGACTATTCGAGCGTCGCAGCCCGGTTCTCGCAGCTGCACCCCGTCTCGGGGTGGAGCGAGAAAGCGGCGAGCACGCCGCAGATAGAGAGCGCCGGAACGGCGGCCAAGAGCTCAGTGTGGGCCCTCCCGCCGCGGGGCGGTTTCTCGACCACGATCATTCCCTGATCGCCTTCTTCGCGCGGCTCGCTGTCGGCTACTCCTTCAGCGAGCCGGCGAGAAGCCCGCTCATGAAGTAGCGACTCAAGAACACGTACACCAGAAGGGTGGGTATCGCGGCGAGGAGCGCCCCGGCCATCTGCACGTTCCATTGCACCGCATAGCTCCCTGCCATGTTGTTCAGGGCGACCGTGATCGGCTGGATCGAGGGTCGGCTCGTCACAATCACCCCGAAGAGGAAGTCGTTCCAGATCTAGTTGAACTTCCAAATCATCACCACTACGAAACCCGGCATCGAGAGGTGGAAGATCACCCGCGCATAGATCTGGAGGATCCCGGCCCCGTCAATCTTGCTCGCCTCCACGAGCTCGTCCGGGATGGTGGCGTAGTAGTTGCGGAAGATAAGGGTGGTGATCGGGATCCCGTAGACGACGTGGACGAAGATGAGCCCCCCGCGGGTTCCGTAGAGATGAATCTGCTGCAGGACTCGCACCAGGGGGATGAGGATGCTCTGGTAGGGGATGAACATGCCGAACAGCAGGAGCGGGAAAAGGATGTTCGCTCCACGGAATCGCCACTTCGACAGGACGTAGCCGTTCATCGAGCCTAAGAGCGCCGAAGCAAGGGTGGCGGGAACCGTGAGGTAGACGCTGTTCATGAAGTTCCCGGAGAGCCCCCGGATGCCCTGAGACGGCTCGCCCAGCCAAGCCTCGATGAAGCTCGCAAAGTTGAGGCCGTGAGGAAGATCCCACATCCGCGAGAGGCTCACCTCCTGGAAGCTCTTCATGCCGGTGATGAGCTGAACGTAGATCGGCATGAGGTAGACTGCCGCAGCGACCACGAGGAGGGCATAGACGGCAACCCTGCCGAGGGAGGGCAATCGCCGCGAGACCCGCGCGTTCACTGCCGCCTCTCTTTCCGATTCGTCGACACGAGATACGGGACGATGAGAAGCGCCACCAGGAGCAGCAGGATCGTCGCGATGGCGGCTCCTTGCGCGAAGTTGTTGCCCCGGAAGGTCGTATCCCACATGAAGAAGGCCGGCACGTCGGTCGCGAAGGCGGGCCCCGGTCCGGTCATCGAGACGACCAGGTCGAAGATCTTGAGCGAGATGTGTCCGAGGACGATGATGGCGCTCAGGGTAACCGGCCAGAACAAAGGCAGGATGACGTGGCGGTAGATCTGCAGCTCGCTCGCCCCGTCGATGCGCGCGGCCTCCCGCATGTCGTTCGGGATCGAGCGCAGCGCCGCAAGATACATCGCCATCACGTAGCCCGACATCTGCCAGGTGGCTGCGACGACGACCGAGATCATTGCGAGCGAGACTCCGACGGAGGGGCTTGCCAGGGCGCCGAGCCCGATATGGCCGAGAAGGACTCCTAACCCGGAATCGGGGCGGATGTGGAGGATGGTCGGATCGGTGAACCAGCCCCATTTCAGGAACCCCAAACCGATCGCGTCGAAGAGCTGATTAATCCCTGTCGCCCCAATCTGGGGGTTGCCCGGGCTCAAGATCCACCTCCAGGCCACGCCCGTGACGATGTAGGAGACCGCCATCGGGAAGAGGAAGATGTTGCGGAACACCCTCTCCCCCTTCACATGCCGGTCGAGCAGCATGGCGAGGACAAGACCGATGCCGATCGAAGCGGCGAGGAAGAGAACGGTGAAGGTGACGGTGTTGCGCAGGTCGCAGAGAAAACGATCCGTCGGCATCGTGCCGAAGAGACGCACGAAGTTGCGCAGCCCGACGAAGGTGAAGTCGGGCTGGAGGGAGTCCCACTTCGTGAGCGAGGCAAACCCCGTGAAGCCGATGAAGCCGTAGACGAAAACCGCAATGAGGATGACCGACGGAGCAACGAGGGCAACCGAGACTGCGCGATCTCGCGTGACTGCCTTCATGGGAGCTCCTGAAGAAAGGTTGCCGGGCGCTCGGCCCGGCAACTGAACGGATGCATTCCAGGCGGCAGATCGAAGAGAGAGAGCCCGCACCTGGCTACATGCTGAGGTTTTCGCTCGCCGCCTGCTCGAGCGCGGCTTGAGTCGCGGCGACATCCCCCTTCGTCACGAAGCTGTTCAGGATGTCCTTGTAGACCGTCGCCCACTTTTCGACCGCGGCGGCTCCATGCACCACGCTCGGAACGATCGCATCGGAGCTCCAGTCCTTCATCGCCGACTGCAGGTACTCATTGAAAAGGGCCGGGTTGCAGTCGGTGCGCGCCGGGATCGAGCCCTTCTTGGGGTTGAAGGCCTCCTGGCCCGCCTTCGAGCCGCAGACCGAAAGCCAGTTCATCGCGTTGACCTCGTTCCGCGCCCCCTTCGGGACGACGAAGCTGTCGGAGAGCGCATCGTAGATGCCTGCCGTACCGGGCACGGGCTGCCAGCCGTAGCCGGTGTAGCCCTTGGAGGTGAACCAGCCGTTGGTCCAATCCCCCATGATGTGCATGGCCCCCTTGTTGTCGACCAGGTACTGGGCCGCCTGGTCCCAGGTGAGCGCCGAATAGTCGGAGTTGACGTAGGAAACCAGTCTCTTGAAGGTTTCCAGGGCGCTGGTTACCCGGGGATCCGACCACTTGGTCGCTCCGTTCCACAAGCCCCGGTAGCCGTCCGCTCCCAGCGCCGAGATCAGGAAGGTCTCGAAGGTGTGTCCCGCCTCCCAGCCCTCTTTGGTCCCGATCACGAGAGGAATGATCCCCTTTGACCTAAAGACGTCGGCGACCGAGAGGAACTCGCCCCACGTCTTCGGCGGCTTCAGATTGTTGTCGGCAAAGAGCTTCTTGTTGTACCACATCACGTTGGCGCGATGAATGTTGACGGGAACGCCCCAGTAGTGGCCCTTGTACTTCAGCAGCGCGAGGAGATCCTTCGGAAAGGCCTTGTCGAGCCCCGCTGAAGCATAGAGCGAATCGAGGGGCTGGAGGTAGCGCACCGGATCGTACTTCTCCACCTCGAGGCCCGCGTGGAGCTGGAAGCCGTCCGGCGGATCGCCCCCGGTCAAGCGCGTCGAGAGGACCGCCTTGGCGTTGGTGCCCGCGCCGCCGGCGATCGTCGCGTTGATGATCTCGACCTTCGGGTACTGTTGATGATAGACGTCGTAGAGGGCGTTCAGCCCCTCCGCCTCGCCGCCCGCGGTCCACCACGAGAAGATCTCGAGCTTGGTCTGCTGGGCAGCGCCAGCAGTCGCCGGAGCCTCCTTGGCGCCGCCTGCGTAGACCGCAAGCGACAGGAAGACCCATAGAGACACAGAGACCGCCCCCACAACCAGTTTTCTCATTCCAGCCACCTCCTTCCGTGCTGAAAGTCGACAAACGGCATGATCGAGCAGATCTGTTGGTGTGCTTCCTCGATATCACACCCCTTCGGGGTGTCAAGGGAGCGCAGCACTCAGCTATAGCGGGTCGTTCGCTCGCGGATGGAGCCACAGCGAGGCGCAGTGGGGAGCCACGATGACGTCCCGTGCGCGGCGTGCGGCCCGCGTGGGTACAGGGGCGGCCCGCCCCGCCTCGAACCCGGCTTGCGCAGCTGCCGGCGCGGCTCGCCTCCCTTCCGCAGGCTGCGCCCGGACCTCCGCGCCCTTCCCCAGGGAGGTCGGCGCCCCTCCCGCCCCGCTCGGGGCGATGAGCTCGCCCGAGAGCCCCCAGCGCTCCGCGTCGGGGGCCGGAATCCGCGCGGAGCGCGAGCGCAGGTTGATGATGCCGCCTACCTCGCCGTCGCGGGAGAAGCAGCGCCAGAGGTCCGCTGCGATCATCACCGCCCCGTAGTCTCGACCCGAAAGCCTCTCGGCAAGCGCGAGCGCCCAGCGGGTGAGCGCGCCCTCCTCATCCTCCAGGGAGAGCCGGTAGTCATCGGAGGTCATGAGCTGGGAGCCGAAGAGAAGGGCCGCGGCGATGATGAGCTCCTTCTCGCTGCGCGTGAGCCTCCCGCGCGCCGAGCGCAGAAAGACCACATCCGGGTCGGCGTAGTAGAGGGTCCGATTCATGAAGGCGCGCCCTATCGTGTCCCGGAGATTGATGTGGGCCGCGGGCCTGCCCATGTGCGCGATCGCCTTCAGATCGGGCTGGTCCCACGCCGCCTTGGTGTCCGCCCCGATGCGCATCAGCCCGAAGAGGGAGACCGAGCTCTCGAGGGGAGCCCCGCAGCCGAGGAAGGCGATCGGCTCGCCGCTGCGGTTGCGCTCGCGCGAGACGATCGGCTCGAGGGCCTCGCGGTACCAGCGGTAGGCCCCGCCGCCCCCTGAATGGCGCCCGTTCAGCATCCCCGCGTAGAGAAAGTCGAGCTTCAGATAGCGGAAGCCCCACTCGTCGATGATCCGATCGAAGAGCTCGCGAAGGTAGGCCCGGACCTCCTCCCGCGACAGGTCGAGACAGTAGAAGAGCCGCTCCCAGTCGGGATTGTAGCCCGCCCGAACGAGCCTCCCGTCCTCCGAACGCAGAAGCCAATCGCGGTGCTCGCGGAACAGGCGGGCGCTCGGCGCTACCGCAAAGGGGGCAAGCCAGAGCCCCGGGAGGAATCCCTTCGAGGCGATGAGCTCGGCGATCCGCCGCATCCCCTCGGGGAAGCGCTGCGGATGGGGATCCCAATCCCCGACCGCGCGCTGCCAGCCGTCGTCAAGCTGGAAGATCGTCGGGCGGCCCCGAGAGGCAAACAGCTCTCGGATCAGGTTGGGGCTCGCGGCGAGCCCTTCCAGGTCGGAGCGGATCGTCGGCTCGTCGATTGCGGTATAGTGGCTGTACCAGGAGCACCACCCCCCCGAGGTGAGCGGTCCGGCTTCCGCCCCCTTCAGGAAGTCGGCCCGACGCATGACGGTGAGATCGGAAAAGAGGGCGGCCGCGGCATCGCGAAGCGCGAAGTAGCCGTCGCGGCGAAGCAGGACGAGCTCCGCAAGGGGCTCTCCCTCGGCGAAGCGCGCTCCGTCGGAGTGCAGCTCGACCGCGATGCGCATCCGACGCCGATCGATGCGAAGGGTGACCGGAGGCCCTCCCCGATTCCGAGAGAAAAGAGCGAGGTAGCGCTCGCCCGAGCGCAGGTAGGCAAAGCCGTGGGCCGCGAGCTCGCTGCGGCGGAGCCTCTGTCGGTCACGCTCGGTGTAGCGCTCGAGGACCCTCACGAGGCGAAGGCGCGGGTTTCGATCGTGGCCGCGCAGCTCCCATCCGGGCGACCAGGATTGAAAGCCGCTTGCGAACCAGAAGAGACTCCCCGGATCGCGGAAGGGCTTGCGCCCCTCCGCCTCTATCCCCAGAAGGTCAAGGAGCTCCTCGACCGAAAAGGAGTCGATGATGCGCGAGGAGCGATCGGGCTCCACCGCCGCGCCCCGATAGCGGTAGAGAATCGAGAGGGTCGCCTCCTCGAGGCCCCTCGTGGAGCGACTGACGTCAGCCGCCTGCATGAGCCCTGCCTCCTCTGCTTCGACGAATGAGATCGCGATACCACAAGCCCGAGTCCTTGATGATGCGTCGCTGGCTCGGATAGTCGACGTAGACGATCCCGAAGCGCTTCTCGGTCCCGTAGGACCATTCGAAGTTGTCCATGAGGCTCCAGAGGAAGTAGCCCCGAACGTCGGAGCCCTCCTCCATCGAGCGACGGAGGGCGGCAAGATAGCGCGCGAGGAAGCTCACGCGGCGCGGATCGTGCACGCGATCGCCGACGAGGCTGTCGACGAAGGCGGCGCCGTTCTCGGTGATGTAGACCGGAGGATTGCCGTAGTCCTTGCGAAGAACGGAGAGGATGTGGCCGAAGCCCTCCGGCCAGACCTCCCAGCCCATCGCAGTCCGCTCCACGCCTTCGGCGGAGTCCCTGCCCGTGATCCAGCTCCTGAGAAAGGGGACGTACCAGCGGTAGGAGGCCCTCTCGCGGCTGTAGTAGTTGATCCCGACGAAGTCGAGCGGTCTCGAGATGAGCTCTAGATCGCCGCGCTCCATCCGCGGAAAGAAAAGGCGCAGCCTCCTCGCGATCAGCTCGGGGTAGCGCCCCTTCAAGAGAGGCTTCAGGCTGATGTGATTCATGAAGGCGTTTCCCACCGCGGCCGACCAAGCGTCGCGCGCACTCTCGGTCGCGGGGAAGATGGGGGTGTAGCTCAAGGCGACGCCCACCTCGCTCTTCGGGCGCAGGGCGCGGATCCGCTCCAGGGCGAGTCCGTGGGCAAGGAGAAGGTTGTGGATCACCGGGAGGTAGGCGAGGGGGTTCCTCACCCCCGGGGCCTGCTCGCCGAGGACGTGGCCGAAAAAGGCGAACTCCCAGGGCTCATTGATGGTGATCCACCGCCTCACCCGATCGCCGAGCGCCCTCACCACGGTCTCGACGTAGTCCGCGAAGAGCGCGGCGGTCTCGCGGCTGCGAAAGCCGCCCAGCTCCCGTTGAAGCCGCTGCGGAAGATCCCAGTGAAAAAGGGTGAAGAAGGGCTCGATGCCGGCGGCGAGAAGGGCGTCGGTGAGCCGCGAGTAGAAATCGAGCCCGGCCGGGTTGACCCGACCCCGACCCTCGGGGTAGATGCGCGGCCAGGCGATCGAGCCCCGGTAGGCGTCCAGCCCGAGCTCCGCCATGAGCGAGACGTCCTCCCGGTAGCGATGGTAGTGATCACAGGCGATGTCGCCGTTCTCGCCGGTGCGCACGGAGCCCGCCCGGCGAGTGAAGGCGTCCCAGATCGAGGGTCCCTTTCCATCCGCCTCGGACGCCCCCTCGATCTGAAAGGCCGCCGTCGCGGCGCCGAAGAGGAAACCCTCGGGAAATGAGAGATCGCCTTCCCCTTGATCCATGCCGCCCCCTACCGCCCCTTTGCGCTCGAGCCCGGCAATCGCCTCCCGGCTCCCGGGCCCGGTTGCTGCCCGCCTTTCCATCGGGCCGTTTCCACGATATCATGCGAAGCGAAAACAGGCGATGTCCCACGCGATCCTGGTCGTTGGAAGCATCAACCTCGATCTCATTCTCCGCTGCCGGCGCCTGCCGGTCGAGGGCGAGGCCCTTCTCGGCGAGCGCTACGAGTACATCCCCGGCGGCAAAGGGGCGAATCAAGCGGTTGCCGCCGCCCGTCTCGGGTCCGAGACCGCCTTCGTGGGGCGAACGGGTGCCGATTCACAGGGGAGGATCCTCCGCGCGAGCCTCGCTCCGGAGCGGGTCGACATCGCGCTCCTGTCCGAGGACCCGCTCCACGCGACCGGGCTCGCCGTGGTGATCGTCGAGGAGGGCGGCACCAACCGCATCCTCGTCTACCCCGGAGCCAACGATTACCTTCCGTCCGCCGATGTCGAGCGGGCCTTCGAGCGCCGCTTCGACGGCGCCATTGTGAACCTCGAGATTCCCGACGAGGCGATCTATGTTCTAGGGCGCCTGTGCGAGGCGCGAGGAGTCCCGCTGGTCCTCGACGCCGGCCCGGCTCGGAGGTTCGATTTCGCCCCCTTGCGCGGGCTCACGGTGATCTCCCCCAACGAGAGCGAGGCCGCCTTCATCGTGGGAACGAGCGCACTCGCCCCGGGCGCGGAGGAGGAGACCGCGCGCCGCCTGAAGGAGCGCACCGGGGCGGAATGCGTCCTGCTCAAGCTCGGCGCCCGCGGCGCCTTCCTCTACGGCGAGGCCCT
>DAHVAK010000298.1 GCA_027314665.1 Spirochaetales bacterium
ACCCCTTGTCATTGTCCTCACGCTTGCCCTCCTTGTCGTAATGCTCTTCCCCTTCTTCGTCATGATCACCACGATGCTCCGTTCAAGCCAGGAGGTCTACGCGACCCCTCCCTACTGGATTCCGCATAAGGTGACCTTCGAGAACTTCGCGGTCGTGTGGTCGCAGTATCAGCTGCTGACCTACTTCAAGAGCAGCGCCATCATTGCGATCGGCACTACGATCCTGAACATCCTGCTCGCCATTCCCGCCGGCTATGCGATCGCCCGCCTGCGCTTTCCGGGCCGGCAGGCGGCGCTCTATCTCTTCCTCGTCGTGCAGATGTTCTCTCCGGTCGTGGTGGTGATCTCCCTGTTCAAGATCTTCGCGGGACTGCACCTGCTCAATACCTACTTCGGGCTGGTCGTCGTTGACGCGGTCTTCACGATGGCCTTCAGCGTCTGGCTTCTTTCGGGCTACTTCCGGACGATCCCGATGGAGATCGAGGAGGCCGCCTCGATCGACGGGGCGACGCGCCGTCAGACCATCCTTCGCATCATCCTGCCGATCGCCGCGCCGGGGCTGGTGACGACGATGATCTATACGTTCATCTATGCCTGGAACGACTTCCTCTTCGCTTTGTCGTTCATCCAAACGCAGGGCAAGATGCCGCTTACTCTTGGGCTCTATCGATTCGTGGGGCGTTGGTCGAGCCAGTGGCACCTGCTCTCGACGGCCGCCTTTCTCGCGATCATTCCGGTGCTGGTGCTGTTCTACATCATCCAGCAGCGCCTCGTCGCGGGTCTTGCCGGCGGTGCGGTCAAGGAGTAGGGTCCTCGCCGGTCTCGCTTCGGGATATTGGCAACTAAGGAGATCTCAGTCATGAAGAAGGGCATCAACGGATGGGCCTTCCCGCCGAAGGGCGACGGGAGCCCGATTGCGCCGATCGAGGCGATGCGTCAAGCGAAGGAGCTCGGCTACGACTGCTTCGAGCTCACGATCGAGGAGCGGGGGGCCTGTTCCCTCGAGACGACCGAAGAGGACGCGCTGCGGATCCGAAGGGAAGCCGAGAGAATCGGCATCGAGCTCCTGACCGCGGCCTCGGGTCTGGCGTGGGGGACCTCGCCGGTCGACCCCGATCCGAAGGTGAGGGAGCGGGCTCTCTCCAACTCGAAACGCGCGCTCGAGCTGTGCGGGTGGCTCGGGACGCGCAGCCTGCTCTATCTTCCGGGGATGGTGTCCGCGGTCTTCGTTGCGAGCTTCAAGCCGCAGCCTTACGAGACGGTGGATCGTCTGGCGAAGGAGGCTATCCGAGGGCTCCTCCCGACCGCCGAGAAGCACAAGGTGGTCTTGGCGGTCGAGAACGTCTGGAACCGTTTCCTCCTCACTCCCATCGAGATGCGCGCGTTCATCGACTCGTTCGACTCGCCCTTGGTCGGCTCCTACTTCGATGTCGGCAACGTCATGCTCTACGGTCATCCTGAGGACTGGATTCGTACGCTCGGCAAGCGAATCGCTGCAGTCCATCTCAAGGACTTCCGCATCGCGGTCGGGAACCTGGACGGGTTTGTCGACCTCCTTTCCGGGGACGTCGACTTTGCGTCGGTCATGGCGGCCTTCCGCTCGGTCGGCTACGCCGGTCCCTACACGGCCGAAATCGTTCCGGGAAGGCTCGGGGCTGCGGAAAAAGCAATAGCGGCGATGAGGCTCATCGAGAAGCTTTAGCATGCGGGGGCAGCGGCCGCCGGTCGCAGAAAAGGGCGCGCCGCGCGTCTTGAAGGAGTTCACCATGGTGCGTGTGGCTTTGACCGGACTAGGGTTCATGGGAAAGACCCATCTCGGGGTCTATCAGCGCCTGCCGGAGGTGCAGGTCGCTGCGGTGTGCGACGGGGTGAAGGAGCGGCTCGCGATGACGAGCCTCGATGCAGGGGGCAACATCGCCGCCTCGGGCGGGAAGATCGATCTTTCGGCGGCGCGCAAATACTCCGACTACGACGCGATGCTTGGCGAGGGAGGTTTCGACATTGTCGACATCTGTCTGCCGACCTATCTCCACGCCGCTCACGCGATCAAGGCCCTTGACGCAGGTTACCACGTCTTCTGCGAGAAGCCGATGGCCCTGAACGGAGCTGAGACCGACAAGATTCTCGCCGCGGTGAAGCGCAGCGGCAAGCTCTTCAGCGTGGGGCAGTGTCTTCGTTTCTGGCCCGCCTACACCGAGGTGAAGAAGCTCCTCGACTCGGGTAGGTGGGGGAAGCTCCAGTATGCCGAGTACGCTCGCTTTTCCGCTCCCCCGGGCTGGGGGTGGGAGAGCTGGCTGCTCGACGGAAAGCGTTCCGGAAACGCCGCGCTCGATCTGCACGTCCACGACGTGGATATGCTCCTCTATCTGCACGGAAAGCCGCGGAGCCTGAGGTCCAACGGGGTCTTCGAGCGCGACGGAAGCATCTCGCACATTGCGACGCTCTACACCTACGACGGTTTTGTCGTCACCTCGACCGGAGGGTGGAACTGCTCGGACTCCTTCGGCTTCAACATGCGCGCCTTCTGGGTCCTCGAAGGGGCCACGATCGAGCTCGATTTCTCGAAGGATCCCGCGGTGATGGTCTACCCAAAGGGGGAGCAGAAGTACGCCGTGACCCTGCTCGAGGGCGACGGCTACTACCACGAGCTCAAGGACTTCGTCGAGGGCGTTTCCAAGGGGCGCGGCTCCGGCGTGGTCACCGGAGAATCGGCCGCGCAGTCCGTGAAGCTCTGCCTTCTTGAGATAGAGTCCGCGCAACGGCGCAAGGAGCTTTCCGTCCGCCTGTGAGCCTCTCGCCGGTCGACGGAGAGGCTCCCCTTGATCGGACCCCGGCGGGCGCGGCATACTGAGCTGCTTCATCAGGGGAAGGGAGGTCGTCTTCGTGGACAAAAAGGAGATCCCGGCGCGAGTCCTGCAGACGTTTCGCGAGGGAACGGTCATTCCGGTGATGCCCGTCGCTTCGAGCGACGCGCGGAGGCTCGACGAGGAGCGCCAACGGGCTCTCATCCGCTACTACATCGACGCCGGGGCGGGCGGACTTGTCTTCGAGTCGTCGACCGGCGAGACGCGGAAGTCGGGAGCGGCGCTCCACACGGAGCTGCTCATTCTGGCCTCCGAGACCATCGATCGATGGTGCGAGCGAAAGGGGCGCCAGATCTTCAAGATCGTCGGGCTGTCCGGCAAGCTTCGAGAGGCGACCGAGGTCGCCGAGACTGCCTATCGGCTCGGCTACCACGCTTGCCTCGTCAATCCAGCCGGAATGCCGGATTCGGGTGAGGCGGAGCTTCTCGCAGGCTGCCGCGCCATCGCGGGCGTGATGCCCCTCGTCGGCAGGGGTCTGCCGCGTGCGTTGGGCGGGCGGGCGCTTTCCCCTGCCTTCTGGCGCTCCTTCGCGGAAATCGAGAATCTCCTCGGCGTAGCGCTCGCCTTCAATGACCGCCATCAGACTCTTACCGTCGTGCGGTCGATCTGCGAGGCGGGCAGGGAGAAGGAGCTTTCCCTCTACACGGGCAACGACGACAACACTCTCATCGATCTCCTCACCTCCTATAAGATCCCTACCGAATCGGGGGTCAAACAGGTGCGGTTCGTAGGGGGGCTGCTCGCCCAGTGGGGGATGTGGACGAGCCGGGCGGTGGAGCTGCTGAAGCACGTGCATGCGATCGTGCGCGAGGGCCGACCACTGCCGCTCGAGCTCCTGAGCGCCGCGGTCGAGCTCACGGACGCGAGCGGGGCCATCCTCGATGCGGAGCACTCCTTCGCGGGACGAGCGGCCGGCATCAAAGAGGTCCTGCGGCGGCAAGGTCTGCTGCGCGGCGCGCCGGACGCCGGCTCCCCGGAAGCGCTCTCGCCCGGTCACGCCGCCGAGGTCGAGCGAGTCCTGCGAAGCTATCCCCATCTCAACGACGACGACTATGTCGGAGAGGGCTTGGCGCGGTGGATAGCGGAGTAGCACTGCCCGCGAGAAGTTGATTCCCCTACGGAAGATATGTAACTTCAAGGCATGGGCGTGAGACGAGATTACGAAAAGCTGCTGGGCGAGGCCGAGGATATCGTCGGAGAGGATCTGCGCTTCGACGTCAGGCTCAAGAAGGTCTGCAGGCTTCTCTCCACGGCGATCAGCTACTACAACTGGGTAGGTTTCTACATCGCCGATCCGGCGCGACGCGAGCTCCTGCTCGGCCCCTACGTGGGAACACCCACGGATCACATACGCATCGCCTACGGTCGCGGAATCTGCGGCCAAGCGGTCGAACGGGAACAGACCTTCTTGGTGCAGGATGTGACGCAGGAGACGAGCTACATCCCCTGCAACATGCATGTCCGCTCCGAGATCGTGGTGCCCGTCTTCCGTAGCGGCAAGGTCGTCGCCGAGATCGACGTCGACTCCCTCACCCTTTCGGCCTTCTCCGGTGCAGACCAGCGCTTCCTCGAGAGCCTTGCCGAGCGGGTCGCCCCGATCATCCGGAACGAAGCATAGCCTCCCGCAGAACGTTGAAATGCGATTCGGGAAGCCGCTATCAGGGTGCCGACACGCGCAAAGGGACCTGCCAAAACGGCGTTTTTTCGAACCGAATTGGGGCAAGAGGCTCAACCGAAAACGCCGTTTTGGCAGCGGGTCAATCACCTTGTCAGCAGCCTGTTAGAGGACTCCCGGAAGCGACAGAAACGCATAGAGAAAGAGCGGCAGCGTCACGAGATAGAGGACGTAGGCCACCAGGAGCGCAAACGCGGTCTGGTCCTCGTTCTTGGTGGCGTTCCCCGCCATGACCGAGAAATTCGTGGCGGGGGGAACCGTTGCCTCGAGGAAGAGGACCCAGAGCTGCGCCGGCTGGAGGTGGGCGTACCGGAGGACGACCCCGTAGGCCGCAAAGAAGAGGCCCGGCAGCGCGAGCAGGCGAACGGCGGCGACGGCAAAGGCCATGAGAACAACGGGCGGGCGAATGCGCTCGCGGAAGCGCAGGGCCCCGATCATCGCCCCGAGGGTGATGAGCACGAGGGGAAAGGTGATCTTACCGAGCAGGTCGAGCGCGCGGTAGACGGCGTAGAGGGGGAGCCTCTCGTTCAACATGATCGGCTGAAGCGGCGAGATTGCGACCAGAAACCCTGCCGCGACGCCGATGAAGGGAGGGGTGATGATCTCCCGTGGGCGCAGGCGCTCTCCGCTGCGCGTGAGGAGGAGGTTTCCCGCGGACCAGAGGGTGGGGCTGTAGACGAGGAGAAAGGCCCCGACGTGGAGCGAGGGAAGGCTTCCGCCGAGGGCGCGGGCAAGGGTGGGTTGGGTCGCCTGCACGATCTCGATGACCGCGAGAGGAAGGTATCCGGCGTTGCCGAAGCCCCCAAGGGCAGCGCCCATGCGAAGCTCGGCTCCGCGAAAACGCAGCAGCCGCAGCAGCCCGAACGAGATCGCAAGGGGGACGATGATGAAGACGACCGCCGCCGCCGGGAAGATGCCGCTGGAGGCGAGCTCGTTGCGGCTGGTGCGGGCGGTGGTGACGAACAGATAGACGGGCAGGGCTACCGTCACTACGAGCCTGCTCACGGCCTGGAAAAACCCCTCCGGCCACTGCATGAGTCTGCGCAGGAGAAAGCCGACGGCGCCCAGGATGAGAAGCTCGACGACGGTGGAGAGCACAGGTGGAACCAGCGACACGACCCCTCCGGAATCTTGGTATGTGACGGGATGCGATTCGGGCATCATAGAACGGAAGGCTTTTCTTGACAACGCGATCGCCGAGCCCTTACCATGCCGGGGTGGGGAGGAAACATGAAGCGACTCGTCGTCATCGTTGCCCTGTTCGTCTTGAGCCTGCCCGGCGCCTTCGCTGAGCCGGGGCTTTTTGCGCAGTCGGACCATCTTTCCTATTCGGGGCACTATCGGCAGAGCTTCGATCTCCTCGAGGCCGCTTTGCCCTCCGCGTCGAGCGACGAGCAGCGGGCGCAGATCTACTGGCGCCTTTCGCGCGATACCCTGGACATCGGAGACCAGGAGAAGGAGCATGGGGCCTCGAGCGAGAGCCTCCTCGCCCGCTACAAGGAAGGGGAGTCCTACGCCGACCAGGCCATCGCCGCCGATCCCTCGAGCCCGGAAGGCTACTTCTGGAAGGCCGGCAACATGGGCCGCTGGGGGCAGACCCGTGGAATCATGGCCTCCCTTTCGCTTGCGGACCCCATCCGCAAGCTGGTGACGCGCGCGGCGGAGCTTCACCCGAGCGGAGGGAACCCCTGGTTCGTGCTCGGGCAGCTCTACGATCAAGTTCCGGGATTTCCCCTCTCCTTTGGCAACATCGTGTGGGCGGTCTCCCTTGGCCGAAAGGCTCTCGATGCCCGCGAGGCGCAGGTCGCGGAGGGTGAGAAGCACGACGTGCCCTACGCCTACTATGTCCAGCTCGCTCGGCATCTCATGAAGCGGAATTGGTCGGCCAGCCAGCGAGCGAACGAGCAGCCCGGAGAGGCGACGAAATACAACTCCACCGACAACATTGTGGAGAAGAACTGCTACTACGAGGGGGTGGTCTCCCTACCGCCGGTCTCGGACCGGCAGGAGGCCCGAGGCTTGAGCCGCTGGGTGGTCGCGCAGCTCGAGGCAAAACCCGATCGCACACCGAAGGAGAACGCGGACCTCAAGGACGCCCGCGACAACCTTCGTCAGCTTGGCTCCGACGGATGACGGGTCTTCCGTCCGAGAAGGCTTGCCTTCACGACCGGCTTGCCCTGCACCTGGATCTCGAAAACCGCCTGCTCGATCCTTCGCTGCCGCTCGCTTGAATCCTCGAAAAGCTCCGATTGAAGCGGCTCCGCTTCGCCCTCGGCGAGGCTGACCCCCACGCCGAGGAGTCGGACCGCCCCCCCGTTCCAGCGCGCGGTAAAGAGCTCGAGGGCGTGGAGGTTGAGCTCGTCGATGGTTGTGATGGGACGGCCAAGCGTGGCTTGCGCGGTCGTCGTCGAGAAGTCCCCGTAGCGGATCTTCACGGTGACGGTCTTCGGGCGCACGCCTTCGGCCTTGATTCGAAACATCACTTGGTGGGAAAGTTCGAGGATCGTCGTGCGCAGCTGATCGATCTCGCGGAGATCCTCCTCGAAGGTCACCTCGTTGCTGATGGAGTGGGTCCGGCGCTCCTGGCTGTAGATGCCGGGGTCGATTCCGCGCGCGACCTTGTGGAGATAGTCTCCACCCGCGGTGCCGACCATCGCCTGCAGCGTCTCGAGCGGGGTCTCGCGCAGCCCCCGCGTCGTGTCGATGCCGAGCTCCGCGAGGCGTGCAAGGGTCTTCTTGCCCAGGCCCCAGAGACTGCACAGGGGAAGCCGGTCGATGAAGGCGATCTCGCTTCCGGCCAGAACCTCGAACAGCCCGTCAGGCTTGTCGACCTCGGAGGCGAGCTTTGCGAGGTAGCGGTTCGGGGCAATCCCGACCGACACCGTCAGCCCGCATTCCGAGCGCACCTGCTCCTTCAGCCTGAAGCCCGTCGCCCGGGGCGCGCCGAGAAGGCGCTGGGTGCCGGTCATGTCGAGGCTCGCCTCGTCGATGGATATCTGTATGACTTCCGGGCTGTAGGAGTCGAAGAGGGACATGACCCGGCGGGACATCTCCTGGTAGCGCCCCATGCGAACGGGAAGGTAGATCGCGCTCGGACAACGGCGCACCGCGAAAGAGATCGGCATCGCGGAGCGAACACCGAAGGCCCGCGCCTCGTAGGAGCAGGCGGCGACGACGCCGCGATGTCCGGGCACGGCTCCGATGATGACCGGCTTGCCCCGGTATTCGGGATGATCGAGCTGCTCTACCGAGGCGAAAAAGGCGTCCAGATCAACGTGAAAGTATACCTTCTCCATACGGCAGGCTCCGCGGTCATTCGGGCGCCGGCAGCTCAGTGACTACTACGAGGCGCTTGGTCACCTCGATGTTTCTGCCGGATAGCTCTAGCGGGTACGGCAAGGCAGTGTAGAGCAGGACGATTCGGATTGCAACCTCTCCGCTTTGGGGAAGGGTGAACTCTACGCTCAAGGGGAAGGGGGGATTCTTGCCGATGTGGATGATCGCCTCGTTCGCAGTCGGATCGTAGGAGAAAGGGAAGTTGGAGTCATAGATGACGATCTCCTTCGAAGAGGTCAATGCCACGGTGACCTCGTAGGGGGTTCCCTTGGGGATGAGGGTGAGCCCGAACTGCCGACGATCGAGGAAGCCGGAGGAGCTCTCCTTAATGGTGAGGACGTCCGGAGCTCCCGGCAGGGAGGTCGAAAAGCTGCGCGAGTGGGCGTCGATCGGGAGGACCCCCGAGTCGGTCGTGAGGCGGACCCTCCCGATCGGGGCGGGGCTCGTGAGGGTGACCGTGCGGCTGTGCGCGGGGATGTCGATCTCTTCGCGGACAGCGATCGGCTGCGGGTTTCGCGGGCCGAAGGGCGCGAAGGCGAGAAGATAGGCAAAGAGCGCTGCAGTCGCCGCCGCGAGCAGGATATCGGCGAAGCGGACGAAGAACCGCCGGTGGGTACGGAGCTGCCGACGAAACAGGAGCTCGACGCGTATGGTCATGAGGATGAAGGGAAGCAGGACGATCGCCAGAAAGAGATTCCCCTTTACCGGCGAGAGCAGCACGACGCGCACCGCGTCCAATGCCGGCAGGGTAAAGATGTCCACGCCCGCCTTGATGAGCCAGCCCGTCGAGGCGAGCAGGCAGACCGTCTTGAGGTAGGGCGAGGCGAGGATCGAAAAGAGGATCGCCCAGACGATCGCCCACACGAGGTAGTAGGTGAGGGAGATGTTGATGGCCGCCACCGCCGCGATGTCCACGAGGAGGAGCAGGATCGTCGCCGCCGTATAGAAGCGCCCGTTTCTCGCGAAGGGAAGCCTCCGCAGAGCCTTGAAGAGCATCGCAAACAGGAACAGGGCCGCCACCACCTTCAGCGCGAAGAAGGGAAAGGGGGCGTATCTCCAAAGTGTTGGGAAGTCGCGGGCGAGCACGATCCCCTCGATGAGATAGGTGCTCGCGAGCAGAAAGACGAATATGGTTGCCAGAAGCAGGGGCAGCGAGAGGAAGTGCCGGGCAAGGGTCGAGAAGTGGCGGCGGAACCTATCCGGAAAGAGCAGGGGGTAGACTATCGTCAGGGCGAGGATCACGACGAGAAGGACGATGTACTCCTTTTCCGAGAAAATGAAGGAAAAGAAGCGGGCTTGAAAGAAGAGGTAGTGCTTGTCCCATGAGGAGGGGAACCCGTGAGCATTCTTGGCGATGAAATCCGCAAAGAAGGTGAGCGCGGTGCCGATCCATGAGCGCCATCGCGCCTCGGTCAGCGGCGGGCTGAGGGCCGAGAGCTCGATTGCGGGATATCCGGCGAGCAGGTAGGGGGCGATCTGGGGTGGCCTCCCGCCGCTCAGTCCGAGCCGGTAGATCTGATTCTCGTTCCCGCGAAGAAGATAGAACAGCCCCGCGCGATCCAGCGCGGTCGAGCAGCGATTGATCAGCCAGTAGGGGCTTATCACGTTGTTGGTGCCGCTCTCGATGATCGCGCGCTCGGGGATGTAGCGGAAATTGAGGTAGAGAACGGCGACCGGGTGATCCGGGTAGAAATTGGCGAGAAACTCGCGCGAGCCGATCGGATACTCGGGGCCTCCCCCGTACTCAGCACCGAGGAAGAGAAAGCGCACGGTGATCGGAAGCTCGGCGCCGCGAAGCTCATTGATGAAGCCGAGGGCGAGGGCGGGATTGATGGAGCCGTCGTCGGATCTCGACGCGTCCGGACGCTGGTCGATCGGAACCGCGACGAGCAGCTCATCGGGGCTTCTGCCCTTGAAAAGGACCTCGATCGAACGAGAGTAGGAGTGGATGCCCTCGATATCGTTTAAGGGACGCTCCTGGTAGGGGACCCCCATCCCCCGGAGGGTCGCTTCGATGTGCGCGATAGCCTGCCGCTCGCCGGAGGAGCCCTCGGTGCGCGGATAGAGCGAAGAGAAGTAGGCGAGCTGCTCGAGCACCCCCTGCTGATCGACCGGCGAAAGCTGTTGGGCGAACAAGATGCCGGCGGCACGCACGAGGAGCAGGAGGATGAGGGTTCTTCTCATCATGTTTCAGGGTAGGAGAAGCGAAGGGCTTCGTCAATAAAGCCGCCGGAAAGCGGCGCTTGCGGTTTTCCCTGTGACTGAGGGGACATTCGTGTTAGAATCGGGAAAAACCCGACAGGACGG
Organism: Spirochaetales bacterium; assembly: GCA_027314665.1. Lineage (GTDB taxonomy): Bacteria > Spirochaetota > Spirochaetia > DAHUYW01 > DAHUYW01 > DAHUYW01. The sequence continues at coordinate 10,183 of DAHVAK010000298.1, forward strand.
AGCCAATGAAGCTGATTCCGCCGATCGAAGAAAGACTGAGCATCCAGAAGTTCTCCCCCAAACCCATCGAGCCCGAGAAGCTCACCGCAGTGCTCGAGGCGGGAAGGCGGGCGCCATCCGCCAAGAACCGACAGCCCTGGCGATTCATCGTCGTGGATGACGAGGACATCCGCAAGAGGGTCGAGACGGCGGCCTTCGGACAGGAGCACGTCGGTCAGGCTCCGGCCATCGTCGCCGCATGTACGACCAACATCGACTACCTGATGCCCAACGGACAGCCCGCCTATCCGATCGACATCACCCTTGCGGTCTCTTTCATGATGATCCAGGCGCAGGCGGAGGGAATCGGAAGCTGCATTATCACGACCTACGACGAGCGAGAGGTGAAGGAGATCCTCACCGTTCCGTTCTCGATGCGCGTCGTGATGCTCCTGCTTCTAGGCTACCCGGCCGAGCTTCCCTTTCCCACCACGCGCAAGCCCTTCGAGCAGGTGGTCTCGTTCAACCACTGGTAGCGGGGCTGATGGAGTACTGGAGCGCCTCGTGAGCCGAGAAGCGCTCGAAGCCGAGGCCGATGATCCGGCTCAAGAGCGCCGGGTAGGGCAGCCCCGAGGCCTCGCACATGCGGGCGAACATGCTGATGTTGGTGAAGCCGGGGATGGGATTGAGCTCGTTGAGCAGGATTGCCCCGCTCTTCGCCTCCAGGAAAAAATCGACCCGCGCCATCCCCTCGATCCCTGCCGCCCGGTAGGCCGCAACGGCGAGGGCGCGGACCTCCTCCCGCCGTTTCTCGGGAAGGTCAGCGGGGACGACGATTCTCGCTCCGTCCGGATCGAGGTACTTCGCCTCATAGTCGTAGAAGGAGTGGTTCGAGACGATCTCTCCCGGCAGGTATGCCTCCGGATGATCGTTGCCGACGACCGAGCATTCGATCTCGCGTCCGATGATGCAGGGTTCCACCATCGCCCGAAGGTCGAAGCGGAGCGCCTCCTCCACGGCGGGGTCGAACTGCTCGATGGCCTCCACGCGGCTCACCCCGAGCGAGGAGCCCGCGCAGACCGGCTTCACGAAGAGCGGCATGCCGAAGCGGGCGCGGGCGGCGTGAGCGAGCTCCTCGAGCGCCTTCGGCGAGCCTGCGGCCTCGACCTTCGATACGGTCATGAAGGGGACCACGGGAAGGTCGGCTCGCTGCCAGACGCTCTTGGTCATCGCCTTGTCCATGGCGAGGGCGCTTGCGAGCACCCCCGCCCCTGCGTAGGGGATTCCGGCAATCTCGAGGAGTCCCTGGATCGTCCCGTCCTCTCCGAAGGTTCCATGCAGAACCGGAAAGATGAGGTCGACGACGAGAGGGCGTCCGGCCACCGCAAGCCCCCTGCCGGGCACCACCGTCACCATGCGATCCTCGCTCGCTTCGATGACGAGGTAGCGGATATCCCCGCTGCCGGTGAAGGCGATCCTCTCCTGGAGGTACCAGGTGCCTCGCTTGTCGATACCGATGGGCAGCGGGAGGTATGCCGCGGGGTCGAGGTTGGAAATGACCGACGCCGCGGAGCGGCAAGAGACCTCGTGCTCGCCGGTTCGTCCGCCGTAGAGTATGCCGATCGTCTTGCGCTCCACCTGATGAACCTCCCTGACAGTGGCAAAATGGGCAGGCGCATTATCCGGGGATTCGGGGAAATGTTCAAGGCTGAGGCCTTCGTCGAGCCTCTGGCCGCGGCGTCGACCCTTGAGCCCGCCGGTCGCTCAGGCCCTCCGACCGCCTCATTGGCTGCCCTCTTTCCGGAAAAGCGCTTGGTGAAGCCGGAGGGATGAGCTATATTGAAATTGAAGCGTCGCGGTAATGATTGAAGCGCGTGCCGGGGGGGGACACGAGTGACGGACAGGTACGGGATATTCGCATGGTTCGGCTATCGCTTCCCCATTGAGGAGCGGGCGCGCCTCATCGCGGAGGCCGGTTATTCCGCAACCTCGATCTGGCTTGGGCGCCAGGAGCCCCTTGTCCACGAAGGTAGGTCGGACCTGCTGCCCGGGATCATTCGATCGCGGGGGCTTCATCTCGAGTACATCCACGCCTCCTACGCCAACTGCAACCGGCTCTGGTCGCCCAATCCCGCCGAGCGCGAGGTCATTCGCCGCGACTATGCGGAGGCAATTCGCTACTGCGGCAAGCATCAGATCCCCGTGGTGGTCATGCACATCGTCAAGGGGATGAATCCGCCTCCCTTCGGACCGCAAGGGCTTGAAACGATGGCCGATCTCGCCGCTCTCGCGGAGAGGGTCGGGGTGCGCATAGCGGTCGAGAACACTCGTCATCCGGAGTACGTCGACTACCTCCTCGAGAGCCTTGATTCGACCGCATTGGGATTCTGTTATGACTCCTCGCACGACTTTCTCTACAGCGCCGCCCCCGGGAGCATCCTCAGGAGGTGGGGCCGCCGGCTTCTTGTCACCCATCTGTCCGACAACGACGGTCTCACCGACAAACACTGGCTGCCCACGCTCGGCACCGGGCAATGGGAGCCGGTCGCTCGCGCCTTTCCGGTCGACCTGTACCGCAGCTTCCTCACCCTCGAGGTGCTCCCCAAGCGCGACGCGCCGCGCCCCGCCCCCGAATTTCTTCGTCGGGGGATGGAGCTCCTGAGCTGGTTCGCCAAGATGGCGCAGGACGCGAGGAGGGCGGCGACCGAGATGCCGCCGGCCTCCCTTCCGGGGGCTCGCGGGGGAGAATCGCCCATTCGGCGGCGCGTCTGCGCCGCCGGCGACGCAATCTCCTAACAGGGTGCTGACAAAGTGATTGACCCGCTGCCAAAACGGCGTTTTCGGTTGAGCCTCTTGCCCCGATTTGGTTCGAGAAAACGCCGTTTTGGCAGGTACCTTTGAGTTTGTCAGCGCCCTGCTAACCTACCTCGCGTATCCCAGCTCATCGAGGCACTGCTCCGCCGCCCCCATCTCGTCCCAGGGAATCGTGCCGCTGCGGTAGATGATCGTGCTCTCGTGACCCTTGCCGAGAAGAAGGAGGGTGTCGCCTGGGCCCGCAAGCCGCATCGCCGTACGCAGGGCCTCCATCCGATTCGGAATAAGAAGGAGGCTCTCGCCGCGCGTCTTGGAGGCGATGCCGCGGGCAATCTCCTCGAGAATCGCGGCGGGCTCCTCTCCGCGGGGGTCCTCGTCGGTGAGGAGGATGAGATCGCAGTAGCGGTCGGCGACTTCGCCTTGGAGCCGTCGTTTCTCGACGTCCCGCTCGCCGCCCGAGCCGAAGAGGGCTATGAGTCGCCCCTTCGTCCGGGCGCGGATGTCCGGAAGGATGGCCTCGAACGACGAGGGAGTGTGCGCGTAGTCCACGAGGAGCTCGAAGGGCTGTCCGCGCTCGATGCGCGTCATCCTCCCGCGCAGCGGGCGCAGGTCGGCGAGGAGAGGCGCGAGCTCGGAAAGCCGCCGGCCCGTCAGGCGCGCGACCACGAGGAGGGCTGCGAGGGCGTTGCCGACATTGAAGGCGCCGGGCAGATTGATGCGAGCCTGGTGGCTCGTCTCGCCCTCGAGGAGCAGGAAGTCGGCGCCTCGGGAGTCGGCGCGGATTTCCAGGGCGCGGAGGTCCGCCCTTCGGCCGGTAGCGGAGAAGCTGTAGACCGGTTTGGAGGTCGCTCCCGCGAAGTAGGCGGCCGACGGGTCGTCGGCGTTTACGACCCCGAAGGAGGGAACCTCCCGATCCCTGTCGGCGATCCGTTTGTGGTGCGGGCCCTCCCCGCCGCAACGGTCGAGCGCACGGAAGAGGTTGGCCTTGTCGTCGCGGTACTGCTCCCAGCTGCCATGGAACTCCAGATGCTCATGGGTGACGTTCGTCATGAGGGCTATGTCGAAGGCGACGTCCGCGAGGCGGCTCGTCCGCGGGGAAAGCCCGTGGGAGGAAGACTCGACGACCGCGTACTCCATCCCTGCCTCCCGCATCTCCGCGAGCATCCGCTGGACGGCAGGCGCTTCGGGGGTAGTCTGGTGCTCGGGATTGGCCCTTTCCGCCCGCCCGGTCCGCGACATCACGGTCGAAAAAAAACCCGTCGGGTAGCCGGCGAGATCGAGGAGCTGGTAGATTAGGTAGACGCTGGTGCTCTTCCCCTCGGTCCCCGTGACGCCGACGACGGCAAGCCTCTCCGAGGGGCGCTCGTAGAAGGCCGCGGCGGTCGGGGACATCGCCCTGCGGGGGCTCTCGAGCCGGAGGTAGACTATCCCCCCGCGATGGGAGGGGACCGGTCGGGAGTGGATCACCGCGACCGCCCCTCGGGCGATCGCCTCATCGATGAAGAGATGGCCGTCGGTGTGCAAACCGTCGAGGGCGTAGAAGAGGTAGCCCGGCTCGATCGAGCGAGAGTCATAGGCAAGGCCGCGGATGAGGGGATCACCGCTGCCGACGATTTCCACCCAATTGATTCCTGCGGCGATGCTCGACAGTTTTCTGGCTGACACGCCGATATCCTAACAAGAGAAGATGAGACAGGACAAGGTTGCCCCTTTGGCTCCCATCGCCGCGAGGGATCGAGACCGGGCGCGGGGAGCGGCGCTGAGCGAAAGGCTGCTCGGCCCCGCTTCCCCGCGCTCGATCGAGTCGGCGGACGTCGATTACCTCTCCCGCCAGCTCATCGCCTACATCGGAAACAAGCGTCGCCTCCTGGGCTTCCTGCGCGAGGCCTTCCTCGACCTGTCAGGGCGCAGCCCGATTCGGCGCTTCCTCGACCCGTTTGCCGGAAGCGGGGCGGTCGCACGCCTCGCCAAGAGCCTTGGCTTTGCGGTCGAGGCGAACGACTGGGAGCTCTATTCCTGGATCGTCGCCTCCGCCCACGTCGCTGTCGAGCGCGACGAGCTCTCGGGGCTCTATGCAGCGCGCGGGGGAGCCGCGCGGGCTTTCGAAGCCTTCAATGCGCTCGGAGACTCGAGGGAGGCGCCGGAGGATCCCTACATCAGCCGCTACTACGCCCCCGAACGCACCGAGCGCGCGGACTATCGCAGGGAGCGCCTCTTCTATACCCGCGAGAACGCCCTCTTCATCGATCGAGTCCGCGAGGGAATCGAGCGCGAGTATCCCGGCTGGGAGCTCGACGGCAGGGCCCTGAGGGAGAAGATTCTCCTCCTCTCGGCATTGATCTACGAGGCCGCCACCCATGCAAATACCTCCGGCGTCTTCAAGGCGTGCCACAAGGGTTTCGGAGGGTTCGGGCGCGACGCCCTAAGGCGGATTCTCGCTCCCATGCGCCTCGAGCTTCCCCTCCTCGTCGAGGGGCGCTATGCCTGCACCGTCGCCCGCATGGACGCCGCCGCCTTCGTTTCGGGGAGGAGCGCGGACCTCTGCTACCTCGATCCGCCCTACAACAGCCATCAATACGGGAGCAACTATCACCTTCTCAACACCATCGCACTATGGGACCGCCCGCCGGTCAACCAGGAGCGAAGGCCCGACGGGCGCCTCGCCGAGAAGGCGGCTATTCGCAAGGACTGGGTGGAGACCCGCTCGGAGTTCTGCTATGCCGATCGGGTGAGGGGCGCCTTCGAGCGCTTGCTCGACTCCGTCGACAGCCGCTTTCTCGCGCTGAGCTACAACACCGAGGGACTGCTGCCTTTCGAGGAGCTCTACGAGATGCTCGCCGGCCGCGGACGGGTCGAGATCTTCGGAACCGACTACCACAAGTATCCGGGAGGGCGGCAGAGCCTGCTGCGCCGCACCCACAACCTCGAGTTCCTCGTGGTCGTCACCCGAGGGGAGCGGACCCGATCCTCGGACCGAGAGGCCTACGCCCGTTGTCTGCTGGAGAAGCGGGTGCGCTCTCTTTTTCGCTCCTCCTTCCATCCCGACCGGGTTCGCCGCGAGTTCGCGGCCCGCGAAGGCGAGAGCGTGAGCCTGTGCGGCGGGCTGCGGCTTCCGATGGCCCACCTCGTCTTTTTTGAGCGGGAAGCGGCGAGCGCCGACCTCTCGGCTCTCGCCGCCCGGGAGCTCCGCGAACTGGAGGCGCGCCTCGGACTCTGCCAGTGCGC
>DAHVAK010000299.1 GCA_027314665.1 Spirochaetales bacterium
CAGAAGTACATGATCCGGGGGCTCACCTTCGGGGCGATCAAGGGATAGGACGACATTATCGCTTGACAGAAGCATGAACCCGATCTCACAATAGTAAGTAACACTACGTTAGCCTAACAGGGTGCTGACAAGGTGATTGACCTGCTGCCAAAACGGCGTTCTTCATGGCTTCTTGCCCCAATTTGGCACGAGAAAACGCCGTTTTGGCAGGTACCTTTGAGTTTGTCGGCACCCTGTTAATCGACAACTGCGAATCATCTGACGGCTCCGCTCGCCTGCTCCGCCTATGAATCGGCGTTCGGTTCGAACGCATTCTGGATAGAGCGATCTCACAAGGAGGCTGGTATGGCGAGCCGGAAGAGTTTCTATGCGATCACCCTTGAATACCTAGAGCGCATCGAGAAGGGACAAGCCGAAAACTTCAAGAAAGCTGGGGTAGCCATGGGCGACGCGGTCATGGCGGACCACCTTATCCACGCGATCGGCACCGGAGGCCACACAAACCTCCCCCCCTACGACATGTTCTATCGGGCCGGCGGCTTCGCGGCGGTCAACTTCATCCCTGCCCTCGCGGCGCTTTACGGGAGCGTTCCCGCCACCTACGGGATGCGGACCGAGCGCCTGCCCGGCTACATGGAGTGCGCGATCGACTACTACCGCATCGAGAAGGGCGACGTGGCGATCGTGTTCAACACCATCGGCGTCAACGCAGGCTCGATCGACGCCTGCCTCGCCTGTAAGAAGCGCGGGGCCTTCACGATCGGGGTCGCAAGCACCATCTGGCAGCGCGAGATTCCCATGGACCACGTCACCCGCCATCCCTCCAAGAAAAACATGATGGAGATCGTCGACCTGTTCATCGACGACTACAACCCGATCGGAGACAGCGTCATGGAGATCCCAGGTTTCGACCGGCCTTTCGCTCCGATCTCCGGGATCACCGACGCCTACATCGTGCGCAGGATGGAGATCGAGGCGGTCGAGTACATGGTGGGCAAGGGGGCAACCCCGCCGATCTACATGAGCGCCAACCGAGTCGGGGGTGATGAGGCGAACAAGGCGCTTATCGATAAGTACTTCAATCGCATCAAGCTTCTCTGATTTCCACGAGAAGGAGGAGGAAAGATGATGGGCAAGCTCACGAAAGTTTTGTTCGTCGCGGCGGTCGCCATCCTTGCGGCGAGCGTCACGGCGTGGGCCGGCGGCGCAAAGGAAAGGCCGGCCCCTGTCGCTCCGGCAGCCTCAGCGGAGCAGCCCGCAGCCAAACAGCCGATCGAGATCACCTTCTGGCATCACGAGGCGCCCGCCCATCGAGTGGCGGCCTTCCAGAGCGTCATCGATCGCTTTCAGGCCCAGTACCCGGGCATTAAGGCGAAGCAGGAGGTCATCATGTGGGGCGACGCGTGGGTGAAATCCCTGTCGTCGCTTCAGGCGGGAACCCTCCCGGACTTCCAGCTCTCCATCCCGGACCTGACGCTCACGATGTACCGGGCGAACGCCCTCGCCCCGGTCACCTCGCTGTACAACGAGCTGGACACGCAGTACAAGTTCTTCCCGAACCTCCGGGGGATGTACACCCACAAAGGAGAGGTCTGGGGGGTCCCCGTGTTCACGATGGTGATGCTCATGACCTACCGCCCGAGCCTGCTCAAGCAGTACGTGGGCACCGATAAGCCTCCGGACACCTGGGACCAGGCCCTCGCCTACGCGAAGATCATCAGCGAGAAATCGAAGGGGGATGTAGCCGGCATCGGCATCGGAGGCGCGAAGAACCTCATGACCGACGAGCAGGCCTACGTCTTCCTCGCCGGAGCGGGAGCCCGCTTCTTCGATGCGAAGGGAAACCTCACCTTCAACAGCCCGCAGACCGTGGCAGCGCTGAAGCTCTACAAGGATCTCTTCCAGTACGCTCCGAAGGGCGCGGAGGCCTGGTCGTGGGGGGAGATCGAGCTGAACATCGCGGCCGGAAGCATCGCCATGTCGCCCTACTTCCCGTCGGTCCAGAAGCGCTTCGCCGAGGAGTTCGACAGCACCGACTATGCGGCGGCCCACGTCCCGTTCTTCACGGGGATGAGCAAGCGGGGGACGATCACCTATCCGAACGAGATCCACGTCTTCAAGAAAACCGCCGAGAATGCCGAGCGCTACGAAACGGTGAAGACCCTCATTCGCTTCATGGAGCAGCCCGCGATCAACGCCATCCTCACCTCCGGGGCGGAGCCGGGGGGCTTCTTCCCGGCGACCGAGGCCGCCGGAGCGGCACCCGAATATTGGAACAATCCGATCGTGCAGAGGTTCGAGCCGATCCATCGGGTCGCCATGGAGGCGCTCAAGGACTACGCGACCCTCTACGGCCTGGAGTACGACAGGTGGGTGAACATCGGCCTGGGCGACATGACCGGAGCGGACATCCTCGGAGAGGTCGTGAACAAGGTGATCAGCAACCAGATGACCCCCGAACAGGCCGCGGAGTGGGGCCAGAAGCAGATGGAGAAGTTCTCGGCGCCTGTCTCGGAATGATGGTGCGAGCGCCGACGATGCAATCGGCCCATTGATCCGGCCTGCGTCCCGGCGGAGGAGGACCTCCGCCGGGCGATTGAAGGAAGCAGATGAGCCTCTTTCGCACGCGAAAACAGGTGCTCCTCCTTGTTCCTCAGATCGTTCTCGTGGCGGCCATGTACGCCTATCCGGTGGTGCGCACGGTCGTGCAGAGCTTCTACAACGTCTCCTTCGGCTCCCGGCAGGCAGAGGGCGTGGGGTTTGCGAACTACCGCGAGGTCTTTCGCGACCAAGCCTTCTGGGAGGCCTCCTTGAGCAGCCTCTACTGGACCGCCGGCAACCTCGCGGTCCAGCTCACGGTTCCCATCTTCTTGGCGCTGCTGTTGAACGAGCAGTTCAAGGGGATGAGCCTCGCGCGCGCGACCTTCATGCTTCCCTGGGTCGTGCCGACCGTGGCCTTCGCGGTGTGCATGCGCTGGATGCTGCTGCCGAAGATCGGCATCGTCGGTGAGGCCTTGAGCGCCACGCTCCTCTCGGGGAGGCAGTTCCACGTCCTCGGCAACGGGGGCTGGGCGATGCCCACCCTCATCCTGCTGAACTCCTGGAAGTTCCTCCCCTTCGGCACCCTGATGATCCTCGCCGCTCTCCAGACAATCCCGAGGGAGATCTACGAGGCGGCGATGGTCGACGGCGCCGGCGCCGCGCGGCGTTTTCGGCACATCACCTTTCCGCTCCTCGGCTCGATGATCTGGTTCGTCGGCTTCCTCGCCTTCTCGTGGAACTTCAATACCTTCGATCTTATCTGGCTCATGACCCAGGGCGGCCCCGGCACGGCGACGCAGACCCTGCCGGTCCTCATCTACCGCACGGCCTTCAAGACCATGCGCCTCGGCGAGGCCTCGACGATCTCGGTCATCGTGGCGGGGCTCCTTGCGGTCCTCGGCCTCATCTACTTCCTGAAGATGAAGCCGCGGGAGGAGTAGCGGCGGTGACGACGGTCGTTCGGCGGCGGCTTCGCGCGGGGGTCACGGCAATCGTGCTCCTGTTCCTCATCTGGCCGCTTCTGTACATCTTCGTCTCGTCGTTCAAGCCGATCCGCGAGATCATGGGCAGGGCGGAGCTCTTCCCCAAAAACCCGACCGTGGCAAACTACGGAACGCTCCTTCTCGCGCGCACCCCCGTGCGCGACTTCCCGCGCATCCTTCTCAACACCCTCTACGTCTCCAGCCTCTCCGCCCTGCTCTCGGTTGCGCTCTCCTCGGTGAGCGCCTACGCCATCGCGCGCACTCGGGAGCTTCGCAGCGGGATCCTTTCGAAGCTGCTCCTTTTCATCTACGTCTTTCCGACGATCATCGTCCTTACCCCCATGTACCAGCTCTTCACCCTCATCGGGCTGTGGGACAGCTACTACGGGCTGGTGATCGTCTACAGCGGGCTTGCCTCGCCGTTCTGCACCTGGCTCCTTGTCTCCTTCTTCGAGAGCATCCCGAAGGAGCTCGAGGAGTCGGCTGCGGTCGACGGGGCGAATGCGATCAATCGATTCGTGCGCATCGTGCTTCCTATCAGCATGCCGGGGATCGTGACCGTGGGGGCCTATGCCTTCATCTCCGCCTGGGGCGAATACATGTTCGCGCTCGTGATGATCAACTCGAGCGCGAAGAAGACCGCGGCCCTCGGGCTGGCGACCTTCACGGCCGAGCAGTACATCGAGTGGGGGCCGCTCCTTGCGGGCTCAATCCTCATCATCGTGCCGATCTTCGTGCTCTTCCTTCCGGTGTCGAGGTTCTTCATTCGAGGGTTCATGAGCGGCGGGGTGAAGGCATGAAAATGGAAGGAGAAGACTCTTGAAAACGAATCTGCTGCGGCTCGCCGCGCTTGCGGCTCTAACGGTCTCCCTCGCGCTTCCGGCGCGGGCGCAGACGATGATTGAGGTCTCGCGCTCGCAGTACGTTCTTCCGGTCTCCGAGCTTGCGACCACGAAGACCTATCCCGACCTCCTGCGCATCGCGGGCGACGCTATCGAGGCGCAGGTGCTGCCCAACCGGGGCCGGCTCCTCTCGGCCCTCGCCGTTCTTGGCGGCCCCTCCCTGCTCTACCAGTCCTTCACACCGCAACCCATGGTCCTCCCCTCAGGGCTGCACGCGGTCGAGTTCGGCGGCTACTATCTTTCGATTCCGTGGAACACCCGCGACCGCCAACCCTACGACCTCGCCTATCGGGTTTCCGAGGATGGCGCCGGGCGCGCGCAGCTCGTGCTGTCGGGAAGGGATATCCTGAAGAGGGCGGCGGCTGTCTCGGTGGTCACCCTGCGGCGCGACCGCCCGGTAGCGGAGATCCAAACCACCGTCGCGAACGAGACCGCGACGCGCACCTTGCGCGAGCCGGACTTCAGGGACTTCGCCGCGCTCTCAGCGCTGGAGAGCTCGGGAGGCGATGCGCGCCTCCTCCTGCCTGCGGAGCGCGTGACCCTCCTCGACAGCGCAGGCGATTGGGCGGGAGCCAAGAACGCGAGCGTTCCCTGGAGCGAGCCTTTGAGCCGATGGTCGAGCATCGCGGGCCGCTACCACGCGAGGGCCGCGGCAGCGCCGGAGCTGCCCTGCCTCGCCGTGCTCTATCCGGCCTTGCGCACCGCGGTCGTGAAGATCTGGTCGCCCGCAGGCTACTTCAACGCCATCGAGGTGACCGCTCGGGGTCCAGGCTACGCCGGAGAGCCGGGGGCCGGGCCCTACTACCTGGTCTCCTGCGTGAAGGACAACCTCGAGCTCGCGCCGCAGGCGCAAACACAGTTCGGCACGGCCTTCGTGGTGCTCCGCGATATCCCGGAGAACGCCTCGCTATCGGAGCTGTTCAGCCGGGCGAGCCGGCTCCTCGAAGAGACGGCGGGGCCGCCCGCAAACTAGCCGCCGAGTCGGCCCTTTGGGTGGAGCGCCGCCCACAGACCGCGATCGAGCGCTCCAACCCGCTCGGAGGGACAGAAGTCGGCGGCTGCGGTGTTCCAGGTAGGAGAACCGGAGGTGTAATGTGAAGCTCAAGGCACTCCTCGCCGCCCTTGCCGCCCTCGTGGCGGCGCTCGCGCTCTCGGCATGCGTCCTCGGGAGCGCCAATCTCGTGATCGATATCAGGGATGCTCACGCCTACAATAGCTCCGCAAGCTTCGCTATCGACGGCTACCTCACGAACAACGGCACCGTGACCGCCCACAATGTGCGCGGAGACTACTTCATCCACGACTCGCTCGGGGTGGTGATCACCAATCTCGTGGAGACCTCTTCCTCGTCCTACCCCGCGGAGATCCCGCCGGGCTCTTCGGTGTGGATCCACATCGAGGGCTATACCCTGGCTCCCTATCCCTATCCTCGCCAGTACACGATGACCGTGACCCACCAGGACTGGAGCGGCAACACCGTAACGGTGACGAGGCATGCCCTGTTCTCGCTCTACTACCCGTAGCCCTTCGCCTGAGCGCAGGCGGACCGCATCTGCTCGGGGCTCGTCTCAATCTCGTACTCCGGGTCGGTCACCGCCTCGATCCCCGCGAGCAAGGCGATCTCGCTCGGAAGCTGGAGCGCTCGTATGCCGTCGAGCTCCCGGGCAATGAGTGCGGCGGAAAACGCCTCCGCGATCGCAGCCGGATCGAGCCTGGCGGGGCCTCTCAGAACGCTCCACTGCGGGGCCAGAGGGCCGACGGCTCGCTCGATGAGTCGAAACAGCTGCGCCACCGGAACCTCCGGCGCGAGCGCGGCGAGCCCACGCGCGAGACACGAAAGCTCGAGCGGGAGAGCGGCCGGACCGACGGCCCGGCTGTAGAGCATCGGCTTGATCCACTCGCGGGGCCAGCGATGAGCGGCTGCGCCGACCGGAGGCGTGGTCGCGGGCGAGCTGACTGCCGCCGCCTTTCCGGTCACAGCCGGACCCGAGGGTGCCGGCGCGATCGTCGCGGCAAGCCGCCGATAGTCCTGCCCGACAAGGGCGGCGATTGCGGGACTGAAGAGATCGAGACCGACCGACAACCCGCGCCGACGCGCTCTCTCGGCGAACCGGCCGACGAGCCTCGCGATCGATTCCGCGCGAAACTCCCCCAGGTCGCGGAGGAAGGGGTACTGCCAGAGCGATCCCTCTCCCGCCCAGCGCCGTGCCCACTGGGCGCCGGCGCCCGGGCGTTGGCGAATCTCGCCGAGAACGCCGAGCGCCTTCTGCCGAAGCCGCTCGAGCGGGTAGCCGAAACGCTCAGCGAAGCGCTTTGCGCAGGAGGGGCAGAAGCAGGTGAGCAGCGCCTCGAAGCCGTTTGCCGGCGAAGGGAAGCGGATGCGATCGAGCATGACGCCCGAAACCGGGAGTCGATCGAGAAGCGCCTCGAAGCGCTCCTCGACCGGGCCAAGTCCCTCCTCCTGGTTGGGACAGAGAAGCTCGAATCTATCAGAAACGCTGTCGAGGGCGCCCCATCGTCCTGCGAAGCCGCGAGCCCGCTTTCCGTCCACCGTGAGGACATGGTGCTCCGGAGACGACTCGACGCCGGGAGCGTCTGCAAGCACGGGATACCAGAGAATGGGCTCGATGCCGATGGCAAGACACCGCGCGCACAGCCCTTCGGCAGCCGCAAGGTTGTTCTCGCCTCCCCGCATGCCAATGATAAGGGCGTCGAGCCCTGCCCGCTCGTGCGCCTCATCGAGCCGAACGAGCGGCTCACGCTCTGAAAGCACGATCTGGGCCGCAATCAATGGAACGACCATCCCTAGAACCCCCTGGGGTCGCACTGCTCCCACCCCCCCAAAAAAAACCAGCTACCCCCCTTCGGTCGGCGGCGGCGCCTGAAATCGCTTCTCGCCCTCCGGGCGGCTCAAGGGAGAAGACATCGAAGATGAGGCGGCAGCGAAGCTCATGAAGCAGCCGGCGCCAGTCGGGGTTGCACGTGACGACGCCCGCCGGCAAGCTGTCTCGGAGAACGAAGCGTACCCCTTCCGCTCACCGTCGACGATCAAATAGGCGGATGCCACGGATGGGTTCCTCTCGACGAGCATATTATACGCCCAACGCGCCAGTCCCATTCCCGGCGCTTGCGACCGGGCACTTCGGCTCGGGGCGCCTACTCTTCGGGCTTGAGCTGCCGGAGGATCCCCATCATGTCGAACTCGGCCCACTCCTCGAGGATCTTGCCGTCGCGCAGGCAGGCGAAGTCGATGAAGGCGATGGCGATCCGCCGCCCGGTGGGGGGAAGCCCCTGGTAGGAGCCGGTCTGGGTGCAGCGCATCGTGATCCGGCTTGCGACCCGATCCCCCTCGGCGATCTGCTCCTCGACGACCGATTCGATGTCCGAGAATGCCGCGAAGAAGAACTGCTCGTCGGCCTCCCGCTCCGCTCGATTCATCGGCGCTCCGCCGCCGGGCGGATGGTAGCGATGCTCGGGGTGAACGAAGGCCATCACTGCCGACAGACGCTGGGTGTTGTAGGACTCGAGGTAACGGCGGGCCGCCTCTTTCGCTGCCTCGGAGGAGGTCCTATCGGATTCGGATTGACTCATCATGGACTATCCGTTTGACGCCGGCCGATGGTGCCGGATTAAGAGACATTGTGGCACCCGCGCCCGGCGTGCCGTCAAGCCTTTTTTGTGCCCCCGGCTCGGCCGTCGTACCTTTTTGTCCAGGAGAGCACGCCGGTGAGCTGCGCCTCTTGGAACGCGAAGATCTCCGGCAGCCACGGGGAGTCCTTTTCAAGCGGATAGACCTCGCCGAGCGGGGTCATGCGGTAGACCTACCGGCTCGGCTCGCCCTCCTGCTCCTGAACCCCTTTCCGGCAATCGCTCCAGTCCTTTCCAGGCGGTGAAGCGCCGGGTAGAGCTGGTTGTTGTTGACGAGCTCCTGCCTGCCCCTGATGAGGCCCACCTGCTTCTTGATCCCGTAGCCGTGGCGCGGCTGGTTCAAGAGGTAGGAAAGGATGATCATGTCCATCAGCGTGGCCTTTTCCATAGGCTATAATGCCATACTGATGGTGATCCAGCCGCGCGCCGCTTTCACCTGCCGCGCAGGAAAATCCGTTGACAGACGCCGCGTGGCCCAGTATCATTTTATTCCAATCATCGAATAAGGTTGCGGGGAGGCGGCGGCTCACAAGGGGTTGGCGCAAGGTATGCCCGGCTTCGCCTGCCGCTTCGGGTGCGCCCGTTTCGCCTGCCGCCCGTCGCGAGCGTCCGTTCGGCCCCCCGCGCACGACAGCCCGACAGGAAGGGAGGTTCCCTGATATGAAGATCGCATTCGTGACGGACGACGGCGAGACGACAAGCGCGCACTTCGGTCGAGCCATCGGGTACCTCGTGGTCACTGTGGACGAGGGCGGCACGGTGAGCCGCGAGAGGCGGCCCAAGCCCGCGCATCATTCGGCGCTCGGTCACCCGCAGCGCGAGCACGGCGATGGTGAGCACGCCGGCAACGGTCTCGGTCCGGCCGCAGGGATGCTCGAGCCGATCCGCGACTGCAACCTCCTCGTCACCCGCGGCATGGGGAGGCACGCCTTCGAGGCCGCGCGCACGGCCCACCTGCAGCCCATCATCACCGACATCCGGAGCATCGACGAGGCGCTCGACGCCTATCTCGTCGGATCGCTCGAGAATCACCCCGAGAGACTGCATTGAGCGCGGGCAGGCGCGCTTCCCTGTCGAGCTCCGTTCGCATCACGGTGGTCGTGGACAACCACGCGCGAGCGGACCTCAAGCCCGAGCTCGGCCTCGCCCGGTGGAGCGAGACCG
>DAHVAK010000011.1 GCA_027314665.1 Spirochaetales bacterium
CGCCGAGGAAGCCGAGCCCGACTCCGGCGAGGCGAGCCGCGCCGAGCCGAACAGGCGGCAGAGGGCGCCGGCGAGGAGTTCGACGACTTCGGACTGGGCGACATCAGCGCCCAGCTCGGCTTCGGGGGAGAGGAAGAAAGCTCCCGGGAGGAGGCGCTCAACCCGGCACTCTCGATCGGAGAGAAGCGAAGGGGAGGGGAGACTCCCGGGGCGGAAGCGCCCCTCGAGCTTTCCGACCGAGATTTCCGCGCCCTGCGCGCGACGCTCTCCTCCCTTCCGAGAAACCTGAGGCTCGCAATCGAGGAGCTCATCGGGGAGCGGGGGCTTGCCGGCGCGCAGCTTCGACAGCTCGTCGAGCTCCTGGTGCGAGGTGCCTCGCCTCGAGAGATCTCGGGGGTTGCCGGACGGATCCTCGGGCGGCGCATCGCAGTCCCGTCCGCCTACGCGCGGAGAACCGGGCTGGAGTTCGAGGAGGAAAAGGGCACCTTTGCCTACCGCTTCCGCCAGAACATCCTTCCGATCCTGAGAACCTTCCTTCTCGCGGGCCTCGCGATCGGACTGGCGATCTTCCTCGGCTACCGCTTCATCTACCGCCCGCTCCATGCCTTGACCCTCTACGAACTCGGCTACCGGGATCTCCAGCGAAACGAGTTCATCCGCGCGAACGACCTCTTCGACCGCGGCGTTCTCGCGTGGCGGCTGAAGAGCTGGTACTATCGCTTCGCCGAGGGGTTCATCGACAAGAAGCAGTACGCCTTCGCCGCGGCCAAGTACGATGCCCTGCTGCGGGAGTACCCCGGGGATCGAAAGGGGATTTTCGACTACGCCCACATGGAGTCGGCCATCCTCGGCAACTACCCGAAGGCCGAGGAGCTGCTGAACCTCATCCTCAACGTCCACATGTACGACCGGGAGGCGCTTCTCGCGGCCGGAGACAACTACCTCGCATGGGGAAGCGAGGATCCGAGCAAGTACGAGCTCGCGCGCCGCGACTACGCCATTCTCCTGCAGAAGTACGGAGTGAGCAACGAGGTCCTCTTCCGCATGCTCCGCTACTTCATCAAGACCGACAACTACCCGGAGGTCGAGCGCCTCGAGCGGCGCTTCCAGGCGGACAAGAGCATTCGGGTGGATCCGATTGCCTACGCCGAGCTCGGAGGCTATCTCATCGACAAGGGGAGGCTTGGAGATGTCCGGGACATCCTCATGCGGGCCCTCGCGGTCGACCGCAGCCTGCCGGAGATTCACTTCAACCTAGCGCGCTACTTCAAGGCGATGGGCGACGATACCGAGGAGGCGAAGGCCCTCCAGAACACCCTCTACTACCTCCAGCGCTCGGGTCCGCTCACGAGAAACCGCCTGGCCATCATGATCGAGACCTACGACCTCACCGGGGAGAACCTCTACCGGCAGCGGCGCTACCTCGATGCAGAGCAGGCCTACGTGAAGGGGATCAACCTCTACGAGAGCGCCCTGAATCAGGACCAGGTCCGCCCCGAGGCCAAGTTCGGGAGGCTCTACTACGATCTCGGGGATCTCAACTACTACGAAAGCGGCGACTACGCGAACGCCCTGCGCCTTTTCGGCAAGGCCGAGGCCAACCACTTCCGCACCCCAGAGCTCTCGTACAAGAAGGGCTACATCTACTATCGGGACCAGGACTACGCGGAGGCGCTGCTGTCCTTCTACGTGGCGGCTGGGAACTTCTCGATGAACCCGGGCCTTCTCTACGCGACGGCGAACACCCTCTTCAAGCGGGGAGACTACTTTGCCGCCGAGGGATACTACGACAACCTTCTCAACACCCTCGAGCGCCGGCGATCCGAAATCACCAACTTCCAGCCCGACGAGAATCCGGAGGACTATGCCCTCTTGAACAACCTCATGAAGGTCTACAACAACCTCGGAGTTACCCTCAACCAGATCGGAAAGCGAAGCGCCGACCCGACCAAGGAATCCCAGGCTCTTGTCGACCTCACCAAGTCAAGCGAATCCTTCGATCAGCTCACCCGCAATCCGACCACCCTGCAGCGGGCGCAGACGATCAACCTAGCCTTCATCAATACGAAGTACGCCCTCTTCCCGATTCCCGGCTATCAGCTGCAGATCTACAACGATCTTCCGAAGGACATGAAGCAAGCTCAGTTTTGACGGCGGCCCGCGGACGGAGCATCCCGCGGGCACAGCGGCCTGCGCGGCCCGCGTCTAGACCGCGACCATCCAGCCGTGGCGGTCCGGAAGGGAGCCGTACTGGATCCCCTTCAGATTTTTCTGCAGCGCTCTCCCCACCTCGCCGCTCGAGCCGTCGGGCGAGAAGACCGCGGTCTTGCCCATGTGCGTAAGCGACTCCAGGGAGGTGACCCCGGCGGCGGTGCCGGTGACGAAGGCCTCGCGGGCGTCGGCCATGACCTCCTCGATGGAAATTCGCCGCACCTCGGTCGCGATCTTCAGGTCGGCGGCGAGGGTCAGCACGCTGTCGCGGGTCACCCCGGGCAGGATGGTGTCGCCGAGATCCGGGGTGACGAGATGGCCGTTGGAGAGGACGAAGAAGATGTTGCAGGACGATCCCTCTTCCACGTATTTCCGATGGGTGGAGTCGAGGAAGACCGCCTCCATGAAGCCCTCCGCCTCGGCGCGCTTCTTGGCGAGAATGGCCATCACGTAGTTGGCATCACACTTGATCCAGCCGGTTCCCCCCGGGGTGGCGCGAACGGTGTCGGCGGTCACGGCTTTGGAGTTGCCCGGGCGGAAGTAGCTCCCGACCGGGGTGGTGACCATGATGACCCAGGGGGAGTGACTCAAGCCCAGCCCGATTGCGGGCTCGGCGTAGGTGAAGGGGCGGATGTAGACGCTGTCCCCGCTCTCGAAATCATCCCGCTCCCAGGCCCGATCGAAGGTCGGGGAGAAGCCGAGCTTGAGGTTCTTCGCGACCGTCGTGCGCACGGCGCTCACGAAGGTCTCATCCGGATAGACCGGCATCTTCAGGCCTTCCATCGACCTCGCGAAGCGCCGGGCGTTCTGATCCGGGCGAAAGAGCTTGAGGCTGCCGTCAGCCTGGGGAAAGGCCTTCAATCCCTCGAAGCATCCCAGTCCGTACTGCGTCGTGTAGTTGACGACGGGAAGCTCGGGAAAGGAGTTCCGCTGCGCAAGAAGGGCGTCGAGCTCCGCGGGAGCCATGGCCTCCTCCTCGCGGGGGGTCTTGTGCGGCTTCTCCTGAAAGTCCTCTGCCCATGAGCCGTCCTCTTGATACTTAGCGAGATAGACCCATGGGTAGACCGAGAGGGTGAATCCCTGTGGCATTCTTGTCTCCTGAACCTAAGGATACTACGCCGCCCAGCCGTGCCGGTCAAGGCGAAGGCGTTCCGCGATGCGAGCGGCTTCCGCCGCGCGCAATTGCCAAGGTGGATCCTGCCCGCGAGTACCCCGCTAGCAGGGTGCTGACAAAGTGATTGACCCGCTGCAAGAACGGCGTTTTCTATGGCCTCTTGCCCCGATTTGGTTCGAGAAAATGCCGTTTTGGCAGGTACCTTTGAGTTTGTCAGTACCCCGCTAGATGCGCGGCTCCGTCTCCTCCGCTGCGGGAAGGCGACGGGAGAGGATGCGGATGAGCTCCCAGCCGAAGGCGCGGGCGAGCTCCTTGCCCCTGCCGGGCGCCATTGCCTCGTAGTCGCGAAGCTCCCGCTCGATCGCCGCGAGGCTTCCCCCCTTCAGCGCCGGCAGGCCGGAAAGGATCTCGCGAGTCTTGTAGCCCTCCTCCTTGGCGTAGCGGAAGGTCGACCAGAGCTGGGCCGCTTGCCTGGCCTGGGCGAGGAGGAGAGGGCCGAGCGGCTTCAGGTCGTGGGCGAGAAGCGGGTTCGCCGGCTGCTCCGGACGCCTCTGCTCGTCGGTCTGCGAAAGAAGCGCGGCGTAGTGCTCCCTTATCTTCGCAGTGATGCTTTCGAAGCTCTTTCGGAAGTTGTCGTAGAAGGCAGCCTGCTTTTCCTTGGGGATGTTCGGGGCGAGGCTCTTCATGTTCGCGAGCTCCCTCTGCTGGATGCTCACCTGCATGAGGATGTTCTTCACCGAGGCGTTCTTCTGAAGCTCGGAGTCCTTCACGATCCGCTCGCGCACGTCGGCGAGAATCTCCTTCACGTCGTACTCCGCGCCCGACCCCTCGAGCTTGCCTTCCGGGCGCGGCTTTCGCGGGAGGAGGACTCCGACGGCGAACTGCCGCTGGAGGAGGGTCACGTAGATCATGACGCGCAGGGCCGCAACGTGCGTGGAGATCTCGTCGAAGCCGCGCGCATCGTACTTGAGGCTCTCCACGAAGGCGAAGGCGCGGTTGAGGCACCTTCGCTTGTACTCGACGACGCTCTCCTCGACCGAAAGGCGCAGCTCTCCGACGACCGATTCCGCCTCGACCTCGGTGAGCGTAAAGAGCTCGTCGAGCCTTGCCGGATTGTCGCAGGCCTCTTTAATGTCGTACCAGTCGCCGGCGATGCGCTTTTCTACCATTCGGAAAGCTTTACCCTCTCGAACGTGTCAATAGTACCGCCGCGTAGCTCGTTCATCAACACGCCGATCGCGATAGGAAAGTGGCGGACTCCTTGGACCCCAAAAAAAACTTGACACGTTCTTAACAAAACATGCTATACTGCCCCAAGCAAGATAACAGGGGATTTCAAGAACCGTTGGTTCCTCCCCCTGCAGTTCAAGGAGGCTCAGACAATGAAGAAAGCTCTATTTGTGCTTCTGGCATTGCTCCTCGTGGGCGCTTTCGCATTCGCCGATGCACCCACCGCGGGCTCGTTCCACGCGTGGAACCGGGGCATGATGATCCCCTACATCCAGAATGGCAGCAACGCGGCGTCAGCCGGTTGGGGCCCAATGTGGGACAACAACAAGGGCATCGACCAGGAGTGGACCTTCTCCTACGACGGGAACAACTACGGTTTCACCGCCACCGTCGAGTGGGGCGGCGACAACATCTTCGGAGCGGGCAGTGCACCGCTGGCTTCGGGATTTGGGACCACTGCTGGCGTTCCGACCACCTTCGGTGCCTACAGCTGGTTCGACACCTACTACAACTTCGGGAAGTTTGCGCAGATCATGATCGGCAAGCCCCGCATCACCCAGTTCTCCCAGTTCAGCCCGATCGAGGGTGTGGGCATCTCCGAGTGGAACAACGTTACCCCGGGCGACTTCCTGGGTATGCTCCAGCTCTATCCGACGAGCGGGGCGGTCCTTGCCGGCGGCATGTTTCTTCCTGAGAATGCTCCGGGCGCGGGATCCAATGGCGCCTTCGCGAACGCCCTGAGCGGAGTATCGCCGAACATCGGCAACAACTGGTTCGTGGCCGCGCAGTACGCGGTTCCCAACATGGCGACCGTCAACGCCTTCGTCAAGATGATGGGCAACTTGGGCGGCACGACTGCGACCACCAAGATCTTCAACATCAACGCGAACATCAGCGCCATACCGAACATTCCAATCGTCTTCTGGTATGCGGCTGACTTTACCGACTCCAATAACCTGGTCAACCACGCGATGATCGGCGGCACCGATACCATGGGACCCCTCATGGTCAAGCTCGAAGGCGCCCTCGCAATGGACACCAAGGTTACCTCCTTCGCCGCCCAGGGTGAGCTGCAG
>DAHVAK010000018.1 GCA_027314665.1 Spirochaetales bacterium
CGCCACCTGCGCCCCGGCGACCTTGTTCTCATCGCCGATCACCTCAACCTTCTCGGAACGAACCCGCTCATCGGTCCGAATGACGACGACCTCGGCGAGCGCTTCCCCGACATGTCGCGCGCCTATTCCGCGGAGCTGCGGGCAGTCGCGCGCCGCGCCGCGGGGCGCGACCTTCCCGAGGGGGTGTATGCGGCGCTTTCGGGTCCCTCCTACGAGACGCCGGCAGAGATCCGGATGCTCGAGCGCCTCGGCGCCGACTTGGTCGGGATGTCGACCGTGCCCGAGGTCATAGCGGCCCGTTACCTCGGGATGGGCGTCCTCGGCCTCTCCTGCGTGACGAACATGGCCGCCGGAGTCACCGAGCAGACCTTGAGCCATGCCGAGGTCATCGAGACGGGCAAGCGGGTGGAGCGCGAGATGAGCGAGCTGATCCTGCGAATCCTCGAGCTGCTTTCGGGGGCTCATGGATAGCATCGACCGGCTCGGCCTGGAGGCGGTGCTCGCCTTCCGCGCCGCGGTGCAAGAGGCGGAAGAGCAGGAGGTGTGCGCCGTCGGGAAGCTGGACGGCGAGGCGATCGTCACGGAGATCGCGGTGACCGCCCGCGGCAACGAGAGCGCAGTTCCTGCGCTCATGCCCCATCTCGAGCGGGGCGACGTGGTGATCCACAATCATCCCTCGGGCCGCCTGCGTCCGAGCGAGGCCGACCTGCGGGTGGCCTCCCATCTTGGCAATCTCGGAATCGGCTTCTACATCGTGGACAACGCCGTCGACCGCATCTATGTTGTGGCCGAACCGGTGGCCACGCGCGAGGTCGTGAGCCTCGACGTCGAGGAGCTCACCGCGCACCTTCTTCCCGGCGGGAGCCTTTCGCGGGTAATGGACGGATATGAGACTCGCGACGCTCAGGTGGAGATGATTGAGAGCGTGGCGCAGGCCTTCAACGGCGACGGAATCTGCGTCGCCGAGGCAGGCACCGGAGTGGGCAAGTCGCTCGCCTACCTTCTGCCCGCTCTCCGGTGGGCGGAGCTCAACGAGGAGAGGGTCGTCGTGTCGACTGCGACCATCAATCTCCAGCAACAGCTCGTCGAAAAGGACATCCCCCTCGTCACCCGGCTTCTCGGTACCAAGGTCAAGAGCGCGTTGGTGAAGGGCCGAGGCAACTACCTCTGCCTGCGGAATCTGGACGCCGCGCTCAGCGAGGACTCGCTTTTTGAGGAGCGCGAGGAGGATCTCGTGGCGATCGCGGAGTGGGCAAAGAGCACGAAGGTTGGAAGTCGGTCCGATCTCGCCTTTCCCCCGAACGAGCGAACCTGGTCCCGCGTGTCCTCCGACGCTGATTCCTGCGTGGGGCTGCGATGCCACTTTCGCGAGCGCTGCTTTGTCCTGCAGGCCCGGCGAGAGGCCGCCGCGGCGCAGATTCTCGTCGTGAATCACCACCTCCTGTTCAGCGACCTCGCGATGCGCCTTTCGGGAGCGGGCTTCGAGAACACGGCGGTCCTTCCGCCCTTTCAGCGCATCGTCTTCGACGAGGCGCACAACATTGAAGCGAGCGCGACCTCCTACTTCTCCGAAAGCCTGAGCAGGGTATCCGTGTCCCGACAGCTTGCGCGGCTGCATCGCCGACGACGGGGGAGGGTGCTCGGACTTGCGCTTTCGCTGGCGAGGATGGCGAGGGACGAAAAGATCGTCGACGAGATCGCTTCGCTCAGCCGGGAGATCGAGGAGCGGGCTTCCACGCTCGACGCCCTAACCCTATCCCTTCTTGCCGAGGAGGGGACGCTCCGCTACGTGGCCCCGCTCACCGAGGCGGCGCGTTCGCAGACCCTCGAGCCCATGGGGGAGCTCCAGCTCGCAATCGCAGCCCTGGCCAATCGGATCAGCGAGCTCATGGCGGATCTCGACGAAAGCGCCCAGGAATCGTCGGAGGCCTACGAGATCCGCATTGTCCAGCAGCGACTCCTCGGCTACGCCAGCCTGTGTGAGAGCTTTCGCCGCCTTTCGGAGGTGGCGGATCGCATCTTCTGGGTCGAGCGCAAGCGTTTTTCCTCGGGGGATGCCTTCGTCGAGTTCGTGGTTACTCCGCTCGAGGTCGCCCCCCTCATGAAGGAGGCAGTCTTCGAGCCCTATCGGACGGTCGTCTGCACCTCGGCGACCCTCACCGTGCGCGACGAGTTCGATTTCTGGCTTTCCCGCGTCGGCCTGAAGGACTACGCGCGAAAGACAGTGAGCGCGCTTTGCTTTCCCTCTCCCTTCCGCTACCGGGAGCGCGTCCTGCTCGCGATCCCATCGGATTCACCCGAGCCCACCTCCGCGGAGTATCAGACCTTCGCGGCGCGGATCATTACCGACATTCTCGAGGTGTCGGAAGGAAGCGGGCTCGTTCTTTTCACCTCGTATCGGATGCTTCAAGAGACCTTCGAGGCGGTGCAGCCGAGCCTCGCAGGGCGGGGCATCGCCGTGCTCAAGCAGGGAGACGACGACCGAGGGCGGCTCCTGAATCGCTTCAGGGAGGATATCTCGAGCGTCCTCTTTGCAACGGACTCCTTCTGGGAGGGGATCGACGTTCCCGGAGAGACCCTGCGCGTTGTGATCATCTGCCGACTGCCCTTCAGGGTTCCTACCGATCCGATCATGAGGGCTCGCATGGAGGCGATCGATCGTCAGGAGCGAAGCTCGTTCATGGAGTACGCGCTGCCAATGGCGGTGATGCGCTTCAAGCAGGGATTTGGGCGACTCATGCGAAGGCACAGCGATCGCGGGGTCGTCGCTATCCTTGACCCGCGGGTCGTGCGGAAGAGCTACGGATCGGCCTTTCTGGAGTCGCTGCCGGAAACTCAACGGAGCATAAAGAGCAGTCAGCTTCTGCTGCAGGATGTGGAGAGCTTCCTCTACGCGCGCGAGCCGCGCTGAAGAAACATCCCCCGAAAAACGACGAAGGCAGCCCCTCGGCTGCCTTCTCGCGTGGATTGCTTGACGCTACTCGATGACTGCGAGGATGTCGTCGCCCTTCAGAAGGAGCTTCTCCTTGCCGTCGACCTTGATGGAGGTTCCGGCATACTTGTCGTACATCACCTTCTGTCCGACGGAGACCTTGATCTTTTCCTTGTTGTCTCCAATCGCTTCCACCACACCGGCCTGAGTCTTCTCCTGTGCGGTCTGTGGGATGAAAATACCACCGGCAGTCTTTTCTTCAACCTCTTCGGCCTTAACCAGGACGCGATCACCAATCGGCTTTATCTTCATGTCTCCCTCCACGTTTTTTGAGTCTTACGGCGTAGTTGCGCTCGAATTTGTCTTTTGACGAAATATACGAGCAATGGCACTCCCGGGTCAAGAGTCTCACCGGCGGCGATTGCCGAAATGATTGCGCGGCAGTATCTTAGCGCAAAGGGGAATCATGAGTCGGTGCACACCGCGACTTGCGGAAGGGAAGTCCTGCCTGGCGAAACACGATCCGCACGGCGCACTCCGTTCCTTTGAGCAGGCCCTGAAGCTCTGCCCCCCGGCACGGCGTCGCGAGCTCGCGTCGATACTCTTTTATCTCGGGATTGCCCTCGTGCGGCTCGGGAACAAGGGGGGGGCTCTCCGCAGCTGGACTGCGGCAAGCCGGCTCGTCAAGCGCAGGAGTCCGGCGCGGACGATGCTCCGCCGCTTCTCAAACGGCTACGGCATGGTGCGGCAGGCGAGCCTCGAGCTTGATGATCTGCACGCCTTCTATTCCGTGCAGTTGGACCGCTATCTGAAGACGAAGCCGTCGCGACGAATAGGAAGCTTCGCCGAACGGGACATGATCTGGGATCTCCTGTCGCAGCACTGGAGCGAGCTGAAGGACTCCGGGATGCTCGTCGGGCGCTGCCCGCAGGAGAAGCTCAGCCTCTTTCGTAGGATGCGGGTGGTATTTCCTACCGTCATGGCGGCGGACGAGAGAGATTTCTCGGTAATTCCGGTAAACTTCGCACGAAAAGAGCGCCTTTCGGCTGCCGATCGGTGCACCTGCGGGAGCGGACTGGCCTACATGGCGTGTTGCGGGCGCACGCACGGCGAGGATGAGCTTCTGTCTGGGTCATTCTGATACGATTTGAAGTGCTATATAGGATTTTGTGCTTTATTGACACAGGCTTCGACGAGCAAAAATCTTATAAAAGCGCACAGGTTTTATCTCGTTATCCGGAAAGGAATTATATCTCGATCGGGCGAGAGGCTCTTGGCACGGTACTTGCATTGTAGATGCCAGGAGGCCTGACATGGCAGCACCCAAGAAAGCAAAGACAGAGAAGACCGGGAGTGACGACGAGAACGTCCTTTCTATTTACTTGAAAGAGATCAACCGAGTCTCTCTCCTTACACGGGAAGAAGAGGATCACTACGCGCGCAGGGCTGCCACGGGTGATAAGGCGGCCAAAGACATGCTCGTCAAGGCCAACCTCCGATTCGTGGTCAACGTCGCAAAGAAGTATCAGAACCAGGGCCTTCCCCTTTCGGACCTCATCAGCGAGGGAAACATCGGACTCATGAACGCCATCGAGCGCTTCGATGTCGACAAGGGGTACCACTTCATCTCCTACGCGGTGTGGTGGATCCGGCAGGCGATTCTCAAGGCGATTTGCGAGAAGTCGAGAATGATCCGCCTGCCCCTCAACCGGGCGAACGAGCTGGTGCAGATCGAGAAGGCGCGCAAGGAGCTTCAGTCGGGAAATGCGGAAGAGCCGGAGATCAGGGAGATCGCCCGTTCGGTGAATATGGATGAAGATCATGTGGCTGACCTCCTCAACATCTCCCGCGACCTCATCTCCTTGGAGACGCCGGTCTACGCGGAGAAGGATTCTTCGCAGCTCGGAGACTTCATCGAAGACTCAGGCTACCCGCATCCGGAAGACATCGTCGTCGACAAGTCGCTGAAGGAAGACATCGAGAGCGTTCTTCGCTCCCTCTCGACCAAAGAAGCGGAGATCATTCAGTACCGCTTCGGACTCAACGGCAAGAGCCCGCTGTCGCTGAAGGAGATCGGCGACAAGTACAATCTCACCAAGGAGCGAATACGGCAAATCGAGAAGAAGGCGATCAAGCGCCTGCAGCACCCTTCGCGATCGCAATATCTCGAGGCCTACATCGCCTAGATCAAACCCGCCGAAAAGAGTAAACTAACTCGTTGTGCGAAAAGCCCTTATGTTGACATAAGGGCTTTTTTGTCTTACCCTTGCTCCATCGCGTCTTACATCGATTCCAACAGCTGCAAACTCAAACGGAGGTTTCGAGGACAACTATGGCGAAGGATAAGTTCATTTACTTTTTTGGGGAGGGTAAGGCCGAAGGCAACGGCAACATGAAAAACCTCCTCGGGGGAAAGGGCGCTGGTCTTGCCGAGATGACGGCCATCGGCCTTCCCGTTCCGGCCGGGTTCACGATCACCACCGAGGTCTGTGACCTTTACTACAAGAACGGCAGAAAGTATCCGGCAGGGCTCAAGGACGAGCTCATCAAGCATCTCGCGAGGCTCGAGCGGGTAGTCGGAAAGAAGCTCGGCGATCCGAAGGATCCGCTGCTGGTCTCGGTGCGATCGGGTGCGCCGATCTCGATGCCAGGCATGATGGAGACCATTCTTAACCTGGGTCTCACCGACGCTTCCGTCGAGGGCCTTGCGAAGAAGACGGGAAATCGCCGCTTCGCGCTCGATGCGTATCGCCGCTTCATCATGATGTACGGTTCGACGGCGATGGGCATCGAACGCGCCGACTTCGATGCCGCCTTCGATCGCATCAAGGACACGCGGACGCGCCGGCGCTGCGGCATTCCGGCGGGCCAGAAGGTGAACGACACCGACGTCAACGAGGAAGAGCTCGATGCCCTGATCAAGGAATTCAAGGCGATCTACAAGGCTCACATCAGGAGCGACTTTCCCCAGAATCCGACCGAGCAGCTGTGGGGAGCGATTGGCGCGGTATTTGGCAGCTGGATGGCCGACAAGGCGGTAACCTACCGTCGGGTCGAGAAGATCACCGGGGTCGTCGGCACCGCAGTCAACGTGGTGCAGATGGTCTTCGGCAACATGGGCAACAATTCGGGCACGGGCGTCTGCTTTACCCGCGATCCCAACAACGGCGAGGACATCTTCTACGGCGACTACCTCGTGAACGCCCAGGGCGAGGATGTCGTTGCCGGCATTCGCACCCCGATCAAGCTCTCCGAGTTCGAGAAGGCGGATCCGAAGGCGTACCGACAGCTCGTGCAGGTTCGCTCCACTCTCGAGAAGCACTATCACGATATGCAGGACTTGGAGTTCACGGTCGAAGAAGGCAAGCTCTACATGCTCCAGTGCCGCACCGGCAAGCGCTCTCCGATCGCAGCCTTCACGATTGCGGTGGACATGGTGAGGGAGAAGCTCATCAGCAAAGAGGACGCTGTTCTGCGCATCAAGGACAAGGACATCGAGGGCATCTTCTATCCCGTGATTGATCCTTCGCAGAAGGACGAGCTGAAGAGGACCTATCTCGTCAGTGGGATCGACGCGGTTCCCGGCGCGGCAGCCGGAAAGGTCGTCTTCGACGCGAAGACCGCCGAGGAATGGGCCGCCCAGGGCAAGACGGTCATTCTCGTGCGCCGAGAGACCTCGCCGGAGGACGTGGGCGGCATGCACGCGGCGAAGGGGATTCTCACGGCAACCGGAGGCAAGACGAGCCATGCGGCAGTCGTGGCCCGCGGTTGGGGCAAGTGCTGCATCGTCGGCTGCGAAAAGATGGACATCGACTACAGCCGCCGCCTCTTCAAGGTCGGCGATAAGGTCGTCAAAGAGGGCGACGAAATCACCCTGAATGGAACGACCGGCGATGTCTACCAGACCTCCCTGAAGCTGATTCAGCCTGAGCTCCCCGATGCCTACCAAACCATTCTCCAGTGGGCCGACGAGATTCGCCGGCTGCGCGTGCGAACGAACGCTGACACCCCCTACGACGCGGCGCATGCACGCAAGCTGGGAGCCCAGGGGATCGGGCTCTGCCGGACGGAGCACATGTTCTTCGACACCCCCGAGCGTCGTGAGGCGATTCAGGAGATGATCGTCGCCGAGGATGTGGATTCCCGAAAGCGCGCTCTCGCGAAGCTGCTCCCCATCCAGACCGAGGACTTCCGCGGCATCTTCAAGGCGATGGACGGCCTGCCGGTAACCATCCGCCTCATCGATCCGCCCCTCCACGAGTTCGTTCCGCACGATGAGGACAAGCAGCGGCAGCTTGCCGCGAAGATCGGTGTTCCCTTCGAGAAGGTGAAGCATCGGGTGGAGCAGCTCCACGAGGCGAATCCGATGCTCGGCCACCGCGGGTGTCGCCTGACGATCACCTATCCGGAGATTCTCGACATGCAGGTGACGGCGATCATCACCGCCGCCTGCGATTGCGCGAAGCTCGGCATCAAGGTCGAGCCTGAGATCATGCACCCGCTCGTCATCGACCGCAAGGAGCTCAAGATCCTCGAGGAGCGGACGAGGGTAGTCGCCGACGCAATCATCAAGAAGAGCGGCCAAAAGGTGAAGTATCTCGTCGGAACGATGATTGAGGTTCCGCGCGCGGCGCTCCTCGCCAACGAGGTTGCCGAGGTTGCAGAGTTCTTCTCCTTCGGGACGAACGACCTCACGCAGATGACCCTCGGCATGTCGCGCGACGACGCCGGACGCTTCCTTCCCGACTACGTCGATGAGAAGAAGGCGGGGGTCTTCAAGTTCGATCCCTTCCAGTCGCTCGATCAGAGCGGGGTTGGGCTCTTGGTACAGATGGGCATCGAGAGGGGGCGCTCCACCCGCAAGGATCTGAAGGTCGGCATCTGCGGCGAGCACGGCGGAGAGATCAACTCGGTGAAGTTCTGCCATCGGGTGGGGATGAACTACGTTTCCTGCTCGCCCTTCCGGGTTCCGATTGCGCGCCTCGCGGCGGCGCAGGTGGTAATCGAGGATAAGCGCGCGGTAGCGAAGGGCCCAGCTAGTCGCCCGGCGGCAAAGGCGGCGGTCGTCGGTCGAAAGCCGGCGGCCAAGAAGGCCGCACCGAAGAAGCCGGCAGCTCGGATGGGCGCGGCGAAGGGCCCGAAGACCGCAGCCGCGCGGGTTGCGGTAGCGCGCGGCGCGAAGGCGCCGGCAAAGCGGTCGCTCTCGGCGGCCAAGCGTAAGTAGAAGCCGGTCGGAAAGGCTAGAGGGCCGTCCCGCCAGGTCGGGGCGGCCCTTTTTTGTGCACGGGCTTTTGATGTGGGGAACGAGAGAGGCGGGCGGCTGCGGCGGATCTTTGAGCGCCTTGAGAGCGTCTACGGCTATCAAGGGTGGTGGCCCCTGCTTTCGCGGGCCGGCTCTCCCGGCTACGATGACGAAGGCTACCTGCTCGGGCGCGAGTGGAGGGATGCGCTCACCCCCTCACAGCGCTACGAGATCGTCTTGGGCGCGATTCTAACCCAGAACACGAGCTGGGAGAACGCCAAGCGCGCCCTTGTCGCCCTGCGGGCGAACGACCTCGCGGAGCCGAAGGCCCTCCTGTCGGCCGATTCGCTGCGGCTCCCCGAGGTCATCCGCTCGAGCGGCTACTACAACCAAAAGGCGGCCAAGCTCCGCGAGGTAAGCGAGTTTCTGCGCGCCGGAGGCTATCTTGTACGCGGACAGGCGCCCGAGCGCGAGAGGCTGCTCTCGATCTGGGGGATCGGCGAAGAGAGCGCCGATTCCATGCTGCTCTACGCCTTCGGCACTCCGCTCTTCGTCGTTGACGCTTACGCGAGGCGCCTCCTCGCGCGCCTGGGAATCGCCGGCGAGAAGAACTCCTACGCGTCGATTCAGCGCCTGTTTGCGGAATCGATTCCGCCGAACAGCGATCTCCTCGGGGAGTATCACGCCCTCATCGTGCGGCACGCGAAGGTACACTGCCGCAAGAAGCCGTCGTGCGCGGGATGCCCCCTGCGCGCGGGATGTCGATTCCCGCGCGATCACTCCCCCGAATCGTAGATCGTCTTGCCGATGTTGAACGATGCGATATCGACGCTGTTGCGCAAGGTCGCGATGTCGCGTTGCTCGCGGTCGAGATCGGTGATGCGGTAGACAAAGGCGCCGCCTTCCTCTTCGACATCGGCCCCCTTCGCCGCCGCGAGCCTCTTCACTTCCTCGTCGCGAACCTTCTCCCAACGGTCGGGGGTTTCGTCCGACCCCATCGGCTGGATCTTGCGTGGGTCGACGAGAAGAGGGTTCTGGAGAATCCGATAGTAGAGCCGTTTTAGGAAATTGCTGCGCTTGATCTCCTGGTTCTTCGCCTTCTCCCGGGCGCGTCGAATGACCGGTACCAGGAAGAAGAGGAGCGAGAAGACGAGGGGTATGATTCCGAGAACGATCGGGATGATCGTCAACGGATCGAGCCCGAGGAAACGGGAGGCAAGCACCGAAGTAATCTGGTAGAGATAGGCGAAGCCGTCACCCTTCTGAGGAACCACCACGACGAGGGAATAGTAGAGAAAGTAGCCGCCGAACAGAAGGTTGACCACATTGAAGAAGGTGATCCACTTGTTCGTCGAGGAGTTGTTGCTGCTGAAGGGATGAAGGGTCTTCTTAGGCGCCGACCGCGTCACCGATTCCTTCGGAAGGTCTTTCGCGCGCAAGAGCTCGTTGAAGCGGTAGTAGAGGGTGCCCTCGTGCGTCACCTCGGGCTCACCTTCGAACTCGAGGAGGTTTTCGTTGATGAGATGCTGCGCATCGTCGGCATCGCGTCCGGTGAGGGTCATGAACTCCTCGAGCGTGATGATGCCCTTGTTCCCCTGGATGTAGCGGATGACCGCCTTCTTCTCCACCTCGTCCCAACCGGGGTTGGGGTCGCCTGCCCCGAAGACGTAGGAGAAGACCGAGCGATGCAGCGGGCGGCGCGTCCTTCGTGCCCGTCCCCCCTGTGCGTCTCGCACGATCGTGGAAAACAGCCAGATGTCGATGAACCAGCGAATGACCTGGGAGGCGAGAAAGAAGCCCATTCCCCCTCCGAAGCCGTCATCGCGAGAGCGGCGACTGCTTCCGCTGGAATTGGATGCAAACGAACCGGCAATCGAAGCGAGAAAGGCGAGCACGAGGAGCGCAACAAACAGGAGGAAGTAGCCGACGAGCATGACCATGATCCAGATCTTGAAGAGAAAGGCGAGCACCTTGACGGTGGACGACCAGACGCCCCGCAGGGTGCGCTTCAGGGTCGGTCCGAAGCCTTTCAGCTGGCTGCGCATTCCGTAGGGGAAATAATAGAGGATCTCCCCCGATTCGGTCACCTTCATGTGACCGCGGTACTCGCTGGAGACCATCTTCATCGTTTCCTGCACCTGATAGGTCGGCAGGCCAGTTGCGGCGACGAGGTCGGTGACGGTCGATTCCAGCCTTTTTCGCTTTAGAGCGTTGATGACCTTGTTCTTGACCGGCTCCACCTTGTAGTCATAGATCTTTTTTTGTGCCAATGGTGCCTCCGTCCCCCTTTGGGGTCATTATAGCAGTCTCTCGGCCTGAGGGCAACGCAAGGGAGCTCACGTCACCCTTCTGACCGGCGATCGCGCGAAGCGACTCAAGGAACGGCTCGAGCTTGGTTCGGCTCAGATGCGGCATCACCGCGATGCGCACGAAATCCTCAAAGACAGCCACCCTCCAGCCCCTCTCGCGCAGGAGCGAGGCGAGCTCGCGCGATCCGAGGTCGAGCGAGCGCAGCCCGATGAGGTTCATCACCGGCTCGGTCACGACCGCGAAACCAGGGATTCGCCCGATCTCCTGCGCGAGCCAATGGGTGAGCTCCATCGCCTCGCGAACGACGCGAACGAACCCAGCGCGTCCGAGGCGGTGAAGCGCCGCCCAAACTGCCGCGACTGCGGCCCCCGGGCGGGTTCCGATGAGGGTCCGCTGCTCGGCCTCACCTCCGGTGAGGTAGCTCACGCTGGTCGCCGCGAAGCGCGCGAGGCCTTCGTCGCGAAAGAGCAGGCAGCCGGCCGGGATAGGGGCGCGGCCCATCTTGTGCGGGTCGATCGTGATCGACGAAACCCCCGGGAGGCTGAAATCGAAGAGGCGGCTGGGATAGCCCGCCTCCTCGAGAAAGGGGAGCACGAATCCCCCGAAGGCGGCGTCGACGTGCAGGTAGAGATCGTGCCTCTCGGCCAAGCGAGAGAGCTCTTCGATGGGATCGACCGCGCCGAGCCCGGTCGATCCCGCAACCCCCACAATCGCCATGGATCGAGGCGAGAGGGCCTGGGCGGCAAGGCGGGCATCCATCTGGAAGCGGTCGTCGAGGGGAATCTTCACGAGCTCAAGGTCCATGAGATCCGCCGCCTTGTCGAAGGAGTAGTGGGCGCTCTCGGGGAGGATCACCTGCCGCCTGCCCCGTCCGGCTCGCCGTCGCGCGGCCCACAGGGCGAGGATGTTGGCCTCAGTGCCGCCGCTCACGAGAGAGCCCTCCGCCCGCTCGCCGGCGAGGAGGCTTCCCATGAGGGCGATCACCTCCCGTTCCAGCTCGCGGGTTGCGGGGAAAAGACCGGGGTCGCCCGCATTCTTCTCCAGGAACCGCGCGAAAACCGACGCGCTAAGAGGGTCGGGAGCGCTGCACATGCATCCGAGAATCTTCGCCGACTGGAAGCTCGAATCCTCGGCTAGTCTTTGGGAGAGCTCCCGGAGAACATCCTCTGGCTCCATTCCGGCATCATGAAGGTGCATCGTGAATAGGTTCACCATATCGCTCGAGGGAACGAGAAGTCAAGAAAGGCGCCCTTTGGTTTGCGAAGGGCGGAAATCGTGCTACCGTACCGCTAAGATGAGACGGTTGGCGCCGCTTTTCGTTCTCCTTTTTCTGTGCGGAGCTGCAGAGGCTTTTGCGGCGCCGGTCGCCCCCCTCGATCTGCGCTGGCGCTACGGGACCGGGGGCCAGATTCGCAGCCGGCCCGCGGTGGCGCCTGATGGCACGGTCTATGCGATTTCCGACGACGGCTACCTGTATGCCCTCTCGCCCGAGGGAGGGCTTGCCTGGAGACACAACTTGGGCTGGATCGTGGCGGACTGCCTGGCGATCGGAGCGGATGGGACCATCTACGCCGGGCTGCGCAACGACGATCTGGTCGCGGTCAACCCGCGCGGATCGGAGATATGGCGGGTGCGCCTCGACGGACTGCCGTCCGGTGACCCCCTGACCACGCCCGACGGCCAGCTCTTCGTGGGAACGAAACGCGGAACGCTCTACGCGATCTCACTCGGCGGTCGCATCGAATGGACGATTCAGCTTCCCGCGGCGATCACTCATGCCCCCGTCATGGATGGCGGCGGGAACCTCTACCTCGTCGGAGGGGACCGCAGGCTCTACGCCCTGACGAGCGGGGGCGGCTTCAGGTGGTCGCTCCCGTTTCGCTCCGCGCCGAGCGAGCCGGCGATCGGCCTGAACGGGGAGCTGCTCGTCGCGACCGCAGGCGGAGAGGTGAGCGAGGTGACTCCCTCAGGGGACATCGCCTGGAGCTATCCGGTCGGAGGCAGCCCCTTCGCTCCGATAGTCAACGCCGGTCCGCCGGGTCCCCGAGCGAGCGCTCCGGCTGGCGCCTCGCGCCCGGCAGTGGTCGTCGCCACGGGCGAGGGAACGGTCGTGGGTCTTGGCGAGGACGGACGTCCGCTGTGGCGAACCGAGCTCGCCGTCGGGCTCTCTGGCGACTGTATGGCCGGAAAAGAGCGCATCCTACTGCTCACGAGGAACGGGATGCTGGTGAGCCTCACCGAGGGAGGGAGAATCGCTGCCCGCCTTGCGCTCGGAACGAGCGGAGGGAGCGTGCTCACGGCAGACGGAAGCCTCTATCTCGGAGGTCGGAACTGGATCATCTCCGCCGTGCAGGTTTCGCAGGAAGCGGCCTTGGACCGCCTGTCGGCCTGGCCGGAGAGCGGCCACGATCCCCAGCATTCCGGGCGAGCCGCTCGCGGGTTCGACGATGCCTCCCTCGTGCCCTCGGAGCCCGACAGCTACGCCCTCTATCTGGAAAGCCTTTTTTCGCTCGGCACGCGCGATGCCTTCACGCGCATTCTCAGCGAGGTGAGGGAGCGCGCGCGGCGCGGCTCTCTCGGACGGGAGGTCGGGTGCGTCGTGCCGGTCCTCGAAGGCATCGCGAAGGCAGGGATTCTCGCTCCCGTCTACGAGGACAACAGAATACGGAATGACTTTCCCGATCTGCGCGCTCAGGCTGGCCTGCTGCTCGGCTCGCTGGGTACCCTCCATTCCCGCGGCATCCTCATTCGGCTGGTCGCGCGAGAAAGCGACGAGCTCGCCCTTGCGGCGGAGATCGAGGCCCTCGGCCTGCTCGGCAGCGACGCCGATGGGGCGGCGGAGCGCGAGATTGCAGCCGCCTACGCGCGCTTCACCCGCTTTGCCGCCGACGGTCGAATCGCGGCGGCGGTCGTGGGGGCCTTTCAAGGGATCTCGCGGTACGAGGGCCGGCTTTCGGCTTCGGCGGATGGCTGTCTCGCCGCGATCGCGACCGCCGACTACCCGGACTGGATTCGCATCGCGGCGTCGGAGCTCCTGAGCGGCACGGCGAAGTAGGCTATACTGGGGGCAGAGGGGCTTATGAAAAAGAGCGTCGTTGCGCTTCTCCTTGCGGTCTCGACGGCTGTCCACGGGCTGGAGGTGGACCGGGCTGAGCTCACGAAGGCAGAGGGAGCGACGATCCACTTCGTGAACTACGTGGGTCCTCACACGAAGGTGGACACCCTCGCGGAGATCTTCGGAATCGGTCGCTCCCTCGGCGAGCGAATCAGCGCTCACGCCTCGGAGTTCTCGTATGCCGGGAGATACCGCATCATCCACGCGGTCGGACCCGCCGAGGGCAACAAGCTCGATGCAGATATCTTCATCATCGAGAGGGATGCCGAGGTGGACAATATCGCGAACGTCATGCGTATTGTCAGCGGATACCTTCAGGCGGCCTACGCCTATTCTCCGGAGGACGCGGCGATTCTCGCCCGGTTCGTCGTCTACTACAACGCCGTCTTCCGCGGAAACCTGAAGTACTTCGCGACGGTCTACAAGCCTGTCGTGCTGACCCACCTGAGCGCGGAGAATGCGGGAATCGCGACGGTCTACAGCGAGTGGCCAGGAAAGACGCGGATGCTGATTCCCCTCTCCGAGGGAGCGGAGAAGGGCGCGTTGGGCTCCCTTTCCACCGGGCAGCTCACTGCCCCCCAGGTGATCGAAAAGCTCCAGTCGCAGCCGGGCAAGGGGGTCCCCGCGCGCCAGGCGATGACCGAGCTGCGCCAGCGCGAGCTCGAGCAGGGACAGCAGCAGGTCGCGCAGGAGCAGTCTCGCATCGCCGAGGAGCAGAAGAAGCTCGCTGCGCAGCAGGAGGCCCTGCAGCGCGCGCAAGCGGCGCTCTCCCGCGCGAAGCAGGGGGCCGAAGCGCCTGGCGCGACCCCCGCCGAGAAGCAGGCCGCAGCCGCGCAGGAGCGCGAAGTCCAGAAACAGCAGGAGCAGATGCATGCCACGCAAGGCGAGGTGACCAAGGCTCAGTCGGCGGTCGCCGCGCAGGAGCGGCAGCTCGCTCAGCGCGAAAAGAGCGTCCAAGCGGAGCGCGCAAGCATCGCCGCCGACGAGCAGAAGCTCATCCAGGAGAGTCAGCAGAAGGCCCAGGCCAAGGCGCAGCCTGAGCCGCAAGCGCCTCCGCCGACAGCCTCCTCCGCCCTGCCGGGAACGGTCCTCTTCGTCTACGACGCCGAGGACTCTTCCGAGCATCTGGGCAAGCTCGTCCTCGTCGACCGTCTCTCGGGTAAGCTTCGGGCCCTCTCCGAGCTCAACACCGTTCGAGGCAGGCGCTTTGCGATCATCGAGGGTGAGATCGTGGTAGTCGCGGGACGATCGGACCGCAGCGGCGCGATCCGGCTGGTGGCAGTCGATCCGACGAGCCTCGCGATTACGCGGGAGGGGACAAGCAACCTCGCTCCGTCGAGCTATCTCCTTGCCGATGAGAAGTCGCTGTACGCGGTCGTGAGCGACGGCAAGGCCGACTACCTCGGCAGGTTTGACAGCGAGCTGGCTCTTCAGGCACAATCGGACCGCACGGTCGATCCCCATACCTACATCACGGTGGCGGGCAATGAGGTGTACGTGCAAGATGCCCAGGGGAACATCCTCATTCTGAACAAGGACGATCTGCGCCAGCAGAAGCGATCAAGATAGGGAATGGTGCGCCGAGCCGACACTGCGGCGCCCGACGTCGAAGGCAAGGGAAGGAGCGCGAGAGGGACATGCACGAGCAAGCAAACGGTTTCGAAGGGAGGAGCCTCACCGTCGTCAATGACCTTTCGGTCGACGAGCAGATTTACCTCTACGAAAAGACTCGGGAGCTGAAGGAGGCGATGGCGAAGGGTGAAGACCCGCGGAGGTTCACGATAGGCGACCCCGATCTGGGGGTTTACCTGATCTTCCTGGAGGACAGCACGCGGACGAAGGAGTCCTTCCGCAACGCCGCAACCTTCCACCGTGTGAAGGTCAACGACTTCAACGTCGGGAGCTCCTCCTTCAACAAGATGGAAAGCATCAGCGACACCATCAAGATGCTCTTCGGCTACAGCGGGCGCTCCATCTTCGTGATTCGCAGTCGCCTCGAGGGAACCTGCCGCTGGCTCGAGGATGCTCTTGGAGGGTATGCCGCGAGAATCGGGAAGCCCGCTCCCTCCTTCATCAACGCCGGCGACGGGAAGCACGAACATCCTACCCAGGAGTTTCTCGACGAGTTCAGCTTCCTGGAGCAGCAGCGCTGGAACCGGGAGTCGATCCACATTGCGCTGGTGGGGGATCTCGCTCACGGGCGTACGGTTCATTCGAAGGTCGACGGGCTGCGCGTGTTCGCAGAGGTGCACGTGGATCTCGTCGCCCCGAAGGAGCTGGCCCTCCCCGCGCACTACGAACACCGCATGGTCCAGAACGGCTTTCGGGTGCGCAGCTTTCCCTCGATCGAGGCCTATCTCTCCCAGAAGGAGGTGGCGCCGATCTGGTACTTCACTCGCCTCCAGCTCGAGCGAATGGGAGAGGAGGTCCTCGAGAAGGCTCCGCTCCTGCGGCGGGCGGTGACCTTCGGGCGTGAGTTCCTCTCGCTGCTTCCCGAGGGGACCCGCTTCTATCACCCCCTTCCGCGTCACCGGGAGTTCCCGGAGATCCCCTCCTTTCTCGACGGGCTTCCCCTCAACGCCTGGGACCTTCAGTCGATCAACGGCTACTATACGAGGATTGTGGAGATTGGCTTGTTGGCGGGCAAGCTGGGTGCGGACTTTCGCGGGGAGCGTCGGGTGCCTCCCGCCTATCCGGACGATTTTGTCGAGGAGGTCGCGGTCACCGAAACCAAGCCCCACGACTACAAGGTAGGCATCAAGCCGGTGGAGAACGGCATCGTCATCGACCACATCGGGAGGGGAGACGACATCGCAGCCATCTGGGACCACATCGACAAGATCCGACAGATCATGAAGCTCAATTACCGCAGCTCTCACGGGGTCTACCACTCGAGCAGCAATGAGATCTACAAGGGGATCATCTCGCTGCCCGACATCCTGTCCTTCGACGAGACGCACCTGAAGATGCTCGCTGCAATCGCTCCCGGCTGCACCCTGAACATGGTAAAGAACAGCCGCGTTGCGAAAAAGTACCGCCTGCACATGCCGACGCGGATCTACAACATCGAGGCGATTTCCTGCAAGAACGAGAACTGCATCTCGTATCCGGGCCACTTCGAGCAGGTGCGCCAGGAGTTCTATCGCTCCGAAAACGGGAAGTTTGTGTGCAGGTTCTGCGAGCGCCCGCACAATTTCGGCGAGATCTGGGATCTCTAGCGGGCTGCCCCGAGAAGCGCGGCGGCAGCCTGCGCCTTCGCGCGGGCTGCCGGTTGGAGAAGGCTGAGGCGCAGGCAGGGCAGGGTCGAGGCCCCTACTGCACGAAGCTCCGATACTCCTCCTCCGAGAGCAGCTCTTCGAGCTCCTCCGGATGGTCAACGGTCATCGAGAAGATCCAGCCTGCTCCGAGGGGGTCGGCGTTGATCGCCTTCGCGTCAGCGAGCGCAGGATTCGCCGCAATCACCGACCCCGATACTGGAGCGTAGATGTCACTCGTCGACTTCAGGGAGTCGATCGAGCAGACGGGATCGCTCTTGGCGAAGCGAGCCCCGGGCTTGGGGAGCTCGACGTACACGATCTCGCCGAGCTCGCGCCGAGCGTAGTCGGAGAGACCGACGCGATAGGCGCCGCCCTCCTCTCGTATCCACACATGATCCTTGGAATAGCGAATTGCCATGTGCCTTCCTTGTCCGTAGTTAGCAGGGCGTTGGAAAACTCAAAGGTGCCAGCCGAAACGGCGTTTTCTCGAGCCAATCTGGGGCAAGAGGCTCAGCCGAAGACGTCGTCGTTGCCGCGGGTCAATCACTTTGTCAGCACCCTGTTAGTCGAGGAGCGGGTTTGCCGGCTGCGTGGAGCTTCCCTTGGCCGCTCCGGCCCCTGGCGCCGACTGCGTCGAGGGGGATGGGGCTGCGGTCGGATTGGCTTGAGGCGCCGCCGTTTTGCCGGGCGAGAGATCGAGGGGGCTCGCCGCGCCCCCATCGGTTTGGGCGCCCATCGAGCCGATGTCCGGCAGACCTCCTCCCATCTGCGCGGATTGAACCCCGGAGGGAGTCTGAATGATCGCCGAGTTCTGCAGCTT
This sequence comes from Spirochaetales bacterium, assembly GCA_027314665.1. Classification (GTDB taxonomy): domain Bacteria; phylum Spirochaetota; class Spirochaetia; order DAHUYW01; family DAHUYW01; genus DAHUYW01. Next base: position 17,677 of record DAHVAK010000018.1, read on the forward strand.
GCGGAGGATCTCCTGGTTGCGCTGCTCCTGGAAGCCCGCCACGTCGTCGAAGCGATGCGGCTCGGTTCCGGCAAGGAAGATCTCCGGATAGGTGCCGTTGGATTCGGGAGTGGGCAGCAGTCCCGATTTGTCGTCCACGCGCACCTCAACGAGACCGGTCGTCGGGCGCGGGAAATCGATTCGCGGAAGATCCTTGTTGATGGCCTTCATGTAGTTCGCCCAGACCGGCCCGGAGGCGGTCGCTCCCGTTAGGCTCAAGCCGAGGGAGCCTCCGCGCTGGTCGAATCCAAACCAGACCGCGGTGGTGTAGTAGGGCGAGAAGCCGATGGTCCAGGCATCGGACCAGTTCTGCGTCGTGCCGGTCTTGCCTGCCATCGGCATTCCGTCAAAGCCGCCGGCCTGCCATTTTGCCCAGGTAAGGGTTCCGTCGTTGACGACCCCCTCCAGGAGCGAGGTCATGACATAGGCGACCTGGGGCGACATGATCTGGGCATCGCTGCCCCTGCGGCGAAGCGTGGCCATTGTCTCCTTCTCCGGCTCGAGGATGATGTTACCGCTTCGATCCTGAACGTACTTGATGGCGATGGGGATGACTTCGCGGCCCGAGTTGGCGAAAACCGCGAAGGCACGCGCCATGTTGATCGGCGCCACGGGGATGACCCCCAGGCCGAGCGGATAGACCCTCGGGAAGATTGTCGGGTCGTTCTTGTACTTTTCCATCCCGAGCAGACGGGATGCCCGATCGATTGCGGCATCGAAGCCGACCCCGTTGAGGACCTCAAGCGAGGGCACGTTCATCGAGTCGCCCAAGGCATGGCGCAGGAGGACTGAGCCCTGCCATTCTCCGAGGTAGTCGTAGGGGCGATACGGGGTGCCGTCCGGATTGTAGAAGACCACCGGACCGTCGTAGAGGCGCGAGGAGGCGGTGAATTTCCCGGAGGAGATCGCCGCCGAATAGTAGAGCGGCTTGAAGGAGGAGCCAGGCTGGATTCGGGCATCGACCGCGCGGTTGAACTTCGAGGTCGTCCAGTCATAGCCGCCGACCATCGCAAGGATCTCGCCGGTGTGGTCGTCGAGGGTGATGAGCGCCCCCTCGACGGTCGTCTGCTCCTCTTTCCTTAGCTTGACCGCATGGGCCCTGGCGGCAGCCTCGTGGACACCCTCGACGCCGAGCATCATTGAGGCAATATCCACGGCAGGATTGAGCCGCGCGAGGTATTCCTGCATGGCCGCCTGCTTCTGCCGAGCGTCGTTTGTCTGTACGACGTTGTGGAGATCAAACCCGAGCGCGAGGAGCCCCACGATCGGATAGTACTGATGGTTGACCGAGGAGAACAGCGAGCGGGACTGGTCCTGGTAGATCACGTTGTACCGGGCGATGGCGTCATGCATGAGGCGCTGCGCGAGCAGCTGATAGTCCAGATTGAGGGTCGTATGGACCACCAACCCGTCTCGCAGATAATCGAGCTTGCCGAATAGCTGCTCGTCGAGCTGTTGGCGGACGTACTCGGTGAAGTAGGGGGCCTTGCTGTCGGAGGCCATATCGATCCCTGCGGAGACGGGGCGCGTGTAGTCGAAATTGTCCCAGAACTCCTTGTAGGATTGGTCCGCCTCGTCCTTCGTGACGTAGCCTTTGGCGACCATCTCGTCGAGGACGGTATGCTGGATCACCCGGGCGCGATTGGGATATCGGTAGGGGTAGTAACGCGCCGGATTCGCAAGCTGGATGACCAGCATCGCCGACTCGGCCAGGGTGAGATCGCGCGCGGGGTGGCCGAAGTAGTACTGGGATGCAGCTTGGACACCGTAGGTGTTCCTCCCGAAGTAGGCCGTGTTGAGGTACATCTGGAGGATCTGATCCTTGCTGTAGCGCTTCTGAAGCTGAAAGGCGTACCACAGCTCCTTCAGCTTGCGGAAGAGGGTCTTCTTCGTGCGATCGGCAAAGAGCAGCCCCGCAAGCTGCTGGGTGAGCGTGCTTCCGCCGGAGACGTACTGCCCGGTCACGATGTTCCAGGCAGCTCGCACGGTTCCGCGAAAGCTGAGCGCCCCCTCATGGAAGAAGTTCTGATCCTCGCGGGTAATCAAGGCATACACAAGATACTTCGGCAGATCATCGAGGGAGACAAGCTCGCGCCGTTCTGCGCCGAAAAACTGACCGATGAGCTTCCCGTTGGTGTCGAGAATCTGAGTCGGAAGGAAGGTCTGGGAGTCGTCGATCGTTTGCGAGAGCTGGACGTTGCGGGTCTGCGCGAGCACGACTCCCACACCGACCCCCAGCCCCACCGCGGTAAATACGCATGCGGCGAGCAGCACCTCCGTGACGATTCGCCGCTTTCTCGATGTCGCCATATAGCATCCAGGGTATGAAGCCGACCGATCGTTTGTCAAGCTCCGCTGGTCGCGGGCTACGGCGCGTCCGGTTCAAAAAAAAGGCCGATTCTTTCGAATCGGCCTACTCTTTGTGTTGTCGGTACCAATATAGTAAACTGGGAGGGGAACTATATTAAGATCCCGACAAGGATATTATCGTCCTTACACCCCTAATATTTAGTTTTCCTCGACGGAAATGTCAAGAAAAAGCGAAATTTTGTAGGTCCTACCCTTCTCGACGGTTATGGTCTTCGTCAGGGAGTAATCACCAATCTTGAATTGTATCACATGGGTTCCCTCTTTGACAACCATGGGCGTGCGCGGAGGGGGGGCCAGGAGTTTTCCGTCAAGATAGACCGAGGCAATGTCTGGGACTTCGAAAATAAGTTTTGGAACGGGGCGAACGAGGGAGAGGTCGATTTTCGTCGTCGCGCCCTGGTCGATCCCGAAGGTTTGAAATTGCTCGGTGTAGTAGTCGGAGGTGATCCGCAGGTGATGAAGCCCGGTCGGAAGGACGTAGCCATCGGGTTGCGGAAAGGGCTCAGGCTGATCGTCGATAGACAGGGAGAAGGGGAGGGTCGGGGCGGAGCCCCCTTCCGTAATGGCGAGCTTCAGAAGCCCTTCGTTGCGCAGGATAGGGGAGGCCGAAATGCCAAAACGGCTCATTTCGATCGAGCCGGGGATCCCCTTCTCGAGGGGAAGCACTGCGAGGATGATGGGGAACTGGCTGGGGGTGATGGGAACCGGCAGGGTGATCGTCTCCGCGGAAGGCTCGATGCTGCCGCTTGCGAGGGGGATGTTCACGTAGGCCTTCGGGGCGGCAGGAAGCACGACGAATCCGGCCTGGGTCCCGGTGTACCGGGCAATCTCCGTGGAGGGCTCGGGTTTCACGTTCGTGTAGATGAACAGTGCGAGGAGGTCGCGAAAGCGTCGAACCTCTCGGGGAATCGTGATCGAGATCTCGATGCCCTTGAAGAAGCGGCTGTCGCCGGCCAGCCGAATCCCGAGCAGACCGTCGATTCCCACCAGCACCTCCCCGGAGGCGCGGTCCGCCTGGGCGGTGAGGTTCCCGACGAGGGTGCCGCGCACGGTGTCGGCGTGGACAAAGCCGGGCGCCAGCAGAAGCGTCGCTGCTATCAACTTGGCGGTTCTGTTCATCTGCCATCCATTGGGAGAAGCAACGCTGGATCCTCAGGGCGTCCCCTCAGGCGAATCTCGAAATGAAGGTGCGGCCCCGTGGATAGTCCCGAGCTGCCAACTTTGCCGATGATCATACCGGAAGTGACCCTCTCGTGCAACCGGACGAGGATGCTGCTGAGGTGGCCGTAGACCGTCTGATAGCCTCCGCTGTGGTCGAGAATGATGTAGTTGCCGTAGGTGAAGTCGCGCCCTACCTCAGCGACCTCGCCTCCCCTGGCCGCGTAGACGTCCGTGCCCCAGGGGGCGGCCAGGTCGATCCCCGAGTGGAAGGCGAGCTGGTGGGTGAAGGGGTCTATGCGCATCCCAAACCGCGAAGTGACCACCGCCTTGGGAAGCGGGAAACGAAACAGGACGTTGAGGAAGTAGGCTCTCTCCAGGGCGTGAAAGCGCGCTCCTGGGACGAAGTAGAATTTCGTGCTGCCGCCGCCCTCGATCAAGCTGACGAACTGGCCCGCGTCTCCGGTCTTCGTCCGCCAGGCGGTCATGAGATAGTCGAGCTCGGTCTCCGGCGTCACGGGAATGAAGAGCCCGGGCATGTTCGGAATGAGCAGCCGGGTTCCCGGCGGGAACGCTTCGGGATGGGCGAGATGGTTGGCCGTCGCGATCGCCTCGTAGGGGAGGTTGACCTGGGCCGCGATCCCGTAGAGATCGTCTCCCTTGCGGGTTCGATACGCAAAGATCCCGAGGGGGGGAGGGGGCTTGTTGTTCTGAATCCGCTCGTAGTAGAGAGCGACGTCGTCCTCGAGCTGACGGTAGAGCACGTCGTCGTTCGTGAGGCTCTTGATGACCGGGTAGGGGTCATCGGCCCAGAGGCGGGCCACCCCGCCGACCGATAGGGACAGCAAGGCTGCTGCAACGAGCAGCCTCCTGCCCGCTCGCTCAGCCCTTGCGATCTGAGGGACTCCTTCGCACATACAGCACGTATCCAAGCACCGACAGGTAGATGATCGACAAGGGGATGGCTACGGCCAAGAGCTGATAGACGTAGAGTCCGACGATGAGGTAGAGCAGGCCGAGCGCGAGGAGTATCCCGCCGACGCGGAGGGCCGCTGATTTGAGCTTCGCCGCGCGGATCGGCGCCGGCTGGCTCACGAAGGCCGATAGCCTGCGCGCGACGAGGTATATCAGGCCAGCCGCGCCGGCGGCAAGCACCAGCGCGGTGTAGAGCGGACGCAGCTTGGTGGAGAGGTACCACAGGGGAAACACGATGGCCGCAGCCGCAACGAGAGTCAACGACAGGAGCGCCGCAATTGCGAGCGCCCGCCGAAAGGCCTTCGCGTAGCCCGTGAGAATCCCAGCGACCATCTCCAGGAGCGTGGAACGGCTCACTTGGTTTGACCTTCGAGGCTGCTCAAGGCCTTTCGGTAGCGAGCGGCGTCGTCGGCGCGGCCCAGCTCGCCTGCGACCGTGACGAGCTTCGCCAGGAGCTCTTTCACGTTGGCCACCATCCCGATGCTCTCGTAGACCTGGAAGGAGGAGTAGTAGCGCCGGTATGCGGTTTGGAGATCCCCGGCCTTCTCGGCAATCAGCCCAAGGGCAAGCAGATCGGATCCGATCCCCGGTGCGTTCTCCATTTTCTGGTCGGCTGCAAGGGCGCGGGAGGCGTAGTCTACCGCCTGCTTCAGATCCCCCTCCTTCGAGTAGACCGACGCGATCATGTAGTAGTCGGAAGCCTGCTCGCCGACTGCCTTCAGCGCGATGTGGAGCGAAAGCGCGTGGTTGAGGGATTCCAAGGCGGAGGGATAGGTGCCGAGCTCCTTGTATGCGGCCCCGATGTTGTGGTAGAGACGCGCGGCGACGAGCGACTGAGGGTCGGTCAGTTTCGCGAGGGCCGCTCGAAAGGCGACAAGGGCTGCCCCCGGATCGCCGCGCGCAAGCTTGAGCTCTCCGAGGTTGCCCTCGGTTTCGGCCAAGAGCTCAGAGTCCCCAAGCCGGCTCGCTAGGCCGAAGGCGTTCTCGAAGTCCGCTTCGGCGCCGTCGAGATCCCCCACTGCGAGGGCAACCTTCCCCAGGGAGTTGTAGGAGCGCGCCATTCCGGGCTCGTTGTAGATCGAGAGGTTGTCTCGGAGGGAGAGCTCGAAGAACTTTCGAGCGTCGGCGTAGTCCCCCCGCGTGAAGTAGCGGTTTCCGGCGGCGGCATACTGCGCGGCCTCGTTTTTGACGGTATCGTTCTCGAGCCTCGCCTTGGGCGCCGAGGAGCACGCGGCCAGAAGGAGGGCGGCCGCTATCACCGTCGCCGCCGTGCGAAGAGGGGCGCGCGCCATGGCTAGAAGTCCTGATCCCGGTAGCCCTGGTAGGTCCCCGACTGCGGAATGCGCGCCGGAATCCCTCCCCGCAGGAGCGGATTGTTCCTCAGTCCTTCCAGCACGTCCGTGCCCTGCCGGAGGGTCTGCTTTCCCTGCTCGAGAATTCCTGTGATCTGGGGCTGACTGTTGTTCAGGTACTTCATGAAGGCATCGAGCTGCTGAATCGTTTGGTTGACGCTGTCGAGGGTGCTCGTCAGGCGGTCGAAGAGGGCGTTGTTGTCGTTCAGGATCGTGGCGAGCGAGCCCTGAGGCTTCAGCAGACCGAGCACGGGCCCTTGCGGCGAGGCGGCGGCAACCGAGAGCTGAGTCGAGATGGCGTCCAGGTTGTCGAGAAGCTTGTTGACCCGTCCGGTCGTCTGCGCCAGGGTGACGGTCGCCTGGTTGGTGAGGTCCGAGGCGTTGCGGACGAGGGAGCCTACCGGTCCGCTGCCCTCGCCGCTCAGGTTGTAGTTGAGCGTTCCCACGAGCGTGTTCAGTGAGGCGAGCGTGCTGTTCACATTGTGCAAGATGGGATTGATTTCGTCGATGATGCGGCTCACCGTGTCGGTGTTGGGCGGGATGTCGACCAGCCCCTCGCGCACCAGTCTCTTGCCGTCCGGCATGTTGACCGAAGGAATGTAGGCACCCTCCAGTAGGTGGCCGCCCGAGCCCCTTCCCGGATGGAAGAGCAGCCCGCCGCCCAAGCCGAGCGGGCTCGAGGCAAGCTCGAGCACCGAGTTGGGACGAACCTTGTCGATGTAGGTGTCGAAGATGTGGAAGTGTATGCCCACCGTGTTGTTGCTCTCCAGCACGATCTTGTCGACCTGGCCGATCTGAAAACCCTTGAACTTGATCGGCATCCCGACGCTCAGCCCGTCGCCGGAGGGAAAGCGGCTCGTGAAGTTGTAGTCCTTTGCGAACCAGCGCTGGTTGATCCCCATGAGGATGAGCACCAACGCGAGGAAGGCGATCCCCAGCAAGACGAAGGTGCCGACGACCTGCTCCGCGAACCGGATTCTGAACTTCATCCTGCTAACAACACCGCAGCCAGACCTCGGCTACACATCGGGCTATCTTGCCTCCTTTTGAGGCGGGTGTCAATTTGGGCTCTTCCGCTACACCCCGAAGCCCTGGTCGAGAAGGTCGAGAATGCTTCCGTCGAAGGTCGAGGCTTCGCTCAACACCCGCGAGAGGATGGCGATCACCTCCCTGCGGGTGGATTTGACGACCTGGGAAAGGGGCCCGCAGTCCAAGATGCGCCCGGCGTCAAGGACCACCAGATAATCGGCAAGCTGGGAGGTCAAGACGGGGTCGTGGGTGACCATGATGATCGTGCGAGCCGCCCGCTTGAGCTCCCGCATGATCTCGGTCATCCGCTCGGCGGTCTGGTGGTCGATACCGGTCAGCGGTTCGTCCATATAGAGCAGGGCGGGATCGGTCACGAGCGCCCGCAGAAAGGAGATGATCTTGCGCTCTCCCGAGGAGCTCTCGGCAGGGCGATGGCCGAGGCTCTCGTGGAAGCCGACCTTTGCCACGAGCGCTCCGATTCGCCGCTCGATCTCCTGGTCCGTTAGGGCCGGAAAGTGGAAGCGCAAGGGGAGGCTCAAGTTCTGCCGAATCGTGCTGTTTGCCCACAGCGCGGAGTCCTGAAAGATGAACCCGCTTCCCCGGCGAAACTCGTTGTTCTCCCGCTCCGACATCGTGCTCAGGCTCTTCCCCTCGACCAAGACCCTACCCGAATCGGGGAGGATGATCCCTGCGGCGACCTTCAGGAGCGTGCTCTTGCCGCTTCCCGCCGGGCCGAGGATTACGGTCGTCTTGCCGGAAGGAAAGAGTACGGAGATGTTGTCCAGGGCGACCGTGTCGCCGCGGCGGACGACGATCTCACGCAGCTCGATCCCTTGCTCGCTCATAGCCGTTTACCGCACATAGTAGATGAGGGTGATGACCGCGTCGGCCAGGATGCAGAGCACGAAGCTCTGACCGACTGCCTTGATGACTGCCTGGGGGATCTCGGTGGATGCGCCCTCGACACGAAAGCCGTTGTAGGTGGAAACCGTCGAGATGATGATCCCGAATACCAGGCTCTTCAGGAGGCTCGAGAGGATGTCGGCGGTCGATAGGCTTACGAGGAGGCTGCGAAAGTATTCGGTCAGCTGGATGGGATGAATCAGCTGCGTGACGAAGTAGGATCCCATGAGGCCGAAGATGTTGAAGTAGAGGTTGAGCAGCAGGAGCGAGGCCGTCACGCCGAGGAATCGGGGCACCACGAGATAGGAGATGGGGTTGATCCCCACCGAGACATAGGCCTCGATCTCGTGAGAGACCACCATGTTCCCGAGCTCGGTGGCGATCGCCGTCCCCGAGCGCGCGATGATGATGAATGCCGTGAGGATGGGTCCGAGCTCGCGCGTGATCACCGTGATGAGGATGGTGTAGATCAACTGGCCTTGGCCGAACTGGGGCAGAAGGGAGAGCCCCTGAATGATGATAACGGCCCCCAGGGAGACCGCAAGGACCGCCACCACCGTGAGCGCCCCCACCCCCGGGAAGAGGATCTGCATGGTCAGGACCCGGTAGGCGATTCGGCTGTCGCGCCCGAAGAAGATCGAAGCCTTGAGCACCTGAATGAGGAAGCCCGCCGCGTAGAAGAAATCTCGCGTGCGCTGAATGAACCATCGTCCTATGCGAGCTACCATGCGGCGTTTCCTTCGGGTGATGATATCCGATCGCCGACCC
>DAHVAK010000020.1 GCA_027314665.1 Spirochaetales bacterium
GCGGGCGGCGCTCCGTGCGAGGTCGAGCTTGCGGAGCTCGCGGGCGAGGAGGCTCCCGACGACGGCAGCGCGCAGGCCCTCGACGCCGAGTGGCAGGAGGAGCCCGTCGACTTCACGAAGCGCGAGGCCACCCTCGTCGGAAGGCAGCACGCCCGAGCCCTCGGGGCGGCGCATCGGAGGGCGGCAGGCGCCCCGGCGGCGCGCGGCGACGCGGCAGCCGCGGGCGAAGACTGACCCAAGGAGCACTGGCAATGGCCCACCTCTTGAACCTGATCCTTTACGGCTACTACCCCTACGTCGCGCTCACGGTCTTCATCGCAGGGAGCATCATTCGCTTCAACCGCGGGCAGTACGGCTGGCGGAGCGGCTCGAGCGAGCTCCTCCGCAAGCGCCAGCTCGTCATCGGAAGCTCGCTGTTTCACTACGGGATTCTGATCGTCTTCGCCGGCCATCTTGTCGGCTTTCTCACCCCCGACTCGATCCTCCACCTCCTCGGGGTCTCGCTGCGCGCCCACCAGATGCTCGCAGTGGTCGCCGGCGGGATCTCGGGAGTGACCGCCTGGATTGGGCTCACGATGCTCGTTCACCGGAGGCTCTTCGATTCGCGCATCCGAAAGACCTCGAGCGTCATGGACATCTTCGTGCTCCTGCTCGTGTGGGTGCAGCTCTCCTTCGGCCTGGCGACCATCCCGCTCACCCTTCACCATCTCGACGGACGGCTCTTCGCGCAGCTGGTTGCCTACGTCCAGTCCATCGTCTACCTGCGGCCCGGGGCGGTAGGCTACCTGCAAGGGGTCTACTGGGTGTACAAGGTGCATCTCTTCCTCGGCTTCACCTTCTTCCTCGTCTGGCCCCTGAGCCGGCTCGTTCACATCTGGAGCGCTCCCGTCTGGTATCTCGGGCGCGCCTTTCAGGTGGTGCGCCGGCGTGCCCCGGCGGCGCGAAAGCGGGGGATGCCCTCGTGAGCGCCGCGGCGCAACGGAGGGGCGCGTGCTTGAGCGCGCCGCGGCCGACGGCAGCCCGCGCACGGGATGGCGAGGCGTGATCCGGGTCAACGGAAGGGTCATCACTGACGAGGAGGTCGCTCGGGAGGCCCAGCACCATCCCGCGGCCAGCCTCGAGGAGGCCCTGCGGGAGGCCGCGGTCGCCCTCGTCGTGCGCGAGCTCCTCCTCGAGGAGGCTGCCGCGCTGGGATTGGGCGGTCCCTCAGGCGAAGAGGGGCAGCCCGGCTCGGGCGAGCCTGTGGCCCGGCCTGCCGGAGCCGGGCGATCGGATGAGACGGGGAGCGCGGGCGAGAGGGCACGGAGGCAAGGAGGCGACGAGGCGAGCCTCGGCACGGACGCGGCCCCGGCGGGAGGCGGGCAGTCCGTCGCACCCGAGGAGCGCGTTATCGCCGCCCTCCTCGAGCGCGAGATCAAGCTGCCGGGGGCAGACGAGGTGAGCCTGCGGCGCTACTACGAGAACAACCGCGAGCGCTTCCGCTCGCCCGATCACTTCGAGGCCTCCCACCTCCTCTTCGCCGCAGGGCCCGAGGACCCCGTGACCCGCAAGCGGGCGCGCGAGGCCGCGGCGGCGACACTGGAGGAGCTTCGGCGCGACCCCGCCGCCTTCGAGCGGCTCGCAAGGGAGCGTTCCGCCGACCCTGAGTCCCGCGAGCACGGCGGCCACCTCGGACAGATCATCCGAGGGCAGACCACCCCCGAGCTCGAGGCCTGCCTCGACTCCCTGTCGCCCGGGGAGCTCTGCCTCGAGCCGGTGCAAACCCGCTACGGCTACCACATTCTCCGCCTCGATCAATCGATCCGCGGGCGGCAGCTCACCTACCCCATGGCCCGCGAGAGGATCGCCGAGTACCTCGGCAAGAGCGCCTGGACCCAGGCGGTACATCAGTACATCCAGCTCCTCGTCGGAAAGGCCGCGATCGAAGGGATCGAGATGCGGGGGGCGACCAGCCCCCTCGTCCAGTAGCGGGGAAGCGAGGCCGCCGCCCAAGGCGCGGACGGGCCCCTAGGCAGGCAGCGAGCGGCCCCCTTGGGCGGTGGGCGCGACGCCGGGCGCTACCCCAGGACCCCCGAGTCGAGGCATCGCACGACGACCTCGGGATCGAAGTGGCTTCCGGAAAGGGCTCGAACATGCTCGCGCACCCGCTCCGCCGGCCACGCCGCGCGATAGGGACGATCGGAGGTAAGCGCATCCCAGACGTCCACCACCGCGAAGACCCGCGCCACGAGGGGGATCTGCTCCCCCCGCAGACCGTGCGGGTAGCCGCTCCCATCCCACTTCTCGTGGTGATAGCGGGGAATGTCGAGGGCAGGGCGAAGGTAGCGGATGGGAGAGAGCATCTCGTAGGCGAAGCTCGGGTGCTTCCTCATTACCGCCCATTCCTCTTCGGTGAGCGGGCCCGGCTTGAGCAGGATGCTGTCGGGAACCCCCATCTTTCCGATGTCGTGCAGAAGCGCCCCCCTGCGAATCTGAACGAGCTCCGCCTCCGAAAACCCGAAGGAGCGGCAGAGCCGCACGGTGGTGTCGGCGACCCTCTGGGTGTGGCCTTCGGTCTCCTTGTCGCGGAGGTCGAGGGCGTGCGACCATCCCTCGATCGTCGCATCGTAGGCATGGCCCAGCTCGGCGTTGGAGCGCTGAAGCCCCTCGAAGAGGGTCACGTTGTCGATTGCAAGGGCGGCCTGCCTCGCAAGGGCCTTCAGATACTCGAGCCACTCCGCGTCGGGATGAAGCGACACCCTGCTGAAAATCTCGAGCACTCCCGTGACTTGCGCCTTCGCGATGAGCGGAATCCCGAAATAGGTGACGAACTCCTCCTCGGCAAGGAGCATCTTCCGCACGAACTCCGCGGAATGCTTTCTCAGATCCGCGACGTGAATCGTTCGGCGCTCAAGCGCGGCGAGCCCGGGGTAGCCCTCCCCCATGGCCATGCGAGTCTCCTCGATGTACCTGAAGCGAAAGCCGTAGCCGGCGAAGAACTCGAGCCTCTGCGATCCCGGGTTATGCAGAAGGATATCTGCGGCGTCGACTCGCAGCTGTCGGGTCACCTGACTGAGGAGCGGTGGAAGGCTGATATGGAGATCGAAGCTGGAGGCGATGACGCGATCGATCTCGCTGAGCGCGGTCAGGTGCTGGAGGCGGCGCTCGGTCTGCTCGCGGAGGGAGGTACGGTGGATGGCGATGCCCGCGATCTCGCAGAGGGTGCTCAAGAGGCGCACGTCGTCGGGGCCGATCTTCCTCGGTGCCTCGGCGTCCACCGTGAAGGTCCCGATCGGTGAGTTGGCCATCCGGATCGCAACCGCAAGGGAAGCCCTCTTCCGCGGGATCCGGCGCCGAATGGCTTCCGGAAGGCGCTCATCGACGCTGAGATCCTCGCTCAAGTCCGGCTGCCCGCTCGAAAAGACGCGTCCGGCGATCCCCTGGCCGGGCTTCTCGACGAGGGGTAGAGAGCCGGCCTCCTCTCCGAGGCCCCGCGTGATCGCGGTCTTCAGCTCGTCGGAGATCGGATCGTAGAGCCACACGGCGCCGTGCTGCATCCTCATGACCGCCAGGGTCGTGTCCAGGAGAATCGGAAGAATCTCCTCCAGGCTCTGGGCCGAGCGCAGCGCCGCCGACAGCTGGTTCACGGCCTCAAGCTCCGCAATGCGACGCCTGCTCTCCTGCTCCGCCGCTTTGAGCGCGGTGATGTCCACCGAGGTGACCACGACCCGCTGCATCTGTCCCGCGCTGTCCTGCTCCGGATAGGCGTTCACGAGGGCCCATCCGCACGGGGCGCTGGGCCCATGATCGATAGCGACGACGATATTGCCCTGCGGAAGCCCCGATCTCAGCACGCGATTGACCGGATACTCCTCAAGCGGCAGTGGCGTGCCGTCCTCATGAAGGAGCCGGAAGGGGAACTCCGTGATGGTTCTCCCCTCCATGCGGTCCGCTGCAATGCCCAACAGGTGCGCCGCCTCGGGGTTCGCGAGGAGGATCCGGGCATCCGGGGAGTAGACCACCACTCCGGCAGGAAGGTGCTCGATCAGCCGCCAGTGCTTGAGCACCTCTTCGAGGAGCGACAGATCGGCCCTGCTCGGTTCCGAGCCTGATCCGGCGGGATCCGGGTCCCTTCTCTCGTCGTTAGTGCCCATCACCTTTCCGTTCCCTGCGTCGACGGCACGCCTTCGGTAGATTTTCTTGCGATAAGCTCATAGTATCTTTCGTAGCTTTTCTCACGGGAGGCCGAGCAAGGTGATCACGTCGGGTCGAGCATCGAGCGCTCCGTTTCGAGCGCCGCGGCTCGCCGTGCTGTGCATCGCGATCCTTCTTTCCGCCTTTCCGCTCCTCGCCGCTCCTCAGGCTCCCGTTCAGGTGAGCTTCGTCTATGTTCCGCCGGGCGGCGCGCACGTGTCAACCGCTGCCCTGCGCGGGGACTTCAACAACTGGGGCGAGACGCCGATGCCGAAACAGCCCGACGGAAGCTTTGCGGTTACCGTCCTCTTGACGCCCGGTCGCCACGAGTACAAGTTCTTCATCAACGGGGAATGGCCGCGCGACATGTCGAGCGCGCGAGAGGGAGGGCCGGTGGATCCAAAGGCTGACGGATATGTCGATGACGGCTTCGGCGGGAAGAACGCCTATCGCGATGTCGCCGCGACCACGGAGGTGGCGATAGGGGACGGCAAGGTCTACGCCCCGGGCCTCTCCTTTCGCGCCGACGATCCGGCCTACGTGATGCTGGACCATGAGACGGGGGTCGAGGTGCGCCTGCGGACCGCTCCCGACGATGTTCGCAGCGTCGCGCTCATCTGGCGGTCCGCCTCCGGCGGCACCTGGGAGAGCCTTCCTATGCGCCTGATCGGCGAGACGATCGATGCCTGGGTCTACCAGGGAAGGGTGCCGACCGATGCCTCCTTTGAGGTTCGCTTCGCCCTGGAAGACGGCGGAGCCCCCCAGTACTACGGGACTCACGGCCTCTCCGCGGATCCTGGGCTGGCCGCGCCCTTTGCGGTTCGCCTTCCGCTCTCCGGTCCTCCCCTCATCCCGTGGACCCGCGGCACGGTCGCCTACCAGATCTTCCCAGACCGCTTCCGCGACGCGGAGCGCGGAAACGACCCCGCCACCGTCAGCCCATGGGAGGGCCCGATCGGACCGGATACGAGCAGCCAGTACTACGGGGGAGACTTGAAAGGGATCATCGAGGAGCTTCCCTACCTCCATACGCTCGGAGTCGGGCTCATCTACCTCAACCCCATCTTCGCGGCGGGAAGCTCCCACCGCTACGACACCGTGGACTACCTGAAGATCGATCCGATGCTCGGCACCCTCGCCGATTTCCGGGAGCTCGTCCGGGCCGCGCACGCCCTGGGCATCCGGGTGATCCTCGACGGGGTCTTCAACCATACCGGCACGGGATTCTGGGCCTTCCAGGACGTGCTGAAGGAAGGGGAGAAGTCGTCCTACGCAAGCTGGTACTTCATCAAGAGCTTTCCGGTGAGCGTGGCCGAAGGCAACTACGAGGGCTGGTCGGGGCTCGCCTCCCTGCCCCGGCTGAACGTCGCAAACCCTGCGGTCACGAGGTATCTCCTGTCGGTCGTCCGCTACTGGACCGAGCAAGGCATCGACGGCTGGCGGCTCGATGTCCCGAACGAGATCCGGGCGCCGGGCTTCTGGAGCGAGTTCCGCAAGACCGTGAAGGCGATCAACCCCGAGGCCTACCTCGTCGGGGAGATCTGGCAGGTCGACCCCGCCTGGCTGCAGGGCGACCGCTTCGACGCGCTCATGAACTACCCCATCGGCTACCGCGCCCTCCTTCCCTTCTTCGCAGCGGAGAAGGGATGGAGCGCCTCCCGCCTCGCCGACGCGGTCCAGACCGCGCTCCTCGCCTACTCCCCCGCGGTGGATCAAATGAGCTTCAACCTGCTCGACAGCCACGACACCCCGCGGGCGCTCACCATCCTCGGAGGGGGCGACATCGGAGCGACGCCGAGCGAGCTTGCCGTGCGGAGGATGGAAGCGGCGATCGGGGTCCAGTTCACCCTTCCCGGAATGCCGGTGATCTACTACGGAGACGAGCGAGGGATGCTCGGTGATCGGCGCGAGCACTGGGACGCCCAGCGCGGGACCGTGGACTGGAGCCGCGTCCTCGTTCCTGCCCTGCTGTCGCGCTACGAGGCGCTCATCCGGATTCGCCATGATCATCCCGCCCTGTGGGAGGCGGGGGTGAGGAGCCTGTTCGTCGACGACGCGAAGGGGGTGTGGGTCTACGCCCGCGGCACGGGGAACGACGAGATCCTGGTCGCTACCACAGACGCCGAAGGTCCGGTTACGGTGACGATCCCCGGGATCGCTTCGGGGGCGGCCTTCCAGGACCTTCTCTCAGGGACGACCCTGACCAGCGGCACTGCGGGGCTGCCAGTCGAGCTTTCGGGTCCTCAGACGAGAATCCTCGCAAGGAGGTAGCACATGAGTCGATTCCTTCGCGCGCTCGCGCTTGCAGCGGGCGCGGCACTCTTCGCGGCTCAGTCGGTCGCGGCGCAGGACGCCGCCTTCACGGTTTCCTCGCCCGCGGTCGCAGGCGATTCCCAGATCGGCTTCCACAGCGGGCTCCTCTCCTCCGGCCGGATCGATCCCGCCTACGCCGCGAAGGACGGGGCCCCGGCGAATCTCACCTCGCCTCCCCTGGTTTGGAAGAACCTTCCAGCCGGCACCGTCGCCCTCGCCCTCGTCCTCGACGATCCCGATGCCGCCGCGGTGATGGAGGCCTACGGCAGAAAGGGCCTACCCTTCGTTCACTGGCTCGCTGCCGATATCGACCCAGCCTCAGGGGGGCTTCCGGCGAACGCCTCGGTGGGCAATCCCACCTTCGCTCAGGGCAAGAACGGGGCCGGCCAGGTCGGCTACCGCGGACCTCAACCCCCGAGCGCCATCCCGAAGAACGTGAAGCCTCCGCTCATCCACGTCTACCGCCTGACGCTCTACGCCCTCTCCGAGCCGGCCGGTCTCCCGAACGGATTCAACCTCGAGGAGCTGAAGGCGGCGATGAACGGCAAGGTCCTCGGCGAGGCGCAGCTTCTCTTCAGCTACAGCAATTGAAGGAGCGCGGCGTGCGGGCGGGGGGCCTCGAGATGAGCCGGCGGCGAAGCCTCCTCGCGGCGCTGCCCTTCCTCGGGTTCGGCCTCTTCTTCGTCCTGCTCACCGCCGTTCCCTCCCTTCGCGGACGTCCGACCCTCTTCTGGCCGCAGACGACCGGCGTCCTCCTCCAGGCGCAGGCCCGCCCCT
>DAHVAK010000024.1 GCA_027314665.1 Spirochaetales bacterium
CACGCTGCTGCCGGGGCGTCCGCGGGTGCTGCGCTTCTATCCCTTCTCGGAGAGCGCCGCGACCGGACCCCAGCCGGGCGTCGGCGCGGGCGAGGCCCCGTCGGGCGAGGGGCCTGCGGGAAAGCGGAAACCAAGCCTCGAGCAGATCGAGTCGATGATCACCCTCCATCATCTGCGAGCCACCTACCGGTAGCGCCCGCAAAAAAAACCCACCGCGCGGGCGGTGGGTTGCCTTTTGATCTCAATCGAGTCTTGCGGATCAGCTGGCCTCTTGGCCGGCGCTTGCCCCGCCGAGGAGCTCCTTGTCAATGACCTGCTGCATCGTGTTCTTCGGCAGCGCGCCGACGGCCATCTGCGGCTTGTCCTTCATGGGAACGAACAGGATGCTCGGAATGCTCTGGATACCGAAGGCGCCCGCAAGCTCCTGCTCCTCATCGGTGTTCACCTTGTAGAAGTTCACCTTTCCGGCGTACTCTTTGGAAAGCTCGTCCATGATCGGAGCTACCATCTTGCACGGCCCGCACCAGTCGGCATAAAAGTCTATGACACAGGGGAGCTCGCCCGCGAACTTCCACTCGGTGTTCTTCTCGTAGTCGAATACTTTCTCCAAGAAAGTCTCCCTGGTAAGTCGTTCGCTCATCGCCCCCTCCTGTATATAAGAATTTATATATAGAGTATAGCCTGTGACCGCGGAAAAGGCAAGCGAAATCGGCAGCAATCGCGCGGAGGCCGGAGGACCCTTCTCGTGCAAGGGGGTGGGCTTGCGACACTCCGCGCTTCTCCGGCCGGCCTCCGCGTGGTAGACTCAGAGCTGCCTGCCTATGAGCGAATCCGAGGGCCTCGAGGGATTTATCGTCCATTCATTCACCCGGACGGTGAGGGGGGCGACCCAGGTTTGTCTCATCGGTCGGCTCGCCGACGGGCGCAGCTTTGGAGCGGTCTTCGACGGAGTGAAACCCACCCTCCACGTCCGCGCCTCCGACGAGGGGCGGGCTGCAGCCGTGGCGCAGCCCCTGGGGGCATCCCTCCGCCCCTCAGCGATGCGCACGATGGACGGCGAGCCCTGCCTCGCGCTTTCCTGCCCCACCCCTTCGGCCTTGAGCCGCCTAGCCGAGGCCCTCTCCCGCGC
This sequence comes from Spirochaetales bacterium, assembly GCA_027314665.1. Classification (GTDB taxonomy): domain Bacteria; phylum Spirochaetota; class Spirochaetia; order DAHUYW01; family DAHUYW01; genus DAHUYW01. Next base: position 1,130 of record DAHVAK010000024.1, read on the forward strand.
CGACCTTCGCACCTATGAGGCCGATCTCCGCGCCCAGGACCTTTTCCTCATGGAGCGAGGTATCCACGGATCGCTCCTCCTCGCCGCAGTGAGCAGGCCGGGACGCCACGTCGACGCCCTCTTCCTGAACCCGCAGATCAGCCCCTGCGATTGGGAGCCCCGCCTCGCCCTCCTTTCCCTCGACATCGAGACCAACCCCTTCGGCGAGGAGATCTACGCGGTGGCGCTTTCCCAGGTGGGCCCGAGCGGCGAGATGAGGGAAGAGGTGCTCTTGGCCGCCCCTCGCGAGGCGAACGACGCACAGACGCCGATTCGCTCCTACCCCTGCGAGCGGGAGATGCTTGCAGCCTTTGCCGTCCGCCTTCGCGAGCTCGATCCCGACATCATCGTCGGGTGGAACGTCATCGACTTCGACTTCGCCCGAATCCTCATGCGCTTCAGGCATCACGGACTCTCCCTCACCCTCGGGCGGAGCACGGAGGCCTGCTCCTATCTGCCCGGGGCTCAGCGAAAGCCGAGCGCCTTCATCATCCCCGGCCGACAGGTCCTCGACGGGGTCCGGCTCATTCGCTCGGGACCCCAGCGCTTCGCCGACCAGAGCCTGGAGGCGGTGGCGAAGGGCGTCCTAGGCTACGGCAAGGAGATCTCGGCCACGCGCGGTCGCGAGAAGCTTCGGGAGATCCAGCGCCTCTACCGAGAGGACCCGGCGGCCCTCTGCCGCTACTGCCTTGCCGATGCGAGGCTGGTGAGGGAAATCCTCGACCGGACCGGGCTCATGAAGCTCACGATCGAGCGCTGTCGGCTCATCGGGGTGCCCTTGAGTCGCGCATGGACGAGCATTGCCGCCTTCGAATCCCTCTACATCGAGGCCATGCATCGCCGGGGGATCGTCGCGCCGTCCCTCGGGGTGGATGCCCTTCCCCTGACGGAGGCCCCGGGGGGAGCGATCATCGTGCCGCACACCGGGCTGTACGACAACGTCTACGTCTTCGACTTCCAAAGCCTCTACCCGTCGATCATCCGAACCTTCAACATCGACCCCGTGAGCTATGTCCCGGAGTACCTTTCCGACGAGGCGCCGGCGAGCGTCGAGGTGATCCGCGCGCCGAACGGCGCAACCTTCCGGCGCGATCCGGGCCTCCTTCCCGAGCTTCTCGGGCAGTTCTTTGAAAGCCGAAGGAAGGCGAAAAGGAGCGGCGATGAGGTCGCCTCCTTCGTCTTCAAGATCGTCATGAACTCCTTCTATGGGGTTCTCGGAGCAAGCGGCTGCCGCTTTGCGGGCTCCGATCTCGCCGGGGCGATAACCGGATTCGGCCATCACATCCTCTACTGGTGCCGCGACTACCTCGCCGCGCGGGGCCTGCGCACGCTCTACGGGGACACCGACTCGCTCTTCGTGCAATCGGGCCTTCCCGCGGGAGCCGAGGAGGCCGAGCTGCGCGCGGCAGGCGCCGAGCTGTGCGCTGCGGTCAACCGCGAGCTCGCGCGCCACCTCGCCGAGAGCTTCCGCGTCGAGTCCCGACTTCTCCTCCAATTCGAGAAGACCTACAGCCGCTTCTTCGTGCCGCCCCTGCGGATTCGCTCTCCACAGTCGGCTCGAGAGAGCCTCTCCGATCGGCCAGTCGCCGCACGGGGGGAGGGAGAGGCCGCCCGCGGGCGCTCGAAGGGCAACGCCGGCGCGATCCTCGGCGAGCGGGGAGCCCCGATGCGCATCGAGGTCAAGGGAATGGAGGCGGTGCGGCGGGATTGGACCGAGGCGGCCAAGGAGTTCCAGCTCGAGATGCTGCGGCGGGTCTTCGAGCGTCAGAGCGCCGAGGAGATCGTGCGCTTCGTGCGCACCTTTCTCGCCGAGATAGCCGCGGGCCGCAAGGATGGCTCGCTCGTCTACACCAAGGCCCTCCGCAAGTCAGTGGCGGAGTACTCGAGCGCGCTGCCCCCTCACGTCAAAGCGGCCCGCTACCTCGACTCGGAGGAGCAGTCCGGACTCATCGACTACGTCTGGACGAGGGAGGGACCCCAGCCCCTGGGGGCGGTCACCGCTGCGATCGACTACGAGCACTATCTGGACAAACAGATCAAGCCGATCGCGGCCACCTTCTCCGAGGTGATCGGCGTCGACCTCGAAGAGCTCTTCCACCGCGACCGCCAGCTCCCGCTGTTCTGAGGCTACCGCCCGACGAAGACCGTGACGTAGAGGTAGGGGTAAAGGTCGACGGAAACCACGCCGCCCCAGGTGAGCGTCGTCGCCGAAGCCACGCGCGCGGACATGAGCAGCCACGGAAAGAGCTCGAAGCCGTAGCCGACCGCAGCGGAGAATCCCGCTCCACTCCCGGAAACGGAGAGGGTATCGGAGACCATGAAATGGCTGCGCCCGCTCTGCAGGCTCAAGTCGGAGCCAAGCTCAGGGCCCACGACGAAGGAGCCGGCCGGCGGGACAGCCTCTCGGTCGGACCAGGTGAGGTCCGCGCCCAGCCGAAAGGTCGAGATCCCGCCCTCGCCGGCGAGCGCGGCGGAGCCCACCGACCAGGCGAGCTCCGCCCGCAGGGTCTGGATGTCCGGAAGGAGCGAGCCGATGCGTCTTCCTCCCTGGTAGCGGAGGTGAAGCCCGATCTGACGGCCAAGCAGAAAGGGCGGGGTCCGCAGGTCAAGGTAGGGACCGGCGCTTCCCGTCTTGAGGTCCGCGAAGGTCCCGGCGCTAACGGCAAATCGATCGATCGAGGAGGCGGAGATCTCCTGCCCCACGGCCGCGCCCGC
>DAHVAK010000122.1 GCA_027314665.1 Spirochaetales bacterium
AGCTCCGCGATGAGGCGAGACTTGCCGATACCGGCCTCCCCCGTCACCAGTGCGACTTGACCCCTTCCTTCGGCCGCACGGTCGTAGGCCGCGAAGAGCCGCCGCACCTCCTCTTCGCGCCCCACGAACGGAACGCGCGCGCCCTCGATCCCGCGGGTCTTGTGCGAGAGGGGCGCAAGCCCGAGGAGGGGGTAGGCGATCGCCTGCTGCCCGACTGCCACCGAGCGGATCGTCGGCTTTCCGAAGGCGAAAACCTCGCGGGTAAGGCGAAAGGTGCGCTCCGCGACGAACGTCATGCCCGCGGTCGACCGCTCGGCGAGAAGAGAGGCGAGGATCATCCCCTTTCCGGTCGGAAAGGCGGGAACGCCCTCGCCTTGTCTCGCAGGTGGCAAAGCGAGCACGTCGGTGGCAACGGCCACCTGGATCGGCATTGCCGACGAGCTCGCCTGCATCGAGATCTCGAGCGCCGCCCGAACCGCGAGCTCCGGATTGCTTTCGGCGAGGCTCGGATCACAGAAGGAGGCGACGCCCTCGCTGCGAGAGACTCGCAGGACCCGCCCGCGATACTTTGCGATTTTCTCCGCAAAGAGGGCGTCAATCCCCCTGGCGCCCTCGACCGACCCGTCGGCGGGGTCCGAGACTCTCGCGACGACCACCGTCGCCGTCGTCAGCTCGATAGGGGCGTTGCCGCACTCGCCGGCTGAATGCGCGGGCGGCATGCCGGGCGCGCCAAGCGATTCCGACGGGGAGCATTCCGCCGCGGAGATCGGCGAGGGCGGCAGCGCAGGCCGATGAGCCGCCTCAGACGGCGAAGCCCGCGGCGGAGGCCGCTCATCCCCTGAGGTCGACAGGGTCGCCGTCCCAGTCGGCCCCTCCGCGGGAGCCACGAGGGTGGGCGTCGCCCGCTCACGCGGGGAGGCCTCGAAGACCGGCGGCGAGGCGGCTTGTCCCCGTCTGATCGCCTCCCGGACGAGCTCGATTTCCCGTCCGGGGCTGTCCTCCATTTCGCGGCGGAGGATTGCGGCGCACTCCTCGTACTGGCGCAGGGCCGCGGTCCGGTTGCCCGCCCAAGCATAGTGCAGCATCAGTTGCGTATGGGCCGACTCATCGAAGGGATCGAGGTCGAGGCGACGGCGGGCGCAGGCAAGGGCGCCCTCGTGGTCGCCTGAGGCTGACAGACAGAGTGCCAGGCGCTTGAGGATCTCCGCACGCTGCAGCCGGAAGTCCTCAGTCAGGAAGAATTGCCAATCGTCGAAGGCGAGGCTGTCCTTTAGGGTGAAGCCGACGAGAAACTCGCCTCGGTAGAGCCCCGCTGCCTCGCTGAGGAGAGGCAGACAGTCCCGGCAGACGCCAAGCACGCGGTGTCGATGGTTGGCGCAGCGGGAGCGCAGCTCCCGGACGCGAGCGACGTCAATCCAGACCTCAGCGGACCGACGCAGGGCGATTTGGTCCCGCTCGATGGAAAGCCAATCGGCGGCAAGCTCCTTGCGCAGGGTGGTGAGCGTCCGCCTGAGCGCCGCTTGGCCCTGGATTCGCCCGTAGCGCCCCCAGAGGAGGGTAACCACAGCGTCGCGGCTCGCCGCCTCACCGGTGACGGCGAGGTAGGCCAGCAGCGCAACCGCTTTTCGGGTGTCGAGGTGCACGGATCGCCCGTCGATCTCGATTCGGGGAGGCCCCAGGAACGACAACATGAGTCGAGCCACGGGGATGTGCACCTCTCAACAATTATATCTCGCAGCCGACCCGGCGGGGCAAAGAAAAAAAAGAGGGGTTGGGCGGCTTGACGCCGGCTCCGATCTCCCGCAGCATGGCCCAACGCGACCAGACACGAAGCTCGGGGGTGGGCAACCGTCCGGCGGGACCGAGGTGACGGCCATGAGCCCATGGGCGCGCGGGGGGAGAGGCGGTGGCAGGAGAGATCCATCAACACGAAACCGAGCTGGAGGTGAGAGACTACGAATGCGACCTCCAGGGGGTGGTGAACAACGCGGTCTACCTGCACTACCTCGAGCACGCGAGGCACCGCTGGCTGGAGGCGGTAGGGCTCGATTTTGCCGCGCTGCATGCCCGGGGGATCGACCTCGTGGCGGTGAGGATCGAGATCGACTACAAGCATCCCCTGCGAAGCCACGACCGCTTTGTGGTGCGCTCGAGCCTGCGGCGGGAGGGTCGGCTGCGAATTGTCATCGACCAGGCGATCGATCGCCTCCCCGACAACCGTCTCGTCGCAAGGGCCAAGGTCGTTGTGGCCTGCCTCGAGCAAGGGCGGCCCTCTGCCCCCCAGGAGGTCTTCGGCGTCTTCGATCGACTCGCTCGAGCGGAATAGGGCCGGGAAGCCTTCCGCGACGTTCCTTGCAACGACGACCGCCTCTTGGCGCTCTTGGGAGTCTGCCGCTCCAAGCCGCCGGAGCTTGGAGCGGGCCTGCCCGAAGCCGCTGTGCGAACCCTGTGCGGGAGCGACTTGACAACGCGTGACGCCCTTCCCATCATCACCTGTTTCCTCTGGGAGGCATCATGAAGAAGATCCTGTGGATTGGCATCGCGACCCTGGTTCTATCGGGTTGTGTAACCGTCGTCGCGGTTCCTCGCGGCGCCGTCTTTCTTGGGGAGCGCGTGGTCGCCTTTCGCGGCAACTATGGGGCTATTCCGGTGGGACGCGATGAGGGTTTCTTTCACTCGCTCTATTTCGTCGTGGAGCGAAACAATATCGAGCTCTCCAACTTCGTGATCACCTACGGCAACGGCGAGCGGGAGCGCTTCGCCACGCGGCTGGTTTTCGGCCCGGGCTCACGATCGCGGGAGTTTGCGGTCGCCGGGGGCAGGCGCATCATACGTTCGATTGCCTTCGCCTATCGAACCATCGGAAGCTGGAGCGATGAACGCGCACGAGTCGTCGTCTACGGCGTGCGCTGAGGCCCCTGCGAGCCGATTCTGCGCGGGTAGGCGAGGTAGGGGACGATCAGCTCGTTCTTCTTTTCGGCGGTTCCGTCGTAGGTAAGGGTAACGATCGGCACGCCGGTGAGCTCTTCGATCCGGTGCGTCATGGCCTCGGTGATGAGCGAGGGGCAGCAGAACGCCGGATTGGTCTGGACGAACAGCGACACGTCGGGGTGCGTGCGCAGGATGTGGAAGATCTTGAGGATATTGTCGTAGGATTCGCCCTCTTGCTCCACGCGGACGTGCAGGTCGGCGAGATGGTCGACGCTGCCCTTCGCGCACTCGGCTGCCCTTGGGAGGGGGTAGCCGGCGAGCAGCCCCGAAAAGCGCCGCTCGAGCAGCTCGATTGCTAAGAGGAGCGAGCGGTACTCGAACAGGGTGAGGAGCTTGCCCCCCCGCCTCCAGGCGGTGAAGTAGGCGCCGGAGACGATCTTTAGGTATTCGTTGTAGGGCGTCGTCACCACCTCGCCTCCTCCCGCCTCGATCGTGCGGATGAGCTCCTCGTTCATCACCTCGTTGTCGCGCACGTAGAGATCACCGAAGATGGCTACCTTCGGGCGGGAGCCCTCGCGCCGCGAAATCCCGGCGAAGTGCTCGACGACCCCTGCAAGGGTCTCGCCGAGGGGGCGAGCGCCCGCGAAGGCGCATTCCAGGGCTGCGGTCGATTCCTCGATCGCGCGGTCGGTCTCGCCGGCGCAACGCTCGTAGGGGCGCACGCGGCATCCGAGCCTGCGGAGCATTCCCCCTGCAAGGTAGGCGACGTAGGCTCTCACCGCCGCGAGGGGGGATACCTCCAGGTGAGAGAGCTCCCCGACATAGACCGCCGCCCGCTCGATGCCCTCGCCATAGGACTGAAGGAGCGTTTTGATATAGTAGGGAAAGAGTCGGAGGTTGCAGGCCCCATCCGAGCGGATCATCCACAGAAGCGTCTTCGCGGGATCAAGCCCCTCCCGGCGCATGTAGTCCACGAACTCCTCCGCAATGATGTTCACGGGGATGCATTGACCGGTATTCCTCCGCATTGCGGTGCGGATCTTGGCGCCGTCCTCCCGAAGGACGCGAGCATCGATGCCGTGGCGTCGGAGATTGGCTGCGAGGAAACGGCAGGTGATCGGATCCCAGTTGGGAAAGAGGAGGGTCCGGCCTGCGATGCGGCGCTCGATCTTCGGCGCAATGGGTCGGGCGCCGCCTCGCGAGGGCGGTGCATTCGAGGCCCCCGCGAGCGCGTAGTGATTGCGGAACGACCGAATGCCCGCCTCGATCCTCGTCTCGTAGCCGACGCTCGAGTCGTGCTCGTCGAGCTGCAGGACGAGGTAGGGCTTGCCCGCGATATCGAGGATTCGTCGGAAGTACTCGATAGCGAAGGAGTCCGGCGAGCATTTGAACGAGGTGACTAGGACCGGGTAGATGCCGGACATGTGGGCGCATTTCTGCGCCGCGGTGAGGATCTCCCCCGCGTAGTGCCAGTGGAACGCGCGGGACAGCTTTGCTTGCTCGGAAGCCTCCTCCCCGACGCTTTGACGCTCCGGGAGCATGTCCTGGTAACAGGTCTTGATGCCGAAGGAAGCGAAGATCTGCGGAATGCCCTTGTTCATGTCGGAGGCAAGGGCGGCGTAGGGACGCCCGACGAGCACGACGGCGATGTCCCCGTCGGGTCGGAAGCGCTCGAAATAGAGCCGCCGCAGGCCCGAGCGGATCTCGCCGGCGAGCCTCTCCGCGCGGTCATAGGCCCGGGATACCTCGAGGAAGGCGAGGCCTTCGCCCAGCATCGGGCGCAGGGCCCGAGCAAGCTCGTGCTTGGTCCGCGCGACGGAGTCGGTGCTCCGCAGGAGGGGAGAGACGAGGCGCGCCCTTCCCTCCAGAAGATTGGCGGCGAGGCTTGCCCCGTACTGCGAGTAGTAGCAGTACTTCTCCTGAGCTCCGCCCCGCGATGCGCTTTCCTCGGGCGACAGCCTCGCCGCCGGCGTCGCTCGTGCGAACCGCAACCCCGAGCTCACCAAAGAAGGAGCGCCAGAAGGGAAGCTCCTCCTCCATCATGAGCGCAGCGGGAATCCCAATCCGCGCCCGTCCCGTGGCGCCCCCTTCCCCCGCGCTCTGCAACGGAAAACGCCCCGCGGTGCGGCGCCGCTCGCGGGCCTCGCTCTGCGCCGCCAGGGCGCTCTCTACGAGCCTCTGCCGCTCGGCGAGGAGATCGATCTCCCCGTTCTTTCGAACGAATCGGTGCTCCCGGTACTCCCGCCCGCACGCAAAGCCGAAGCCGACCTTTTCGCCGCCGACCGTCGCCACGCGGATGCGGCAGCGGTTCGCACAGAGGGAGCAGCTCTCGATCTCGACAGGGATCTCCTCCCGCCAGAGATCGATCCCGCGAAAGCGCGAAGGCGCCACCGGGGCGTCGTGGAGGGCGAGCGCGACCCCAAGCGCTCCGGTGAGGTGGCAGTAGGGTGAGACGAAGAGTGGCTTGCCGCGGCGCGCCTCGAAGGCAGCCACCAGGGCGCGATTGCGGGCGGTGGCGCCCTGGAAGCAGACGCGGGATCCGATGCTGGCCTCGATCGCCACCTTGAGAAGGTAGTTCTCGCGCACCCCGATGACCGCCGCTGCAAGCAGCTCGGGAATCGAAGAGCCGGCATTGAGGCTTCGGCTCAGGTCGCGTTCCATGAAGACCGTGCAGCGATCGCTCGCAATCGGCGCGCGCACTCCGTCGGCGAGCCGATCATAGGCTTCGAGCGGCACCGCAAGCTTCGCTGCCTGCTCCTCAAGGAAGCTGCCCGTCCCTGCGGCGCACACCGTATTCATCTGCGAGAAGGTTACGAGCCCGCCGCGAAGGAGGGTGAACTTTGCGTCCTGGCCTCCAATCTCGATGATCGTATCGACCTGGGCATCAAGCTCGCAGGCGGCCCGGGCGTGCGCGGAGATCTCATCCATGACGAGGTCCGCTCCGATGACCTTCCCCACGAACCTCCTTCCTGCTCCCGTGGTGCCGACCCCGCGGAGACGGACGGTAAGCGAGCGCTCGACGCAATGCGATTGGAGAGCGTGAAAGAGGCTTCGTAGCGCGCGCAGGGGCTGGCCCGCGGTCCGCGTGTAGAGGCCGATGACCATCCTCTTGCGATCGTCGATGAGAGCCGCCTTGGTGCTGGTCGAGCCGATGTCGATTCCGAGGGTGCCATCGATTGTCGCGCCGGCGGGAGGGTGCTCAAAAAGCTCGACCTCGACGGGGATATCGATCGCGATCGAAGGCGCCCGGTGGAGAAGGCGCTCCACCCCCTGGGCCTCCCAGCGTCGGTCCGGGTCGATATGGATGGTCTCGCAGAAGGCCGGGCGCTCGGCGGACTCCCCGGCTGCAAGCCCGCGCAGATCGATCGCCTTCGGGGCTCCGGCGCCGTCGAGCGACCGTTGCGCGAGACAGGCACCCAGGGCCCCGTAGAGGTGCGCCGCTGCGTCGACCGTGAGGGATACCCCGCACAGCTCACCGAGCCGCTCCGCTACCGCACAATTCAGCGCAACTCCTCCCGCAAAGACCACCGGCATCCGAATCGGCTCGCCGCGAATGAGAACGTCGTGAATGTTGCGAGCGAGCCCCAGGCAGAGCCCGTCGCAGATTTCCGCAAGGCTGAAGCCCTCCGACTGGGCGTGAATGATGTCGCTCTTTGCGAAGACCGCGCACCGAGAGGCGATTGCGGGGGCGGCCCCTCGATTGCGCGACGCCTCCAGCGCAAGCTCGCTCGGACCGCGGAGCCCGAGACGCGCCGCCTGCTGGTCGAGAAAGCTTCCGCTTCCCGCGGCGCACGAGCTGCTTGCGCGCAGGTCGCGGTAGCTTCCATCTTCGTTGAAGCGGATGAGCCCGAAGCGCTCGCCGCCGACGAACAGAAGGGTCCGAGCGTCGGGGTGCAAGGCGCGGCAGGCCGCGATCAGCGCGATCTGCGCGTCGCTTCGGGAGGTCACGCGGAGAAAGGACGGGGTGGAAGAGGTCGCGTAGACGCGCATCCTCTCGGGAAGATCAAGCTCCGCGATTCCCGCTTCGATCGTCTCGCGGACCCTGCCACGATGGAAGGCATAGTGCGAGCGCACGAGACGGCCTGCACCGTCGACGGCAGCCAAGGCAACCGAGACCGAGCCCACATCGATGCCAAGCGCGAGCCCTGGACCAAACGCGTTCGCTTCGGCCACAGCATCCTCCGCACGGTGAGTCTTTCGGGTGTGTGCGAATCCATGCACAGTATACAGCGCCTTTCCTGGCAGCCGGCTCTTTTTTCCCTCTCCGCGAGCCGGGAGCACCGCCGGTCGGGTTGTCGAAATCCGACTGAGGCAGTAGGTTTAGGAACAGTGCCGGATGCTCCGATGGATGTGACTGCTCGCCAACAGGGACTTCGCTACTCGATATTCGACGGCGCCTTTGCTTCGATGATGGGATCGCTTGCCGGAGGCGTCTTTCTGATGGGCTTCGCCTTGAAGGTGCTCCGCGCAACCCCCGCACAGGTGGGACTCCTCGCTGCGCTGCCGATGGTCGCCAACGTCGTGCAGATGCTGGGCTCCTACATCATCGAGAAGACCGGGCGCAAGAAGCGCCTCTGTACGACCTCCGTCATCGTCAGCCGCGTTCTGTGGATACTTGTTATCCTCCTCCCCCTTGCGCTCCTGGGCGACCTCCGGGACGACCGGGTGGCGGTGCTCGTGGCCATTGTCGCCGTCTCGAGCCTGTTCGGCTCCCTCGGCAACGTCGCCTGGCTCGCCTGGATGTCGGATCTCGTGCCGCCGGAGACCCGAGGGAGCTACTTCGGGCGAAGGAACATGATCGCCTCGTTTACCGGCATGGTCATCACGGTGGCCGGCGGAAAGTTTCTCACCACTTGGAACCGACACTTCTCGGATTCGAGCCCCTTCGGCTACCTTATTCTCTTTGCGACCGGACTGGTCTTCGGGCTGGTTTCGAGCTGGTTCCTCTCTCGGATGCCGGAGACCGGGACCCCGGCGGCACGCGAGGGGGGAGGGATCTCCCTCGCGAGCTTCCTGCACCCTCTGCAAGACCGGAATTTCCTTTCGCTCATTCTCTTCGTATCGGTGTGGAACTTCGGCATTCAAATCGCGGGCCCCTTCTACAATGTCTACATGATCGACCACCTGAAGATGAGCTTCTCGACGATAGCGCTTCTCGCAACCCTCTCCACCTTGACGACCCTGCTCATGATGAAGGTGTGGGGGCCGATCTCCGACCGGCTCGGCAATCGGCCGATCATCGTCGTCTCGACCTGGGTTCTGATTGCCATTCCCTTCGTCTGGATCGCAGCCCGCCCGCAAGCCCCCGGGAGTCCACTGTTCATTGCCTTCGCGCTGTCGGGAGCCTTCATGGCGGGGGCAAGCCTGTCGCAGTTCAACATTCTCATCAAGCTCAGCCCCCAGGCGGGCCGCTCGATCTACCTGGCTCTCTTCGCGGCGATCACGGGTCTCTGCGGAGCGGTCGCCCCCATCGTCGGAGGCCTCCTAATCCGGAAACTCTCCCCCTTTCAGCTCACGCTTCTCGGTTACCGGATCACCGATCTTCATCTCCTGTTCTTGCTTTCTTCGGCAATCCAGCTCCTCGCGCTCGTGTTCATCATCCGGCTCCGAGAGGCCAGCGCCGCGACGCCGATGGCAGTCATCATGCAGCTGCGAAACGATCTGAATCCTCAGACGGGAATCGCCGGAACCGCGGATTTCATGCTGGTCGAGCTGCGAAAGGGCCATGGAATCCTTCGGGAGCTCGACCGACGCACGGATGAGTTTGCCGAGCGGACTGAACGTTCCTTTGGCCGCGTCGCGGACCGCGCCGAGCGAGTCATGCGCAGGCCGATCCAGAAGCTCCGGGATTTCCTCAAGGACGAGGACGAGCGTGGGGAAGGCGGGGAGTAGCGTGGTGAAGCAGTTGTTGAGCCTTCTTCAAGACTTGATCGTGGCGCCGCTCTCAGAAGTCCTTCGCGCAGCGGTAGCCTTTCTCCCCAACATTGCGGTGGCGGCAGTCATCCTTCTCGTGGGATGGGGGGCGGCTGTCCTGCTGCGGAAGATCATCGCCAAGCTGCTCAAAGCCGTGGGCTTCAACGTCATCTCGGAGAAGATCGGCCTGACCCGATTCCTGCGGCACGGGGGGGTCACCCACCAACCCTCCCACCTCATTGGGCTCGTTGTCTACTGGGTCATCATCTTCAGCATGCTGATTGCGCTCTTCGGCGCGCTCAAGCTGGCAGCAGCATCGAGCTTTCTCATCGGAGTCCTCTCGTTCATCCCGAGCCTCATCGTTTCGCTGGTGATCCTCGGGCTCGGACTCTTTCTCGGACGCTTTCTCGGCAATCTCGTGGAACACTCCTCACGCCTGGCCGATTTCCCTTTCCACAAGCTTCTCGCGGCGCTTACGCGCTACGGCGTGATTGTCGTCGCACTTTTCGGGATTCTCGACTATCTGAACCTTGCCTCGACGCTCCTATCGGGATCCTTTGCCTTGGTCTTCATCATCGTCCCGTCCGTGGCCGTCGTTGCTATCCTGATCGGAGGTCGCTCGCTCGTCACCAGCATGCTCGCCGGGCGCTTTCTCATGCGCGACCTGAAGGCGGGGGATCGCGTCTCCTTCGACTCGATCGAGGGAGAAATTGTCTCGATCGATTTCATCACCACGAAGATCCGCTGCCCGCGGGGAGTGATCATCATCCCGAATGGTGAGCTGTCGACGAAGATCCTTACGGCCATCGCCCGCAAGCAGTCCGACACGAAGTGAGACGACGGGCGATGCCGGACAGGAGGAGAACGCCGCTGATCGCGGCTATCCTTGGTTCTCCGGCGAGCCGTCAGAGCGCCGTAAGGTAGCCGATGAGCGCAACGACGACGCCCACGAGGAGCGAGAGGAGGATGATCTGCTGGGCCTTGCGGCGATCCTTCGCCCGGAACTCCGCCTGCTCGACCGTGTCGGTGTTGCCTACCTGAGGCCCGAAGTTGAAGACCCCCCGCATCCCGAAGTTGGCGCAGAAGTGGAATGCGGCCTGCAGGAATCCCGAGGCAGACCCCGCCGCGGGAAGGAGAAGGAAGAGCCGCCATGGTGCGCCGACTCCCAAGAGGATGAATATCGCCCAGAGGACTGCCGTGATCGCGAGCGCAATCCATCCGAAGGCTCGCCTCTGTGCGGTCTCCGCCGCGCCGATGTTGCAGGCGCCGGGAACGTATTCCAGTTTTTGTGATGCCATGGACGGAAGGTAGCCTGGGGCCGCGAGAAGGTCAACTGTCGGCTTTATCGACGCGCGCGCCTCCCCCTGTTGCCTCCGTAGTCCGGACGTGGTAGGCTGACCCTATTCGATCATCCACGGTTGGTGCGGGCGGCGGAGGTAGGCAAGATGGGTCTTGACTTATCAAATCCTGATTATGCGAGCGCGATCGAGCACTATTTGAGCGGTCGATGGAAGGAGGCGCGGGATGCCCTGGAGCGGCTTCACGCCGATAATCCGAAGGATCACTACGTGCTTCTCCTTCTTGCGAAGTCGATGTACTCCCTCGGGCGTCTCGAGGATGCGATCCGGCATCTCGAAGAGGCCGTGAGACTCAATCCGGACTTCGGGAACGCCTTCTATGAGCTAGGGGTCTGCTACTACCGATGCGGTCGCCTCGAGAAGGGGCTTGCCGCCTTCAACCAGGTCCTTGCCCTTGGGGGACAGAGTCACGCGATGGCAAGCTACTTCGTCGGTCTCATCAACCACCTCCTCGGCAATGACGCGGCCGCCCTCGAAGGCTTCGGAAACCTCCGCAAGGTTTCCCGCGAGTCGCTCATCGCCAACTTCTATCTCGCTCAACTGAAGATGAAGGAGCGCAAGTACGACGAGGCGCTCGGGCTCTTGAAGGAGCTGGCCGAGGTTACGCCGAACCTCGCCGAGGTACACTACCTTTTGGGTACCGCACAATTCCACCTGCACAACAATACCGACGCGATTAGGAGCTATCGCAAGACCCTGGAGCTCAATCCCGACGATACCCGCGCCCGCGCCGTCCTCGAGATGCTGATCGACGTCTAGCCCTTGCCGCGCGAAGCGCGGCAAGGGCGACCGGCGCGCTGGGCTGATAGCATCGCGCCGTGAAGGGCCGCGCGAAGCGTGGCAAGGGCGACCGGCGCGATGGGCCGATAGCATCGCGCCGTGAAGGGCCGCGCCTTGCGCCGCACTCGCCGCCGACGCTTCGCATGATTATGCATGTCGAATGCATAGATCACTAATTCTGACCATATTGATCAGATTGGGCGCTTTGTCGCGACTGCTCTTGTATTTGAAAATCGCAATGAGTATTATACGAGTATCAAGGTAATGAACAAAAGCGAGATGAAGCTATGCCAGGTGTAAGCATTATTGGAAGCGGCAACGTGGGCGCCAACACGGCTTTTTTTATTGCCGAGAAGGGCACCCACCACGTCACACTGTTTGATGTACGGGCGGGTCTGTCGACGGGAAAGGCCCTCGACATGATGGAGGCCGCGCCGGTCCGCCAGTATCGGCCGAAGCTGCGAGGCAGCGATTCGATCGAGGCAATTGCGGGATCGGATGTCGTCGTTCTCGCGGCGGGCGCGGTACGCAAGCCGGGAATGAAGCGAGAGGAGCTCTTCACGGAAAACCTCGCGCTTGTGCGGGAGGTCGCCCCGATGGTGGCGCGCCTCGCTCCGAAGGCCATCGTGATCGTCGCGACCGAGCCGGTCGATCCGATAACCACCCTTTTCGTGCGCGAATCGAAGATGCCTCGCAACCAGGTGATCGGACTCGGGGGCATCCTCGACTCGACGCGCCTGCGCTACGGGATCGCCCGCGAGCTGCGGGTATCGATGGACAACGTCCAGGCGATGGTGATCGGTCGCCATTCCGACGAGATGATCCCGCTCTTCGCCTACACGAGCGTCTCGGGCATTCCGATCGAGCAGCTGCTGTCAAAGGAAACGATCGAAAAGCTGGTCAGTGAGACCCGTTCGGCCGGCGATCTCATCGTGCGCATGTCCCAGCGGTCCAACGCCTACTATGCGCCCTCTGCGGCCGCCGCCGAGCTTGCCGACGCAATTCACACCGACATCCATCGGATCTTTTCGGTATCGGTGATGCTTGCCGGCGAGTACGGCATCCATGACGTTGCGCTTTCGCTTCCGGTGATCATCGGGAGGGAAGGGGTCGTTCGGGTCATGACGCCGAAGCTTTCGCGCGATCAGGAGGAAAGGCTCAAGCGGTCGGGCGAAGAGGTGAATCTGCTGCTTTCAGGGAGGACGCGGTGAGCAAGGTATCAGTCATCGGAGCAGGAAACGTAGGGGCTACCGCCGTCTACTATATCGCGGAAAAGAGCATCGCCGAGGTGGTGATGGTCGACGTCGTCGAGGGACTGCCGCAGAGCAAGGCGCTCGACTTCCTGCACACGGCGCCCCTTCGCCGATACAACGTGCAGATCACGGGCTCGAACGACTATAGCGCGATCGCGGGATCGGACGTCGTCGTCCTTACCGCAGGCATCGCCCGCAAGCCCGGGATGGACCGGATGGATCTCCTCAAGACGAATGTGAACATCGCAAAGACCGCCTCCCAGGCGATCGCCCGCTACGCCCCGAATGCGGCGGTCGTGGTGGTGACCAATCCCCTCGACGTCATCTCGATGGTGGTCTTGCGCGAGACCGGCTTCGCCCTGAAGAAGGTCATCGGGATGGCGGGGGTCCTCGATGCCACGCGCTTCCGTTACTTCATCGCCGAGGAGCTCGGGGTGTGGCCCGGCGACATCGAAGCGATGGTCATGGGTGGCCACGGCGACACGATGGTGCCGCTCACTCGCTACACCTCGGTGGGAGGCTTCCCCATCGCCGAGCTCCTGGACGCGGCGACCATCGAGCGCCTCGTCGACCGCACCCGCAAGGGAGGCGGCGAGATCGTCAACTACCTCAAGGCGGGAAGCGCCTACTACGCCCCTGGAGCCTCCGCGGCCAAGATGGTGGAGGCGATTGTCAAGGACGAGAGGCAGCTCGTCGCCGCCTCGGTCTACCTGCGCGGACAATACGGACACGAGGGGATCTTTCTCGGGGTGCCGGTGCTGCTCGGTAAGAACGGGGTCGAAGAGATCATCGAGATTGAGCTCACCGAAGAGGAGCGCCGGGCTCTCGATGCCTCGGCAAAGGCTGTGAAAGAGGGGGTGGAGCAGCTCGAGACCTTCTATAAGCCCGGATGATGGCGGCGCCTTTCACGAAATACGTTCACGACGGCTGGCTTTACCGTGACGCGCGATGCGGAACGAACAGATAGTACAGGCAGAATTGGAGCGGCAATTGGTTCGGCGGCCAACGGCGGCAGACGCAGCTTTCTCGAGCAGAGGCCGATGGCCCGACCTTGCCGGCTCCATGCGTGGTGCACGATGCGATCTGCCCGACAAGGAGCACTCAGTTGACACACGAATTCGATGCGGTGATCGTCGGGGGCGGAGGGGCTGGGCTGTACGCGGCGCTCGAGGCGAGCAAGAGCGCAAAGACCGCGGTCCTGTCGAAGCTCTATCCCATGCGCAGCCACACGGGGGCGGCGCAGGGCGGGATCGGCGCGGCGTTGGGGAACGTGGAGCCCGACAGCCCGGAGTGGCACGCCTTTGACACGGTGAAGGGCGGCGACTATCTCACGGACCAGGATGCGGCGACCATCCTTGCCGAAGAGGCGGTGCATGCGGTCTACGATCTCGAGAATCGCGGGCTGCCCTTCAGCCGTACCCCGGACGGCAAGATCGATCAGCGTCGCTTCGGCGGCCATACCCGCAACTTCGGAGACGGACCCGTGCGCCGCTCCTGCTACGCGGCCGACCGCACCGGCCATATGATCCTCCAGACCCTCTATCAGCAGTGTATCAAGAACGAGGTTCACTTTTTCGACGAATACCATGTCGTCGACGTTCTCCTCGAGGGAGCGCGATGCGCCGGGGTGGTGGCGCTCGAGCTCAGGACCGGCGAGCTTCACACCTTCAGGGCAAAGGCGGTCTTGTTCGCCACCGGCGGCTTTGGGCGAATGTTCCGCATCACCTCCAACTCCTACGCGAGCACCGGAGACGGACCCGCGGTCCTCGCGCGGCGCGGGATCCCGCTCGAGGACATGGAGTTCTTCCAGTTTCATCCGACCGGGATCAGGGGGATGGGAATTCTCATCACCGAGGCAGTTCGCGGGGAGGGAGGGGTCTTGCGGAACCGCACCGGCGAGCGCTTCATGGAACGCTACGCGCCGACCCTTCTCGATCTCGCGCCGCGGGACATGGTGTCGCGTGCGATCATGACCGAGATCACCGGCGGGATGGGGATGCGCGGCGACCGCAGGATCGACGACTGGGTCCTCCTCGACGCCACGCATCTCGGCAGGGAGGTGGTGCAGACCAAGCTCCCCGAAATCTCCTCCTTCTCGCGCACCTACCTCGGGATCGATCCGGTCGAAAAGGCCATCCCGGTTCAGCCGACCGCGCACTACGGGATGGGGGGCATCCCCACGGACCTCCACGGTAGGGTTCTCTGCGACGAGCGCGGAAAGGTCGTCGAGGGGCTCTATGCCGCCGGGGAGTGCGCCTGCGTTTCGGTCCACGGAGCGAACCGTCTTGGGACGAACAGCCTCGTGGACCTTGTTGTTTTCGGGAGGCGCGCCGGCCTGCATATTGAGGAGTACGTGAAGGGCTCGGACCCTGTCGCCCTGCCGAAGGGGGCCGACGGGCCGGCGCGCGCGGAGATCGAACGCCTGATGGACGGGAAGAAGGGACCACACGGCGGCCAGCTGCGCGAGGAGATGGAGGTCGCTATGATGGAGAGGGTGGGGGTCTACCGCTCCGAGAAGGAGATGGTCGGCGCAATCGAGACTCTCCGCTCCCTGCGCGCGCGCTACCAGGAGGTGCGGGTCCAGGATCGGAGCCGGGGATTCAACACCGATCTGCTGGAGACCCTCGAGCTTGGGAACCTCCTTGACCTTGCCTACACGACGGCGACGGCGGCAAACAACCGCAAGGAGAGCCGCGGGGCGCACGCGCGGGAGGATTTTCCCGAACGTGACGACGCCAACTGGCTGAAGCATTCCCTCGCGTGGCTCGAAGGCGATGGGGTGAGGATCGGCTACAAGCCGGTTTCGATCACGAAGTGGCAACCGAAGCCGCGCGCGTACTGAGGAACGGGAGGCTGAGCGTCATGAAGATTGTCATGAGGATTCGCCGGTTCGACCCGGAAATCGACGCCGAGGCGAGCTACCGGGAGTATCCCATCGAAATCGAGCCGACCGATCGTGTCCTCGACGGTCTCGAGCAGATCAAGCGCTTCCTCGACGGATCTCTTGCCTTCCGGCGCAGCTGCGGTCACGGGGTGTGCGGCTCGGATGCGATGGTGATCAATGGAAGGGAGCGCCTCGCCTGCAAGACCCTTGTCCGCGATGTTGCCGAGTCGGATGGGGCGGTCGTCACCATCGAGCCGGTCCGCCACCTTCCGGTGCAGCGCGACCTGATGGTGGATCAGTCCTCCTTCTTCTCGAGCTACCGCAAGGTGTCTCCCTTCCTCATCAACGAGAGCCCGGTTGACAGCGGCAAGGAGAGGATCCAAACCCAGATCCAGCGCCAGACTTTCGACGACGAGACCAACTGCATCCTGTGCGGGGCCTGCTACTCGGCTTGTCCGGTGCTCGACGGCAACCCGAACTACATCGGCCCGGCGGCGATCGTGCAGGCATCCCGCTTCGTGAATGATTCGCGCGATGCAGGCCTGGGTCCGCGACTCGCGGTGCTGAACGACGCGAGCGGGGTCTGGCCATGCGACAACCGTTTTGACTGTACGCGGGTCTGCCCGCGGGAGATAAAGGTGACGAAGACCATTAATCTGATGAAACGCAAGATCACAAAACAACTGGAGTCGGAAAAGGCATGAAGATTCACGAGTATCAGGCGAGAGAATTGCTCACTCAGTATGGCATCCCTATCCCGCAGGGAGGGGTCGCGAAGACGCCGGACGAAGCGCGAGGGATCGCGGCGGAAATCGGGGCGCCAGTCGTCGTGAAGGCGCAGGTGCTCGTCGGCGGACGCGGCAAGGCGGGAGGGGTAAAGCTCGCCGACACCCCGAAGGCAGCGGCGGAGCGGGCGCGCGAGATCCTCGCCCTCACCATCAAGGAGCTTCCGGTCGAGAAGGTGTTGGTCGCGAAAGCGATCGACATCAAGAAGGAGTACTATATCTCGGTCACCCTGGACCGCTCCAAGAAGCGGGCCGTGCTCATCGGGAGCTCCGCCGGAGGGGTCGAGATCGAAGAGCTTGCGGTGCGCGAGCCGGAAAAGATCCTCATGCAGGAGGTCGATCCGATCGCGGGCTTGAGCGACGCTGTCCTTTCGGCCTATTGCGCCCGGCTCTTTGCGAACGCAAAGACGGCAGCACAGGCAGCCGACACCTTGCGCAAGATGTACCGCCTCTTTGGCGAGAAGGACTGCTCGCTCGTCGAGGTGAACCCCTACGCTGAACTTTCTGACGGAAGCCTTGTCGCCGCGGACGCGAAGATAAACTTCGATGACAACGGGCTGTTCCTCCATCCGGAGATCGAGGCCCTCCGCAACCCCGAGGAATACTCACATGACGAGATCGAGGCGCGTGCGGCCGGGCTCTCCTTCGTGAGCCTCGACGGCGACATCGGCTGCATCGTGAACGGCGCCGGGCTCGCTATGGCGACCATGGACATCATCAAGCTTTTCGGCGGCGATCCGGCGAACTTTCTCGACGTCGGGGGAAGCTCCAATCCTGAAAAGGTCTTGAACGCGCTGCGCATCCTCACGCGGAACCCGAAGATCCGCGCGATCCTCATCAACATCTTCGGAGGCATAACCCGCTGCGACGACATCGCAAACGGCATCGTCATGGCCAAGCATAAGCTTGAGATGCGCCTGCCGCTCGTGATCCGTCTCATCGGAACCAACGAGCGCGAGGGACGAGAGATCTTGAAGCGTGAGGGGCTCGCCGCGGCGGAGTCCCTGAGCGAGGCCGTGAAAATGGTCGTCGGACGTTCGAGAGAGGGACGGTAACCATGAGCATTCTCATCGATGACAAGACTCGCGTAATCGTCCAAGGGATCACCGGACGCGATGGCTCGTTCCATGCCGCCCAGATGGTCGAATACGGGACCAAGGTGGTCGGGGGAGTCACGCCCGGAAAAGCCGGGCAGAGCGTTGCCGGGGCGCCGGTCTTCAACAGCGTCAAGGATGCGGTCGCGGCGAGCGGCGCGGAGGCCTCGGTGATCTTTGTTCCGCCGCGATTTGCGGTGGACGCGATCCGGGAGGCGGCGGCCGGCGGAATCAAGCTCGTCATCTGCATCACCGAGGGGATCCCGGTGCTCCAGATGGTCGGCGTCCACCAGGAGCTGAAGGCCTCCGGGGTGCGCCTCATCGGCCCGAACTGCCCCGGGCTCATCTCTCCGGGGAAATGCAAGATCGGAATCATGCCGGCGCGCATCCACAAGGAGGGGCGGATCGGGGTGATCTCTCGAAGCGGAACTCTGACCTACGAGGTGGTCTACAACCTCACCGAGGCCGGCCTGGGGCAGTCGACCTGCGTCGGAGTCGGGGGAGATCCGATCATCGGCACCGGCTACCTCGATCTGCTCGAGCTCTTCGAGAAGGATCCGGGAACCGACGCGGTCGTGCTGATCGGCGAGATCGGCGGCGACGATGAGGAGAAAGCTGCAGCCTATATCAAGGCGCATATGAAGAAGCCGGTGGTAGCCTTCATCTCAGGGCGCACCGCTCCTCCGGGAAAGCGGATGGGCCACGCAGGGGCCATCATCTCGGGGGGGAAGGGAACTGCGGAAGCGAAGGTCGAGGCCTTCCGCGACGCAGGGGTTCCGGTGGCCGACAAGCCGGATGACATCCCCGCCTTGCTCAAGGCGAGGCTCAAGGGGTAGGGAGGATGAGAGGATGAGAACCGATATCAACTTGGCGAGCGCTCCCTTTATCGAGGAGCTTTACGAGAGTTGGATGAAGGATAGGGGGAGCGTCGACCCCGAGTGGCAGGAGTTCTTTCTCCACTACGAGAAAGGCGACGGCGCCCCGGGCAACGGGGAGGGTGCGGTTCATTCGGCCGACACGGAGATGGTCTACAAACAGGCAAAGGTCGACAACCTCATCTGGGCCTACCGCGAGGTCGGCCACATCTACGCCAACACCAATCCCCTGGGCAACTACCTCATGCCCGAGCTGAAGTACCTGAGCAAGACGATCGAGGGCCCCTACGGAAGCCTGGCCCTGAAGGACTTCGAGCTCTCCGAGGCGGATCTCGACAAGGTTTTCGCCGCCGGCAGGCATCTCACCCCCGCGCGGGGAACCCTGCGCGAGATCCTCGCGGCGCTGAAGGAGACCTACTGCTCGACCATGGGGACCGAGATCCTCCACATCCAGAATCGGGCGATGCGCGGCTGGCTCATTGACAAGATCGAGCAGAACAACAATCGCCCCGACTGGAGCAAGGAGCAGAAGCAGCTCATCGCTAAAGATCTGATGCGCGCCGAGGAGTTCGAGCACTTCCTGCACTCCCACTACGTCGGGCAGAAGCGCTTCTCCCTCGAGGGGGGAGAGGTTCTCATTCCCGCCCTTCACTACCTCTTCGACAGGGCGGCGGCCCGGACCGGCATCGAGGAGATCGTCCTAGGGATGGCGCACCGCGGGCGCCTTACGGTGCTCACGACCGTCTTCGGGAAGCCCCTCACCGAGATCTTCTCGGTGTTCGAGGACAACTACAAGCCGCACAAGTACGGCGGAAGCGGCGACGAGCCCTACCACATCGGATTCTCAACCGACCACGTCAACGAGGACGGGAGCACCATTCACGTGAGCCTCGTGGCAAACCCGAGCCACCTGGAGGCGGTCGATCCGGTCGTCGAAGGCAAGGCGCGGGGAGCGCAGCGCCGGAGGGGAGACGTGCACCGCAAGAGGGTTATCCCGGTCCTCATCCACGGAGACGCCTCCTTCACCGGGCAGGGAATCGTCGCCGAGACCTTCAACATGTCGCAGCTCAAGGGCTACAAGACGGGAGGCACCATCCACATCCTCGTGAACAACCAGATCGGCTTCACGACCGCCTCCCGCGATGCCCGCTCGACCTTCTATCCGACGGACATCGCGAAGGCGATGCCGGTGCCGATCTTCCACGTCAACGGCAACGACCCCGAGCAGGTGGTCCGAGCCGTTGACCTTGCCCTGCGCTTCCGCCACAAGTTCGGCTACGACGTGGTGGTGGACATCATCTGCTACCGTAAGTACGGCCACAACGAGGCCGATGAGCCCTCCTTCACCCATCCGATCATGTACAACAAGATCAAGAACTCCCCGAGCGTGGCGACGCTCTATTGTGAGAAGCTCGCGGCGGAGGGGAGCTTCACCAAGGACGAGCAGGAAAGCTTCCGGGCGAGCTATCACGGAGAGCTGGAAGCGGCCCTGAGCGAGTCGCGCGAGAATCCGGTCGAGTTCCACGCTGATGCCTTCACCAAAGGGGAGTGGGCCTCCATGAAGCGCGAATACGACCACACCCCGATGCC
>DAHVAK010000026.1 GCA_027314665.1 Spirochaetales bacterium
CGGTCGCCGTCGCCCGGAGCTTCGAGCGCGCGGGGGCCCGCCGCATCCACATCGTCGATCTGGACGCGGCCCGCGGGAGCGGGACCAACCGGCAGGTCATCGCGCGCATCCGCGCTGCGGTCGGCTGTCTCCTCGAGGCGGGCGGTGGGGTGCGGAGCGAGGCTGACGTCCGGGAGCTCGTGGCCGCCGGGGCCGATCGGATCGTGGTGGGCACCTCGCTCGTCCGCGAGCCGCAGGAGGTCGCGCGATGGGCGGCTCTTTACGGGCGGATCCTCGCAGGAATCGACGCCCGCGCGGGCAGGGTAAAGATCGCCGGCTGGGAGAGCGATTCCGATATCTCGGACGTTGACCTCGCTCGGAGGGCGAAGGGCTACGGGGTGATCGGAATCGTCTACACGGACATCGCCCGCGACGGAACCCTCTCCGGACCCTCCCTCGATGCCACGGTGCGGGTCGGGCGGGAGTCGGGACTTCCGGTGATCCTTTCCGGCGGGGTCCGCGAGGAGAGCGATTTCGCCGCGGCGGCGCGCTTGCCCGAAATAGTCGGCGTGATCACGGGTAAGGCCCTCTACGAGGGTCGATTCGAT
This sequence comes from Spirochaetales bacterium, assembly GCA_027314665.1. Classification (GTDB taxonomy): domain Bacteria; phylum Spirochaetota; class Spirochaetia; order DAHUYW01; family DAHUYW01; genus DAHUYW01. Next base: position 588 of record DAHVAK010000026.1, read on the forward strand.
CTCGCGCAGGTCATTGCGCGCTACCAGGACGAAGGCGGAGAGAACGGCTCATGGTGAAGAAGGGAGACAAGCGAAGCGCAGGCGCGGCGGCAAGGGAGGAGGCTCCCCCGGACGGGAGGATCCTGCCTCTCCTCCTGCTGTCCGACAGCGGCGCGGTGGTGGATGTGGCCTGGATGAATACCAAGGGCTTCAACAAGAGCAGGGAGCAGGGTGTCCTCTGGGCAGTTCACGACGAGACCGGGCGGCTCCTGCCCTACGCGGGGAACACCCCCTTTCTCCGCCTCTTAAGCTTCGGTCGCTGGTATCAGGCAGTCGTCTCCGCGGAGGTTGCGGTGGACCTCGCGAGCGCCGAGAGCGCGATCGAGGAACCGGATGCGGCGGAGCTCTCCGGGAAGGGAGGGGCAGCCCCGGCGCCGGGGGATGCCGGCGGGCAGTCGCGCGGCAGGGGGCCCGAGGAGCGCCCACAACCCGACGCCGCGAGCGGGCCTCGGGGCGCCGCTGCGGCGACGGCCTCGGCAACGGGCGCCGAAGGAGAGGGCGCGAGGGGGGCGGTCGACACCCTCACGGCCCTGCGCGACGTGATCGAGCGGCGCAAGCGGGAGCTTCCCGAGGGCTCCTACACGAGCTACCTCTTCAAGGCCGGGGCGGACAAGATACGCAAGAAGACCGGCGAGGAGGCCGTCGAGCTTCTCCTCGCGCGCGAGCGCACCGACGTCGTCGCCGAATCGGCCGACCTCATCTATCATCTGCTCGTGCTGCTTGCCGAGCTCGGCATCGGGCTCGACGAGGTCCTCGCGGAGCTCGAGAAGCGCTCCAAGTAGGGGGAGGCTGCGATGCGTACGCCCTATCTCGAACGCCTTCGCGAAGGAATCCTCCTCTTCGACAGCGCCATGGGAACGATGCTCTACGAGCGGGGGATCGGGCTCTCCCGCTCCTTCGACGAGGCCTCGCTTTCCCGACCGGAGCTCGTGACGCGGATCCACCGGGAGAACGCCGAGGCGGGGGCGCAGGCCCTCACCACGAACACCTTCGGCGCCAATCCGATCAAGCTCGCCAGCCACGGGCTTGCCGATCGGACCGAGGAGATCAATCGGGCGGGGGTGAGGCTCGCCCGAGAGGTGGCCGGCGAGGAGCTGTACGTCGCCGCCTCGGTGGGCCCCTTGGGGCAGCGCATCGCCCCTCTCGGAAGGCTCACCGTCGAGGAGGCGAAGGAGGCCTACCGCCGGCAGATGGGCGCGCTCCTGGAGGGAGAGATCGATCTCATCATCCTTGAAACCTTCAAGAGCATCGACGAGCTTCAGCTCGCGGTGGCGGTCGCCCGTTCCTTGAGCTCGGACGTTCCCATCCAGGCGCAGTTTACGATCGGTCCGCTCCTCACCGAGGAGTACCGCCGCGAGGCGCCGGGGATCGCGGAAAGCCTCGACCGCACCGAGGGCATCGATGTCGTGGGCCTGAACTGCACGGTCGGTCCGGCCGATATGCTCGAGATCCTCCTCGCAATCCGGGAGCGGGTGCGAAAGCCGATCTCGATCATGCCGAATGCAGGCTATCCGAAAGAGGTCGAGGACAGGCTGATCTATCTCGCCACTCCGGACTACTTCGCCGAGTACGCCCTGCGCTACCACGAGGCGGGGGCCAACGTCATCGGCGGATGCTGCGGCACGACCCCCGACCACATCCACAAGATGGGGCGCGCGATCCTCTCCTTCTCGACGGCCCGCCACGAGATCAGCATCTCGCAGGCGGAGGTGAAGGCGCTCCCGAAGGAGCCGCCGCCTCTGCGTGCGCGCTCCCGCCTTGGCGAGGCGCTCGCATCCGAGGCGTGGATCACCTCGGTGGAGGTAGTCCCGCCCCTAGGAAGCGATCTGTCGAAGGTGATCCAGCGCTCGACCGAGCTCGCCGCCGCGCAGGTCACCTGCGTGAATGTCCCCGACGGTCCGCGCGCCTCGGCGCGCATCTCGGCGCTCATCACCGCGATCGAGCTGCAGCGACGGGCCGGGGTGGAGACGATCCTGCACTTTGCCTGCCGCGACAAGAACCTCATCGGGATGCAGGCCGATCTCCTCGCCGCCGAGGCGGTGGGTCTGAAGAATCTCCTGATGGTAACCGGCGATCCTCCGAAGGTGGGCAACTACCCCGATGTCTCCGGGGTCTTCGACGTCGACGCGATCGGGCTGCTCTCCCTGGGGCGGCGGCTGAACCATGCGGTGGATCTCGGGGGCAGCGAGCTTGCCGCGCCTACCGGGCTCGTCCTCGGCGCGGGGGCCAATCCCGCCTCGCCGGTCATCGCGCGCGAGATCGACCGGGCCTATCGCAAGGCCGAGGCAGGCGCCGAGTTCTTCATCACCCAACCCGTGTTCGACGTGGAGCTGCTTCTCTCCTTTCTCCGCAAGATCGAGGGCGCGGGAGTCCCCGTCATCGCCGGGGTGTGGCCCCTTGCCTCCTACCGCAACGCCCTCTTCCTTCACAACGAGGTGCCCGGCGTCGTGATCCCCGAGGAGATCATGCGCCGCATGGAGCGGCAGGAGACCAAGGAGGGGGCTCGCGACGAGGGGATTCGGATTGCCCGTGAGATCATCGCGAAGATCCGGGGAGCGGTTCGCGGGGTGCAGGTGAGCCCCCCTTTTGGGCGCGTGCAGACCGCCCTCGAGGTCATAGCTCCGTAGCGGGGGGCGAGAGCGGCTCTTCCGTGCGGCTCTCCGCGGGAAAGAGCCTTCGCCCGAGAAAAAGCGCGACGTTCACCAGAGCGATCAAGACCGGCACCTCGATGAGCGGACCGATGACCGTCGCAAAGGCCGCGGCCGAGTTGATGCCGAAGACCGCGACCGCGACCGCCACTGCAAGCTCAAAGTCGTTGCTTCCGGCGGTGAAGGCGACCGTCGCGCTCTTCGCGTAGGGGGTGCCCATCCCCTTTGCCACGAAGAAGGTGGCGAAGAACATGATGGCGAAGTAGACGACAAACGGGGCCGCGACGCGGAGCACGTCCAGGGGGAGCTGGACGATCGAGCGCCCTTTGAGCGAGAACATCACAAAAATCGTGAACAGAAGGGCGACGGGGGTAAGCCAGGAGATCCGCGGAAGAAAGCGCGTGCGGTACCACGCCTCGCCCTTCAGCCGGGTGAGCCCGAGCTGCGAGAGCGCCCCCGCGGCGAAGGGAGCTCCCAGATAGGTGAGAACCGTCAGGGCGATCTGGCCGATCGAGACTCTCACAATGACCCCCCGCAGTCCGAAGAGGGGCGGAAGGACCGTAATGAAGAGGTAGGCATAGACCGAGTAGAGCAGCACCTGGAAGAGGGCGTTGAAGGCGACGAGCCCTGCGGCAAGGTCTGAGTCCCCCTTCGCGAGATCGTTCCAAACGAGCACCATCGCGATGCAGCGCGCGAGCCCGACCATGATGACGCCGACCATCATCTCGGGCCTGTCGCGAAGCAGAAGGACCGCGAGCAGGAACATCACGAGCGGCCCGACGATCCAGTTTTGCACGAGCGAGAGCCCGAGGAGCTTGGGGTTTGCGAAGACCTTCGGGAGCTTCTCGTATTTCACCTTGGCGAGGGGCGGGTACATCATCAGGATGAGGCCGATCGCGATGGGCAGGTTGGTCGTCCCGACGCTGAAGCGATCCCAGAAGCCCGATACCGAGGGTGCGACGAAACCGACTCCCACCCCTGCGAGCATGACGAGGAAGATCCAGAGGGTGAGGTAGCGGTCAAATAAGGGCAGGCGCCGTCCAATTCCTTCGGTCATCTTCGTTTCTCCTCCTCGCTACTATTCCACCGCTCCGGTTTCCCGGTAGCGGTCGACGAAGGCGCGAACCCGCTCCTTGATTCCGTCGCGGATCGGGCGGACCTTCGCAAGGCGTTCCTCGAAGCTCCCGGTCACCGCGGAAGGATCCGGGAAGGGCCAGTGGAGGCGCCCCTTCTCCGCGGGAAAGATCGGACAGCGTTCGTAGGCCTCCGGCGAGCAGACCGCGATGACGTAGTCGAAGCTCGATCCGGCCCGCTTGAGGTCGAAAACGCTGCGCGTCCTCTTTGCCGAGATATCGATGCCCTCCTCCTTGAGGAGAGCCGCCACGACCGGATTGATCGCGCCCGGCTCGAGCCCGGCGCTCTCGACCTCGAAGAGCTCTCCTCCGTATTTCCGAAGATACTCCTCGACCATCTGGCTGCGAGCGCCGTTGTGCACGCAGATTGCGAGGATGCGCTCCTTGCTCATGAAACGCCCGCGCTTCGGATTTCCGAATCGGTTGTGCGGGCTCGGTATTCCTCCACGAAGTGACGAACCCTTTCGCGGATCCTGTCCCGGACCTCCCGCACCCTCTCCATGATCTCGGCCTCGCTCCCCCGGAATGCCGATGGGTCGGCGAAGGGCCAGGAGAGGCGGATCGTCTGTCCGGGAAAGACCGGACAGTTCTCTTCGGCCTTGCGATCGCATACGGTGATGACGTACTCGTAGCTTCGCCCCTGCCTGAACAGGTCGAAGACGCTCCGTGTTGATTTTCCCGAGATGTCGATGCCCTCTTCGCGAAGCGCCTCGACCACGTGGGGATTGAGCGACCCCGGCTCGAGCCCGGCGCTCTCCACCTCGAGGAGTTCACCTGCGAATCTGCGGAGATACTCCTCGGCTATCTGGCTCCGCGCCCCGTTGTGTACACAGACGACCAGCACCCTTCCTCTCTTTTCCACGAGAGAACCTCCCGCGACGCGACATTTTCGTGATTTCGACTTCCGGCGCATCGCGCCGCAGCCTCCCTCAATTCTTTCCCTTCCGTTCGGCGGCGCGGCTTCTCCGGCAGTTCGGGAGCTCGGCGCAGCTCATGCCGCTCGCACGATAGCGCTGCAAGGTTCTGGCATCCGAGGCGCACTCGGAGGTTGCAGTCATTTCGCTTTCGATCAAGCGCACAAGGGACGGGTGCCGCTCGGCGACCTCGCCTGAAAGGGCGTAGTAGATCCATTGGGCCTGCCTGCGGGAGGTGACGAGCTCCGCCCGGCGAAGCCGATCGAGATGGCGGGAAACGTTCGTCTGCGACACGCCGAGGAGGTCCTCGATCTCGCCGACGCAGAGCTCACCCTTCGCGAGCAGCCCGACAATCCGAAGGCGAGTCGGATCCGAAAGTGCCTTGAACACTGAGACGAGCTCGTTCGCTCTAGCAGGGTGCTGAGAACGTGATTGACCCGCTGCCGAAACGGCGGCTTCTCTGGCCTCTTGCCCCAATTTGGTTCGAGAAGACGCCGTTTCGCCTGGTACCTTTGAGTTTGTCAGCACCCTGCTAGCCGCCACATTCTTCCCCTGCGCCATTCATGCTTCCCCGAAGAGAGCATATGCATGCATGCGCATATAGTCAAGCACTCTCCGCGCCCGCGCTCCTGCAACGTCGTTATCCGAACGACGGCCCCCGACGCCGCGCCCTCTAGCCCCTTGCTCGGTTCGGTCATGATAGACTATCTCTTGAGGAAAGCAGCAAGGGATATCCATCGACGTCGACGACCGGTCGAAAGGCGCGGGTGTGGGAGCTCCGCGCCGGGAGGATGGAAGGATGGCGGAGGTGAAGAAGGTAAGAAGCCTGCGATTTGCGCTTCCGAACAGAGTCGGGCAGCTTGCGGCGGTTTGCGAGTCGATCGCTCAAGCGAAGGTGAACATCGAGGCTCTCTGGGCCCGGGAGAGCGGAGAGGCCGCGGAGTTCCTGCTTGCCACCGAGAGCAACGCGAAGGCCAAGAGGGCCCTTGCGTCGCTGGGCGCACAGATCGAGGAGCAGGAGATCGTCTGCCTGGAGCTTCAGAATAAGGCGGGAGCCCTCGCGGACGCGGCCCGCAAGCTCGCGGAGGCCGGGGTGAACATCAAGAGCGTCTGGGGAACCGCTTTCTCCGGCAAATCGGCGACCTGCGTGCTCCTCACCTCAGACGATCGGAAGGCGCTCAACGTCCTGGGAAAGAAGGAGCGCGCCGCGAGGCGAAAATAGGCCGACTCGGGAGGCGGGGGCGCCCTACCGCGGTCCGCCGCCCGCTTCGCGGGCGAGGGTCACGGCGAGCGATGCAACGATGAGGCAGACGAACGCGACCGCCGCGAGGAGGTTCGTCGCGACGCGCGCGAGGAGAAAGGCCGCCGCGAAGGCGATGAGCGTCCCGGCAAGAAGGATTGCGTCGCCGGCGAAGAAGTCGTAGAGGGCGAGGAGAGCCCGAAGGATTCGCTTCATCATTTCTTCCTAATCGATCGCGCCCTGGGTGGGTCGACGAGCGCGCGCCGCGGCACGAAGCGAGAGGATCAGCGCTCCGGAAATCAGGAGGTAGAAGCCCACCAGGGCGAGAAGGAAGAGGTCCTCTCCCCACCAATTGAGACCGACTCCTTCGCCTCCCCAGAAGGTGCCGAAGGAGGCGAGCATGATCCCAACGACGAACTTCAGGGTGTTTTCGGGAACCCGCTGGAGGGGCGCGCGCACCAGGGTTCCCGCTCCCACGACTACCAGGAGCGCGAGGGCGGCGCCAAGCGTCGCCACCGCGATGCCCGACATCCCCGAGTAGCTTCCCGCCTGGATTCCGAAGGTGATCACGATGAAGGCGACCTCAAGTCCCTCCAGGAGGACGCTCTTGAAGGAGGTGGCCACCCCAAAGGGGTCGAGGCGTTTGCCGGGGGCCACTCCGCGCGCGCGAAGCTCCGCGAGCCGCTCCTCGTAGATTGCCTCCTCGTCGTGCAGCGCCTTCAGGCCCGCGTAGCGCATGACCGCCTTCTTCAGCCACTTGAGCCCAAAGAGCACGAGGAGCAGCCCGACGATGAGTCGTAGGGTCTCGATGGGAACGTAGCGGATCAGGGCCGTTCCGAGAATCGCCACGATCGCCGCAAGGGCCACCACGGCGAGGGCCATTCCGAACAGGGAGCTGCGCCAGTTCACGGTTACCCCGATGACGAGCACGATGGTGAAGGCCTCCACGAACTCGACCGTCGAGGCGAGAAAGGCTGCGACGAACACCGCTGCGAAATGTGCAATCATCTTCCCACCACTTTCTCCGCGTGATCTGGACCAATCCTACACCTGCGGCGCTCACGAAGGCAAGCCGGCGAGGGCGGGCGCGGAGCGGCACGTCGTCCCCGATCGGGCGCCTGCGGCTTGACAGATAAGGGACGCTCCGTGATGATCTCGGCCATGAACATACTCGTGATCGTAGTTCTCGCCATCGTGCAGGGAGCCGCGGAGCTGCTTCCGATTTCGAGCTCGGCTCACGTGATCCTCGTGGAGCTGATCTTCGGGCTGAACCCGACCTCGTACCAGATGACCTTTCTCCTCATCATGCTGCACACGGGGACCATGTTCGCCGTGCTCGTCTACTTCTGGTCGAGCTGGAAGAAGCTCCTTTCTCGGGAGAACCCGGAGCGGGGAAACTTCGTGAAGACCGTGATCTATGCGACCATCGTCACCGGCATCATCGGCCTTGTCGCCCTGATCGCGGTTCCGAAGGTGTTCCTGCGGGGAGTCCCGAATGCGCGGGTGGAGGATCTCTTCGGAAACGTCTGGATCATCGCGAGCGCCCTTGCCGCGGCGGGCATCCTGACGACCATCGCGGGGTTCACGAAGGGATCATCGGCGCACAGGAGGGGCGACGCGCAGGAGCCCGCGTCACAGGCTTCCTCACCGAGCGCCCTGACCGCGAGTCGGATGTCCACGGGGACCTCCCTGCTCATCGGTCTCATCCAGGGGCTGGCGCTGCCCTTCCGCGGCTTTTCCCGATCAGGGACCACGATCTCGACGGCGCTCCTCTCGGGCGTCAGACGGTTTCATGCCGAGGTCTTCAGCTTCACCTTGGCCTTCGTTCTGACCTTTCCGCTCGTGGCCTGGGAGGCGCTGCAGCTGCGCCACATTCGTCCCGACTCGGCCACCGGTTCGGCGGGCCACGCGGTGGTGGCCGGGTTGCTTGGCATGGTCTTTAGCTTTGGCGCGGGGCTCCTCGCGATTCGCTGGCTCTCCGCTTGGCTGGAAAAGGGACGGTGGGCCGTCTTCGGGCTGTACTGCCTTGCCCTGTCCGCCCTCTTGTACGTGCTGGCGGGAACCGGAGTGCTGCGGTAACAAAAAGGGCGCCGCCCGAGGGTGAGCTGGGCGGCGCCCGAAAAGAACGGACAGATTAGGCTTCACCGGTGAGGTGCGCGAAATACCTTAGAGCGCTTTCGCGTAGTGTTCGGCGACCCTGTCCCAGTTGATCAGACTAAAGAAAGCCGCGATGTACTCGGGCCGGCGGTTCTGATACTTCAAATAGTACGCATGCTCCCAAACGTCGAGCCCGAGAATCGGCGTGTCGCCCTCCATGTAGGGGCTGTCTTGATTGGGGGTGCTGTAGATGTCGAGTTTTTTGTCCTTCTTCACGACCAACCACGCCCAGCCGCTGCCAAAGCGCGTCTGCGCAGTCTGGGTGAGCTTCTCCTTGAACTTCTCGTAGCCTCCGAAGGCCGAGTTGATGGCGTCCGCAAGGCTCCCCTTCGGCTCGCCGCCCTTGTTGGGGCCCATGATCTCCCAGAAGAGGCCGTGATTCAGGTGACCCCCGCCGTTGTTGCGGACGGTGGTTCGGATGTTCTCCGGCACCTTTGCGAGGCTCTCCACGAGCTTGCGGACATCCCAGGAATCGAATTCGGTGCCTTTGATGGCGTTGTTGAGGTTCGTGGTATAGCCGACGTGGTGCTTGTCGTGGTGAAGGTGCATTGTCTGCTCGTCGATGTAGGGCTCCAGGGCGTTGTAGGCATAGGGAAGCGGGGGGGTTTCATGGGCCATGGCAGGACTCCTTTGCAATTACATTCCGGACAGGAACGTTCCTAATTCCTACTAAAAAGATAATCATTTGTAGGGGGCAGCGTCAAGGCGAGCGAATCGCCGCTGCGATCAGCCCAAGCCGCGCTAGGGCGCCTCATCCTGCGCATGGTTTCGGGCGGGAAAGGCGATCGAGGCGAGGATGGAGAGGGCGAGAACGCCGACTACCACCCCAAGGGCGGCTGCGACGGGGATCTCGAAGAGGTCGGCGAGCAGCATCTTCGCCCCGACGAACACGAGAATCGCCGACAGACCGTAGTGAAGATAGCGGAAGAGCTTCATGACGCCCGCGATCGCGAAATAGAGGGCTCGAAGGCCCAGTATCGCGAAGACGTTGGAGGTGAAGACGATGAAGGGATCATGGGTTATCGAGAGGATGGCAGGGATGGAGTCGACGGCGAACAGGATGTCGGTCGTCTCGATCACGATGAGCACGACGAACAGGGAGGTGGCCAACAGGCGACCGTTCTCCCTGCGAAAAAAGCGATCCCCTCCGTCCTCGGAGGCCATCGGAACAAAGCGCTTGAACAGGAGTAGGACGGGGTTCTTCTCGGGATGGACCTCCTTGTCCTTCTCGAACGCCATCCGGACGCCGACGTAGACAAGGAACGCACCGAAGATGTAGATGACCCAATGGAGCCGCGAGATGAGCGCCACCCCGGCGAAGACGAAAGCGGCCCGCATCACCAACGCCCCAAGAATCCCCCAGAAGAGGATCTTGTGCTGGTATTTGGCCGCGATCTTGAAGTAGCCGAAGATCAGGATGAAGACGAAGATGTTGTCGACGCTCAGGGACTTCTCGATGAGATAGCCGGTGAGGAACTCGAGGGCCTTTTCGCTGCCTGCGAAGAGGTAGACCCCGGCATTGAAAAGCAGGGAGAGGACGATCCAAAAAAGGGTCCAAAGCAGGGCCTCGCGGATCCGTATCTCGTGATGATCGCGCTGAAACACCTTGAGATCGAGGACCAGCATCCCCAGAATGAATGCCACGAACCCGCCCCACAGCAGAGCCCCCTGCATCATCCGATCCCTCACAGAAGAACGAAGCCTTCGAAAGGCGGGTGAGCCCCGCTGGAGCGCAATTCAGCATAGCCGGCGCCCGAGGTGGGGTCAATCGGGTCGTGCGGTCTCCCGCGGCGCCTCACTCGAGAATACCGACCTGTGGAAAGCGCCGCAGGAGCTCCTCGCCGTGGGGGGCCGCGCGAAGCTCCAGGGTCAAGTCGCGGCCCGCAGCGTGCAGGGCCTGATGGCGTCCGGCCCGCCACAGAAAGCTCGCGGTGACGTCATACACCCTTCCCTCGCAGGCGACGTAAGCCGCCACGCCCTCTCTGCCCGTGTAGCGGGAGAGCTCTTCGCGAGTGAATATCTTCATGAGGCATGATGGGAGGAGCGCGGCCCCTCCCCGTGTTGCGCTCCTATCTCAGGAACTTGCCCACGAAGGGCGAGGTCTCTCCCCTGCGCATGAAGTGCCCGGACGGCCCCTCCCCGAGGAACTCGGAGAACCACGACTCATGCTCGATCTCCTCGTTCAGGATGGCAAGGCACAGGTCGTAGGTGCGGTGGTCCTTGCCCGCCGTAAGGTTGCAGATGTGGGTGTAGCCCCGCACGGCGCATCGCTCCGCCTCGACGAGGACCTTCAGCATGTCGTGAGTCTTTGTCGGATCCTTCGGCAGGGATGCGGGCGGGCACGCCGAAAGATCGTGAAAGTCCTTCATGTTGCCCGGGAGCGCTCCCCCAAGCTCATAGATCCTCGGAACGAGCGCCTCGAAGTGGTTTCGATCCTCGATGCGCGCCGTCTCCGCGATTTCCTTGATTCCCTCTCCCTCCAGCCCGATGAGGTTTACCCGCAAGATCGTGTAGTAGTAGAAGGTTGTGAGCTCTGCGCCCGCGTTCTTCACGAGGAGCTCAACGAGCTGGTTGACGTTGACTCCCGCCCTCTCGACCATTTCCCGCGCAACTTGTGCCATAGCGTGGCCTCCTTGACGTATGGAATAGCCGCGATGCACTGCACCGCAGCGACCGATATGCCGATGTACGAGGTCGAGCGAAATGAGGCGCGCCGCCGTTTCTGGCTCGCTTGCAGGGCGGACGGGGAGGCGATCGCCCCGGGGGACATCCCATTCTCGCTCGCCCGTTTGCAGCCGTCAAGGGTTTCGGCGCAGCTTTGAGAGCTTCGCGGGCGCAGGGCTATTTGGGGTGCTGACGAACGCAAAGGTACCTGTCAAAACGGCGTTCTTCTCGCACCACTTTGGGGCAAGGGGCTCAACCGAAAACGCCGTTTTGACAGCGGGTCAACCCCTTTGTCAGCACCCCGCTAGAGCCTTTGGGTTATGAGCTTTCCCATCTCCGCGGTGCCGATCTGCCGCATCCCAGCGCTCATGATGTCGGCAGTGCGGTAGCCCGCGTCGAGGACCGAGCCGATTGCGGAGAAGATTCGTTCGTAGGCCTCGTCGTTGCCGAAGCTGTATTTGAGCATGAGCCCGGCCGAAAGGATCTGGGCGATGGGATTCGCGATGCCCTTGCCCGCGATGTCGGGGGCGGAGCCTCCGGCGGGCTCGTAGAGGCCGAAGGTTCCTCCGGCAAGCGAGGCGCTGGGAAGCATCCCGAGGGAGCCGGTAATCATCGATGCCTCGTCGGAGAGGATGTCGCCGAACAAGTTCCCGCAGAGCATCACGTCGAACTGCCGCGGATTGCGCACCAGCTGCATCGCGGCATTGTCGACGTACAGGTGCTTGAGCTCGACGTCGGGATAGCCCTTCGCGACCTCGCTGACAACCTCGCGCCAGAAGACCATCGTCGTGAGAACGTTCGCCTTGTCGATCGAGGTGACGAGCTTTCGCCGCTTGCGCGCAGCTTCGAAAGCGACGCGGGTGATGCGCTCGATCTCGCTTCGGGTGTAGACCATCGTATCGAAGGCGCGATCCGCCTCGCGTCCCTTGGGCTGGCCGAAGTAGATATCGCCGGTAAGCTCGCGCACGACCAGGACGTCGAAGCCGTCGCCGATCAGCTCGGGGCGAAGGGGCGATGCGCTCTTTAGTTGTGGGAAGATGATGGCGGGGCGGAGGTTCGCAAACAGGTCGAAGGTCTTGCGCAGGGGAAGAAGGGCCGCCCGCTCGGGCTGCTCGTCGGGCGGAAGCTTTTCCCACTTCGGCCCGCCGACCGAGCCGAAGAGGACCGCGTCGGCGCCTCGACAAGCATCGAGGGTCGCCTCCGGAAGCGCCTTGCCGTGCCGGTCGATCGCGATCCCGCCGACGTCGGCCCAGCTCTTCTCGAACTCCATCCCGTAGATGGCGCCAACGCGGTCGAGAACCTTCACCGCCTCCGCCATGACCTCCGGGCCGATTCCGTCGCCGGGTAGTATCGCAATCTTTTTCGCCGCCACGCTTCGAGCGCCTCCCTGCCGCAGGGCAGAATGTAGCGGGTTTCGGCAGGCGTGGCAAGACGAAGGGAGAGCGCGCTGAGAGGCCTTTCGCGGCGGCGGCCCTCCTTGCAGCGCCAATTCAAACCGACTACAGTACCATCGGGAGCGGGCCGACCGCGACCAATTCAAAAACATGAGGTGACACATGGAGTATCGAACCCTCGGCAGCTCTCCCTTGAAGGTCTCGGCTGTTGGCCTCGGGACCTGGGCAATCGGCGACGATTTCTGGGGGTCGGTGGCCGACAGCGATTCCATCAAGGCGATCCACGCGGCGATTGACGCCGGGATCAACCTGATCGACACCGCCCCCGCGTACGGATCGGGCCACTCGGAGGAGGTCGTCGGCAAGGCGATTCGCGACCGCAGGGACAAGGTGATTCTCGCGACGAAGGTCGGGATTCTCCGCGAGAAGGGCGCGTTCAACCGCAACCTGAAGCCTGAATCAGTTCGCAGGGAGGTCGACGATTCGCTGCGGCGGCTCGGCACGGATGTCATCGATCTGTGGCAGATTCACTGGCCGGACGTGAGCACCCCGCTCGAGGAGACCGTCGGCGAGATCGACCGAATCCGGGAGCAGGGCAAGATCCGCTTCCTCGGGGTCTCGAACTTCGACGTCGAGCTCATCGAGCGAGTCAGGAAGCTCACCGAGATCGTGAGCGTCCAGCCGCACTATTCCCTCTTGGAGCGCACGATCGATGCCGAGCTCCTGCCCTACTGCGCCGGGCAGGGTATCGGCGTCCTCGGCTACGGAACCCTCGCAGGGGGGCTCCTCACCGGGAAGTTCAAGAAGCTCCCGCGCTTCGAAGCCGGCGATCACCGCGACAACTTCTATCCCTTCTTCAAGGAGCCGACGTTCGGCAAGGCGCAGAAGCTCCTCGCCGTCCTCGCCGAGATCGCCGGCGAGCGGGGCAGATCGGTGGCGCAGGTGGCCATCAACTGGGCGATACGGCAGCGCGGCATGACGAGCGCACTCGTCGGGGCGAAGAGCCCCTCCCAGGCGCAGCAGAACGCCGCGGCCGGCGAGTTTGCGCTGAGCCCTTCGGATCTCGAGCGGATTGAAATCGCGTGGAAAGAGGCGGGACTGGCGAGGCCGGCGAAGTAGCGCCGACCCCGGCCGCCGCGCAGTGGCGAGCCTCCCCGACCGGGGAGGCCCGAGAGTCGGTTCGGCTAGCTTGCGAGCTTCAGGATCTCGAGGGCCTCGCGCTTCTTGATTGGGATGAAGTGGCCGACCGGGCCGTAGGAGACCGCGCGCTCCGCCATCTCCTCGATGCGGTCCGTGGGAACCCCGAGCTCGCCGAGGGTCACCGGAAGCCCGATGCTCTTCCAGTAGGCCTTGAGGCGGGCGATGCCCTCGAGCGCGGTCCGCTCGGGCTCCGCGAAGTCCTCTTCGATCCCCCAGACTCGAACCGCAAACTGCACGAAGCGCTTCAGGTCATGGCGATAGGTGAGCTGCATCCAGGCGGGGAAGACGACCGCAAGCCCCGCCCCGTGGGTGACGTCGTAGAGAGCGGAGAGCTCATGCTCGATCATGTGCGTCGCCCAGTCGCCCACCCGCCCCGTGCTGAGGAGGTCGTTGTGAGCGATCGCGCCCGCCCACATGATCTCGGCGCGGGCGTGGTAGTTCGATGGCTCGGCAAGGGCGATCGGTACGTTATGGATCACGGTCTTGAGCGTCGCCTCGCAGAGGCGATCGGTGAGATCGACGTGGTCGACGTTGGTGAAGTAGCGCTCGATGATGTGCGACATGATGTCGGCGGCGCCTGCCGCCGTCTGGTAGGTCGGCAGGGTGAAGGTGAGCTCGGGATTGAGGATCGCAAAGCGCGGGCGGATCACCTCGATGTCGAGCGCCCGCTTGTAGCTGCCCTCGTCGTTCGTGATGACGGAGCTCTGGCTCGCTTCACTTCCGGCGGCGGGAATGGTCAGGACCACCCCGAGGGGAAGCATCGTCGTCGGCTTTGCCTTGCCGGTGTAGAAGTCCCAGACGTCGCCGCTGTAGGGCACCCCGACGCCGACGGCCTTTGCGGCATCGATGACGCTCCCTCCCCCCACCGCAAGGATTGCATCGAGCTTCTTTTCCCGGCAGATGCGAATGCCTTCCTTTACGAGAGCAAGGCGGGGGTTGGGCTGGACGCCGCCGAGCTCGACGTGCACGACGCCTGCCTCTTTCAGCGAGCGAATGACCGCATCGAGGAGCCCTGACTTGCGAACGCGCTCCGAACCGTAGTGGAGAAGTACCCGCGTACCGATCCTCTTCGTCGCCGCGCCAACCTCCTTCTCGGTGCCCTTTCCGAAGATCACCTCGGTCGGCATGGAGAAGCGAAAGTTTTCCATAGTTATTGCGCTCCTTTTGCGATGAGCTTGGATTGACGGGCTTGGCAAAGGGCTTGCGTGTGCCAAGCAAGCTCATTATACACTATTCAGTAGGCCCTCACCCAGCCGGCCCTTCCAAAAAGGAGAGTTATGCCATGAAGAAGACAATCCCCCTCGCGACGGCGGTCGCCGCGATCGTGCTCGCGGCGTTCCTGGTCTCCTGCGAGCGAGGCTCGACCGCTGCTTCGGCGGCCGCGCCTGCGGCCCCCCGCCCCCCCGTCGTCGCGCAGTCCTCGGTGGCTGCAAACCAGCTGGAGGCCCAGGTGGAGAACGTCTACAGCGCGGTGTCGCCCTCGGTTGTGAACATCACGACGCGGACCATGGGGTACAACTTCTTCAGCATGCCCGTTCCCGAGCAGGGCACCGGCTCCGGCTTCATCTTCGACGACAAGGGAGACGTCGTCACGAACTTTCACGTGATCCAAAACGCGACCTCCATCACCGTGACCCTTCCCGATCGCCGAGGCTTCAAGGCCAAGGTCATCGGGCAGGACCCCACCACCGACATCGCGGTAGTGCGCATCCCGCCGGAGAATCTCCCACCGCCCCTGAAGTTCGGTGATTCCACGACGCTTCGGGTCGGGCAATTCGTCGTCGCGGTCGGCAATCCCTTCGGTTTGAACCGAACCCTGACCTTCGGGGTGATCAGCGCCCTGGGGCGCATCATTCAGAGCCCGGACGGGCGCTTCATCGGCGAGGCCATTCAGACCGACGCGCCCATCAACCCCGGCAACTCGGGAGGGCCTCTGCTCGACCTGGAGGCCCGAGTGATCGGGATCACCTCGCAGATCCTGAGCTCGAGCGGCTCCAGCGCGGGGATCGGCTTCGCGGTTCCGGCGCAGACCGTTCAGCGCGTGGCCGAGCAGCTTGTTGCGACCGGCCACTTCGCTCACACCTGGCTCGGGATCCAGGGCATCGATCTCACTCCCGACACCGTTCAAGCCCTAAAGGAGGGCGCGGGGATCAGCCTCCCGGTCGACAGCGGCATGCTCGTCGTGCAGGTCGTGCCCGGAAGCCCGGCCGCACGGGCGGGGATCCGCGGGGGCGACCGCCTCGTGCTCTTCGGCAACGCGCAGGTTCCGGTTGGGGGCGATGTCATCACTTCGATCGACGGCACGCCCATCGGCGGCTTTCAGGACCTCACCGTCTACCTCGACTCCCACACCACGGTCGGGCAGACCGTCACGGTCACGGTGTACCGGGGAAGCCAGAAGCTCGAGCTCAAGGCAACCCTCACGGAGCGCCCGGCGAAGCTGTAGGGGCGCGGCCGGGAGGCGCCCGTAGCAGGCACGAGCTGCGCGACCGGGAGCGCCGAGCCGCGCGGGGAGGAG
>DAHVAK010000027.1 GCA_027314665.1 Spirochaetales bacterium
GCCCCGCAGGCGTTCGTGACGATAAGGGTGCGCGCTCCGAGGCCCCACAGGAGAAAGACCGGCAGCACGACGCTGTCCATGGGATGCCCCTCGTAAAGATGAAAACGACCCGCGAGAAGAGCGGTGCGCTCTCCGAGCTTCAACAGCCCGCGATGGCCGCAGACCGTCGGATTGGGAAAGCCCTCGATCTGTGCGAAGGGCACCTCGCTTCCGGGAACCCGCTCCGCCACCCCCGAAAGGCCCGAACCGAGAATCACCCCGTAGCTCGGGACCGCGTCGGAGAGCATCCGCACGGACTCAACGGCACGCCGAACTCGAATGGAAAAATCCTCTCGCACCCTCGTCACCTCCTCCCGGATTATTCCACGGCGACCTACAATTGACAATATCTGTCAGATGTGGTAGCACGGTCGCGACTACGCACGGATCAATAGAGGTGCGGATGGCTAAGAGTACCCTGCCTGAGGAGACGCGCCTCCGGCGATGCAGTGGGAAAGGAGCCTTCCGCCGAAGGGCCGGACATGCACGGAGTCCGACGCCTGGTTCGCGAGGCTAATACCTCCCGAACTGTCACTGGTGGAGTGGAGCGCTATTGATCTTTCGCCTTCCTCAGCTGGCAGATCCGCGCTTGCTTACATTGTTCACGGAGGTTCCTCATGAGCAAGATACCAGTCGCCGTCCTGGGCGCAACCGGTACGGTCGGCCAGAAATTCGTGTTGCTGCTTGCCGAACACCCCTATTTCGAGGTGCGCGAGCTCGTCGCATCGGAGCGCTCGGCCGCGCGACCCTACCGCGAGGCCTGCAGTTGGAAGCAGGATGCCTTCATCCCGCCGTCGCTCGCCGACCTCGTCGTGAAATCCACCGATGAGCCCCTGGAGAGCCGGATCCTCTTTTCCGGGCTCGACTCCTCGGTCGCCGGACCGGTGGAGGAGGCCTATGCCAAGGCCGGGCACGTAGTCATCAGCAACTCGAAGAATCATCGCATGGACCCCGATGTACCCCTCGTCATTCCCGAGATCAACCATGACCATCTCGAGCTCACGAAAGTCCAGAAGCACAAGGGTGCGATCATTACCAACTCGAACTGCTCGACGATGTTCCTTGCCATGGCGCTTGCGCCGATCCTCTCCAACTTCGGAATCGAGGCGGTCCACGTGACGACCATGCAGGCGATTACCGGCGCCGGCTACCCAGGGGTGGCCTCGATGGACATTCTCGGCAATGTCATCCCCTACATCGGGGATGAAGAGGAGAAGATGGAGACCGAGCCGCTCAAGATCCTCGGCACCCTCGCCCGCGATCGCATCCTCCCGGCCGACTTCAAGATCAGCGCCCAGTGCAACCGAGTCCCGGTCTTCGACGGCCACACCGAGACGGTCTCCGTAAAGCTCAAGAAGAAGGCGAGCCCCAAAGAGGTCGCCGCTGTCCTTGCGGCCTTCCGCGGGCTGCCCCAGGAGCTTGGGCTCCCGACCGCCCCGAAGCGGCCTATCCTTGTCTTCGACGAGGTCGATCGCCCGCAGCCGGCCCGCGACGTGAACAAGGAGGGGGGGATGGCCGCCTGCGTCGGGCGAATACGCCCCTGTCCGATCTTCGACATCAAGATGGTCGTCATGGGCCACAACACCATTCGGGGCGCCGCAGGAGCGGCGGTGCTCAACGCTGAAACCTACCTCAAGAAAGGATATCTAGACTAAATGATCGTCCTGAAATTCGGCGGAACCTCCGTCCAGAACGCGGAGATGATCGACAAGGCCCTGGATATCGCGACGAGCCACCTGGAGCGCGCCCCTGTGCTGGTCTCCTCCGCGATGGCTCGCGTGACCGATGGGCTGGTGGAGATCACCAAGGCGGCAACCGCCGGCAACGAAGAGCGCGCCCGCGAGATCCTCGCTCAGCAACGCGCACACCACTTCGCGGTGGCGGAGGAATCCTTAAGCGGCCCGCGCCTCGAGCGCGCTCGCGTGAGGCTCGATCACTGCTTTGCGGAGCTCTCCTCGCTCGTGAAGGGGCTGTCCCTTCTGCGCGAGTGCACCCCGCGCTCCAGCGACGCGATCCTCTCTTTCGGCGAGATTCTCTCGACGACCCTCGTCGCGCTGCGCGCGGAGGAGCGAGGGATCGAGACCGAACTGCTCGATGCGCGCGACTTCGTGCGCACCGACGATCACTTTACTTCGGCACTTCCGCTTTTTGAGCCGACGAACCGCCTCGCCCGCGAGCAGGTAAAACCGAAACCAGGGAAGCTCATCGTGACCCAGGGCTTCATCGGTCGAACCGAGTCGGGGGCCACCTCGACCCTCGGACGCGGGGGATCGGACTACTCGGCTACCATCATCGGGGCCGCCCTCGGGGCGGAAGAGGTGCAGATCTGGACCGACGTCAACGGAATCATGACCTCCGACCCGCGGGTGGTGAGAGACGCGCGGACCATCGACCGCATCAGCTACAACGAGGCGGCCGAGCTTGCGTACTTCGGGGCCAAGGTCGTGCATCCCTCGACAATTCAGCCGGCGGTCGAGACCGGGATCCCCGTTCTCGTCATGAACACCGGCGATCCCTCGGGGCCGGGGACCGCAATCGTCGAGCGCGCCGACGGAAAGGGCTTGAGGGCGATCGCGGGAAAGAAGGGGATCACCCTGATCCACGTCGCCTCCACGCGGATGCTCAACGCGTACGGCTTCTTGAGCCGAATCTTCGCGACCTTCGAAAAGCATCGGACTCCGGTCGATCTCATCGCAACCTCCGAGGTCTCCGTTTCGATGACCATCGACAACAGTCAGTCCCTTTCCACGATCGTCCGAGAGCTTCAGGAGATCGGACGGGTCGGGGTAGAAGAGGAGCTCGCCATCATCTGTTTGGTCGGACAGGACCTGTGGAAGGAGCCGGCCTTCATCGCGAGGGTCTTCGGGGCGCTCAAAGACACCCCGATCCGCATGGTCTCGCTTGGATCCTCCGATATCAACCTCTCCCTTGTCGTTCCGGGGAAAATGCTCAATACTGCAATCCAGATTCTTCACGGCGAGTTCTTCTAGCGGGCCGTCGGAGCTCGGCGAGGAGGCCGCGGGAGGCGCTCATGGAGCTTGATTTCTACAAGGTTCACGCCTGCCGCAACGACCTCATCCTCCTGAACTTCCTCTACAAGGATGAGTCGCTGGATCGCGCGCTGCTCCCCCTGCTTGCGCGCAGGATGTGCGATCGCCATTCCGGAGTCGGCGCCAACGGGCTGCTCGTGCTCGAGCGAGGGAGGGAGCATCCGGTTCGCCTCACCCATCTCCTACCGACCGGCGAGATGAGCGAGCGGCTGAACGATGCTCTGCTCTGCCTCGCACGCCTCGTCTTCGACTCGGGGGTTTCCGGCGGAAAGCGCGTCGTCGTCGAGTCTTCGATCGGGGTGCACACCGTCGAATTCATCGACAGCTCCCATTTCCGAGTCTCAATCGGACGGCCCTTCGCGATCGACGGCTCGGCCGAGCTGCGGGAGGAGCCGAACCGCGAGTACATGACGCCCGTGAAGATCGAGGGAAAGCGGTACTCCGTGACTCCCTTGAGGCTCCAGTACCCAAGCGCGGTCCTTTTCTCGACCGACTGGAGCGCCGCGAAGCTGAAGCAGCTTTCGCGCTCGCTCCGCCAACCTGCGGTCTATCCTTATGCAGTTCATCCCGTCTTTTCCCAGGTCTACAGCAAGGACGAGATCGCGATCCGAACCTGGTTCCGCCGAGAGGCGGTCGACTACGCCTCGGCAGCCGGAGTCGCGGGCGTCGCCGCGGTCTTGAACGGACTCACCGAGAGGGAGATGGTAGTTCACTGCAACAACGACGAGCTCTTCGTTCAGTGGCAGGAGCAGGGCAACGAAGTCTTCGTCACGGGCTCGGGAGATTACCTGTTCACCGGCACCTACTACTTCGAGGAGGAGCAGCGGCCTCCGGAACAGAGCTCGCCCCTATAGGCGGCGGAAGATAGCTTCGGTAGCCAAAGCTCTCGTTTTCGAGTAGCCTACATACGGTGGATGGAGTTCCACCTTCGAAGGAAGGCTCGCAGTGGATCCGTTGTTCGATCGTATAGGAAACCTCTTCAGGTCTCTCTTCCAGGATGAGGAGGAGGGGCATCGCTACCGGACCGGGACCTCCGCCGATCCGGACATGCAGGATGCCTGGGAGGAGCTCGACGAGTTCCTAAAATCGGGCAAGAACACCGGCCCGGGCGCCGAATCCGCACGCACGGGACAGCGCACCCGAGCGCAGCACTCCCGTCCTTCGGCGCGCCCCACGGTCCCCGAGGAGCTGCGGGGCGACTATGGGAATCTGGAATGCCCCCCGGGGGCATCCATGGACGAGGTGCGCAAGGCCTACAAGCGCCTCATCCGGCAGTATCATCCGGACCGCTTCGCAAACGACCCCAAGAAGCTCGCCTATGCGACCGAGATCACCCAGAAGCTCAATCAGTCCTATCAGCGCATAAAGAGGTGGACCGAGACCGGAAGGCCGTGAGCCGCAAAAGCGCGCGCCGCTACTCCTCCACCAAGTTGTACTCCTGAATCTTGCGGTGGAGCGTCTTTCTGCCGATCCCGAGAACCTCGGCTGCTTTGCTCTTGTTCCCCTTCGCGTAGTTCAGGGTGCCGCGAATGATCTCTTTCTCGGCCTCGGCAAGGGTGATTCCGACGCTGATCTTGATGTAGTCGCCCTCGCTTTCGTTCGCCACCGAGGGGGGCAGATCCATCGGGGTGATGACATTCCCCTTGGCGAGCACAACCGCGCTCTCGATGCAGTTGCGCAGCTCGCGGATGTTGCCCGGCCAACTGTAGTTGTAGAGAGCCGTCTTCGCCTTCGGATCGATGCCGACGATCTCCTTGCCGTTCTCCTCACTGAACTCCTTGAGAAAGGCCGCGGCAAGCAGCGCGATGTCCTCCTTTCGCTCGCGCAGGGGCGGGACGTTGACGTTGACCACGTTCAGACGGTAGAAGAGGTCCTCACGGAAGCGGCCCTCCTGGATATCCTTCTTTAGGTCGCGATTAGTCGCGGAGACGATCCGCACGTCGACCTCGAGGGTCTCCTCGCCGCCCACCCGCTCGAACTTCTTCTCTTGGAGCACGCGCAGGATTTTTATCTGCACCGCTTGGTTCACCTCTCCAATCTCGTCGAGAAAGATCGATCCGCTGTTCGCAAGCTCGAAGCGGCCGCGCTTCGTCGCGACCGCCCCGGTGAAGGACCCTTTCTCGTGTCCGAAGAGCTCGCTCTCCAGGAGCGTCTCGGTGAGCGCCGCGCAATGGACCTTTATGAAGGGGCGCTCCTTGCGGTCCGAAAGATTGTGGATCGCGTCGGCGACAAGCTCCTTGCCAACTCCGCTTTCTCCGGTAATCAGCACCGATGCCCGCGTCGGCGCAACCTGCTCGATTACCTCGAGCACCTTCTTCATCTGCGGGCTCTTTCCAATGATGTTCGCGAACTTCTGCTTCTGCTCGATCTTCGCGACCTCTTCCTTCAGGGCGCGGTGCTCGAGCACGAGCTTGCGGTTGGACAGGGCGCGCTTGACCAAGAGCGAGAGTCGATCGAGGTTGACCGGTTTGGTGAGAAAGTCAAAGGCCCCATCGCGCATGGCCTCGACTGCGGTCTCGATTGTCCCATGCCCGGTGAGGATGATCACGGGCACCGTCGGGTAGGCGGAGGACACCTGCTTCAGCAGCTCCTGGCCCGAAAGGCCGGGCATCTTCAGGTCCGCAATCACGAGGTCCACGTCGGTGGTGTTGATGATCTCGAGCGCCTTCTTCCCATCCGCCGCGAGGAGAATCGTGTAGCCGTCGAGCTCGAGCGCCTTGCCGAGCCCCTCGCGGATGTTTTTCTCATCGTCGACGACCAGTACGCTAAACTCCATGCCTCTTGTCCTTCCAGCCGAGAAGTCGGAGCTCTTTTTGCGGGATCGGCAGACTCACGGTAAAGGTCGTCCCTTCCCCCTCTTTCGATCTCAGGGAGATCTCTCCTCCGTGCTCCTTCACTATCTTATACACTACGGTAAGCCCAAGTCCAGAACCGAAGTCTTTCGTCGTGAAGTAGGGCTCGAAGATCTTGGTCATGTTCTCTTCCGAGATCCCGATCCCGGTGTCGGCGATGTCGATCTCGACCACATCGCCCTTGCGCCGCGTGCTCACCGTGAGGGTCCCGCCCTCCGCCATCGCGGCAACGGCGTTGTTGACGATGTTCAAGAAGGCCTGCTTAAGGAACTTTTCATCGAACTGAAGGGTGGGGATCCCCTCGTCGAAGCGAGTGACGACCGTCACGTGAGCCTCGCTCAGCTCGAAATGCACGAACTCAAGGAGATCGCCAATTACCTTGTTCAGATCCCCGTCCTCCAGGCGGGCGTCCATCGGACGAACCGCGAAGAGAAAGTCGACCACGATGCGGTTGAGGCGGTCCACCTCTTCGCTCACGATGTCCAGATAGTGCCGCACGGTCTTGCGGTCCAGACGAGCCGGGGCCTTCAGAGCGCGCTGGATGAGTTGGATGTGGATCCCGATCGAGCCGAGGGGATTCTTGATCTCGTGAGCCACTCCCGCCGCGAGGGTCGTCAGCGATGCGAGATTCTCCGCCCTGCGAAGCCTCGCCTCGCGGGCGCGCCGGTCGGTGACGTCCTCCACAAGGACCACGGTCCCTTGGATCTCGCCGTGCTGAACGAGCGAAGAGATGCTCAAGGAGATCGTCCGCGCGACCCCTCCGGCCCCGAGCGTGAAGTCCTTGTCCTCCACGCGGTCGTCGTTGTCGAGGCTCTTCTTAATGAACTCGGCCACCTCCTCATCCCCGACGACGCTCCAGACCAGCTTCTCGTCGACATCGGAGCCGACGACCGGAAGCAGCCGCTCGGCGGTTTTGTTGTAGAGGATGATGCGATCCTGCTTGTCCAGCACGATCACCCCGTGGGTCAGGGAGTCGAGGACGGTCTCGAGCTGCTCGTTTTCCCGCGCAAGCTGCGACACCAGCGAATAGATCTGCTCCCTGTCGAGCTTCGGCAGCTTGTCGAGCACTCGCTGGACGAACTTCCTCAAACCGGCGCCTCCTTCATCCCGTAGTAGAGACTCTCGACGAGAAGAGCGGGGCCCTGGTTATAGGTCTCATTCTGCGCGGCGGCCTCGCGAATGAGGCGGTTCCACGCGGTGAGGCGCGAGAGGGCGCCTCCCTCCCCCATCCCCTCCCTCAAGCCCGCTTCGAGGAGCGCCGAAAGCTCCTCGAGAAAGGGCCTGAAGGCCGATTCGGCGCTGACGGCCTCGGCGAGCTCCGCGTCGAGAGGCTCGGGCGCTCCCGGCGACGTCACCGAGGCGAGGAAGCGCCTTGCGAGCCCGCGAACATGGTCGATATCCGTGTCGTCCCACGCGAGGAAATAGTCCCGCAGGGAGCGGTAGCCCCGTCCCGCCTCCGGTTCCTCGCGGAAAATCTTGGCAAGGACCTCCCGACTGCGCGCCTCGTCGCGCTCGGGAAAGTGATAGGGACGAAGCCGGGAGAGAATCGTCGGCATGAGCGCCGCTCTGCGCGTCGTCGTCAAGATGTAGTGCAGCCCGGGCGGCGGCTCTTCAAGAACCTTGAGCAGGGCGTTGCGGGCCGATTCGAGCATGCGGTCGGCCGACTCGATGATGATGACCTTCTTCGAAGCGCCGGTGGTGGTGTAGCCCCAGGCGGTCGTGCGGCGAATCTGGCTGATCGGGATCGTCTCGGCGGCCGCGGGGGCGATCTTCCTCACGAGCTCCCCGATCCGTTCGAGGGTCTTTGCAAGCTTCGATTCCTCGGGAAGCTCCTCTCCCGGCAGCAGGCCGACGAGGAGCTCCTCGGTTTCTTGCACGAGTGAGGCGACCCCCTTGTACTTGGGCTCCGTTCCCTCCCAGAGGAGGGGATCGAAGCGCCGCGTGAGTTTGCGCACGGCGCGCGCGTAGAGGTACTGCGCAGGAGGCTTGCGCGTGCGGGTGAGCACATCCCCGCAGGCGGCAATCTCGTGAGCGAAGTAGCGCCCGCCCAAGAGCAGGGTGTAGGGATGGATCAACAGGCGTTGCGTCTCGCAGGAGCGGCAGGGGCAGTTCCACCGGGCGTCTCCGGCGAGACAGGTGAGCCCGCGGGCAAGCTCGAGGGCCATCGTGAGCTTGCCGGAATAGGGCGGACCGTAGAACAGCAGCGACGCGGGCAGGCTCTCCCCTTCTACCTCCCGTCGCAGCCGCATGCTGATCTGCTCCTGGCCGATCAGGTTCTCAAACACTGCCGACCCTCCCGTGCAGAACCGGAAGCAGCGGAAAGAGCTGCATCAAGAGCGTGGCGATCTTGCTCGCGCGCAAGGCGCTGTCGACCTTGACGAAGGGTTGTATTTGGAGAATGAGCACCATCACCGCCACGACCAAGAGCCCCTCGGCTATCCCGAGAAAGAAGCCGAGGGCGTGGTCGAGCCCTCCGAGCGAGAGATTCTCGACCGCTCCCTCGAGGGCGCGCTCGATGATTTTCACGACAAGGTAGGACAGAAGGAAGATCACCAGAAACGCGATGACCTTGTTCCAGATCGAGGGACCGAGCTTCTGCG
This sequence comes from Spirochaetales bacterium, assembly GCA_027314665.1. Classification (GTDB taxonomy): domain Bacteria; phylum Spirochaetota; class Spirochaetia; order DAHUYW01; family DAHUYW01; genus DAHUYW01. Next base: position 8,542 of record DAHVAK010000027.1, read on the forward strand.
CGAGAAGCGCAGCCGCCCGCCCCGAGAGAAGGACCGCCGCCCCGATCCCGACCACCAGGGCCGCGACCGACATCACCTCCGCGACGAAGCCGCGATAGGCCGAACGCAGGGCTGCAACCGCCACGACGGCGAGAAAGAAGATATCAAGCGGGGAAAGCTGCATCATTCCCTCCGATCCGCTCGAGGATCAGATCTGCGAGCGCCTGCGAGGCGTCCGCTCGTCCGATCGAACGCGCGGCCTCCCCCATCGAGCGAAGGCGCGAAGGGTCGCCGAGCAGCGAGAGACAGACTTCCACGAGGCCGTTCGCATCCGGCTGCGCGAGAACGATCGCGGCTCCCCGCCGAACGAAAAGCTCGGCGTTTCGGACCTGGTCTCCGCGCGAGAAGGCCGTCGAGAGCGGAATCAGGATCGAGGGCCGGCCCTGCGCAGCAAGCTCCCACAGGGTGCCGGCCCCCGATCGGGCGACTACGAGATCCGCGGCGGCGAGGATGTCCGGGTAGGAGTCGGCAAAGAAGGGAGCGGTTAGGTAGCGCTCTCTCCGGGACTCGCGAAAATCACCCCTGCCGGTCTGATGGACGACGAAGAAGCGCTCGGTCAGTCGCTCGACGGACCGCTCGAAGAGCAGGTTGATCTCGCGCGCCCCCTGGCTCCCGCCCAGGGCGAGGAGCAACGGGATCCCCTCCGGCACGCCGAAGCGGGCCCGTCCCCGCGCGCGATCGCCGCCGAGGACCTCCTCCCGGACCGGATTTCCCGTGACGCGGATCTTCTGCCGGTAGGCTGCGGGGAAATAGGCGCGGCTCTCCTCGTAGGGCACGCAGATGGTCTCCGCGAATCGGGAGTTGATTCTCGTCGCGAGTCCAGGATCCAGGTCGGACTCGTGGGTTATGACGGGAACCGATAGGAGATGGGCGGCGATCACCGGCGGAACGCTCACGTAGCCGCCCTTCGAGAAAAGAAGGGCGGGCCGCAGACGCATGATGACCGCGACGGAGGCCGCTAATCCCGCAAGAATCTTGAACAGGTCGACGAGGTTGCGCAATGAGAAGTATCGCCGCAGCTTGCCCGAAGGGATGCGAATGAAGGGCACGCCGAAGCGGCCGATGATCTCCTCTTCGATCGGCGAGCTCGAGCCGAGCCACCGAAGGTCGAGCGGATGCCCTGCCTTTCGCAGCTTCTCGATCACGGCGACCCCCGGGAAGACGTGTCCGCCGCTTCCCCCTCCGGTGAACAGCACAACTGTAGCCAATACTGCCTCTCGCCACAAAAGGTGGTATATTTCGACGATATCATGAAGAAAAGCCGTTGTTCAATCTTCGCCGCTGTCCTCCTCGCGCTTCTCTTGCCCGCGGCGGGCTTCTCGCTTTCACTCGACGACCTGCGCGCCCTCGAGCCGGGACTGACGGACGCGCAGGCGCAAAGCCTTCTGAGCAAGGGAAGCCTTACCCGCTTTTTTCAGCCTCACCAGAGCGCCCAGATGGTCCCGAACTGCAGCCTGGCCCCGCGCATCGAGTCCGACATGTCGTCGCTCGACTACTCCATCGGGGTCGAAACCCTTTTCGTCGCGCACCCGGGCGAGGAAAGCGGCCCGGACCTCCTCCTCCAGTGGTACAACAGCCTGCGCTCCATAAGCACCTTGAAGGGGGTGAAGTACTACTCGATTCTCGACGGGAAGATGCGGGTTCTGTTCAGCGATTCCTACGCGGTCGACAACGCCACGGACAGGAAGCGAATCCCCGATCCCCTCGTCACCTCACTGCCTCCCGAGAGCACGATCACCATCATGCAGGACGATACGCGATTCGGAACCAACTACTACAGCGTCCGCTACCTCACGGCTCCCGACGCAATCTCGATGACGATGACGAACATCACCACCTTGAGTCTGCTGTTCATCCCGGTCATCAGCCCGCAGGACATGCAGCTCCACCTCATTGTGCTTCCCTATAAGGGCATGCGCATCTTCTACGGCAGCGTCGTTGTGAAGGTCGGAACCATGCTTGGGCTGCAGGGGATCGTGCGGGACTCGTTTCGCAATCGAATCGACGCGCTCTACAGCTGGTTCAAGAATCTGACCGGCGATTGAGGCCCCTTTTGCGCGTTTAACCCAATTCTCACGCGCAACTCACTTTGCGCTCACGCTTTACCAACTACCTTGACCCGGCTACAATACGGTGAACCATGGAATATAAGCTCGACGTGCAGGACCTCAGCGTCTACTACGGAACTCTCCAAGCCCTCCAGAAGGTGAGTCTTGGCATCGAAAAGAACAAGGTCACCGCGCTGATCGGTCCCTCCGGGTGCGGAAAGTCTACCTTTCTTCGCGCCCTGAACCGCATGAACGACATGATCGAGGGGACCGTCACCAAGGGAACCGTATTGTACGACGGGCGGGACATCTACAACGGCTACGACGAGATCGAGCTGCGCAAGCGCATCGGGATGGTCTTCCAGAAGCCCAATCCCTTCCCCATGACCGTCTTCGACAACGTAGCCTACGGGCCGCGGATTCACGGTGTTCGCCGGAAGCACCATCTCGACGAGATCGTCGAGAAGAGCCTGCGGGCGGCGGCGCTGTGGGACGAGATCAAGGATCGACTCCACAAGCCTGCTCTGGGGATCTCGGGAGGACAGCAGCAGCGCCTGTGCATCGCGCGGGTTCTCGCCGTGGAGCCGGACGTCGTCCTGATGGACGAGCCGACCTCGGCCCTCGATCCCGTTTCGACTGCCCGTATCGAAGATCTCATTTATGAGCTGAAGAGCCGCTACACGATCGTCATCGTCACCCACAACATGCAGCAGGCCGGCAGAATTTCCGATAGTACCGCCTTCTTTCTCTCCGGAGTCATTGAAGAGACTGGTTCCACTCAGCAGATCTTCTTCAAACCGACGAACCCGCGGACGGAGGCCTACATTTCCGGGAAGTTTGGGTGAGCGGATAGCAAGGAGGAACTGTGGCACCACGTCAGCATTTTGGCGAAAGCCTGAAACTACTCAACCAGGAACTTCTCAAGATGGGCACCCTCGTGGAAGAGGCGATCCGCAGATCGGTGACCTGTCTGATCGACCAGGATATCGAGCTTGCCAAGAAGATCATCGACGAGGATGATGCGGTCAATGAAATGGAGGTAGCCATCGAGGACCGCTGCACCATACTCATTGCGACCGAGCAGCCGGTGGCAGGAGATCTCCGCCACATCATAACGGCGCTCAAGATCGTCACCCAGCTCGAGCGCATGGGCGATCATGCCGTGCACATCGCCAAGGCGGCCATCCGCCTCTCCGAAGAGATCTACATGAAACCGCTCATCGACATTCCCCGCATGAGCGAGATAGTCGTCAAGATGATTCATGATGTTCTCACGGCCTTCATCAACAACGACGCCGAGCTTGCAATCGAGGTGGCGAAAATGGATGCCTCCATCGACAAGCTTCACCACCAGGTCATGACGGAGATCTGGGGCTACATTCAGTCCGACCCCCGCTACGTGAAGCAGTCGACCAGCTTTCTGTTCATCAGCCGCTTTCTGGAGCGACTTGGCGACCATGTGACCAACATCAGCGAGTGGATCGTCTACAACAATACGGGAAAACACGTCGAGCTGAACCGCATCGGCTACTACACCGAAACCGAGAAGGGAGATGGCGAAAGAGACGATTCTAATCGTCGATGACGAGCAGGACATCCTCGAGCTCCTCAATTTCAATCTCAAGAAGGAGGGCTACAAGACCCTCACCGCCGCCTCCGGGGAGGAAGTGCTCCGCTCGGTCTCCTCTAAACCCCCGGACCTCATCGTCCTGGACCTCATGCTTCCCGGCGTCGACGGGCGGGATGTCTGTCGGAGGCTCAAGCAGGACGAGCGCACTCGGCAGATCCCGGTCCTGATGGTTACGGCGAAGACCGAGGACAGCGACATCATCGCGGGCCTGGAGTTGGGCGCCGACGATTACATCACCAAGCCTTTCAGCCCCAAGGTGCTCGTCGCCCGGGTCCGGGCTGTCCTTCGCAGGTCGCACCGCCTGAGCGAGTCGGCGACCTCACCCGAGCGGATCAAGATCCACGGGATCGAGATCGACGTCGCTCGCCACGAGGTCTTCAAGCGCGGCGAGCCGGTCGGTCTGTCGGTCTCGGAGTTCAGCATCCTCGAGTACCTCGCGCGAAATCCGGGGTGGGTCTTTTCGCGAAGCCAGATTATCACCGCCGTGAAGGGAACCGACTATCCGGTCACGGAACGCTCGGTGGACGTTCAGATTCTGGGGATCCGCAAGAAACTGGGCTCAGAGGGCAAGCACATCGAGACGGTCAGAGGGATCGGCTACCGCATGCAGGAGGCGTAGTCCTGGACCAACCTCTGAACCTGAGACGATTCTTCATCCCCCTCCTCGTGCTTCTCGTCGCTGCCACCGGCATTCTTGCAGTGACGGGTTTCCTTTTCCTGAGCGCCGCCGAGCGCTCCGTTCCGACCGGCGCCTACGAGCCCCCCGATCTGGCGCTCGGGATCATCTGGATCGTTGTCCTCGGACTCTGCGCCCTCTACCTGTACCGCTTCGCGAGGCGCACCGAGCAGCCGATCCTCGAGATCCGGGATGCGGCGCTTCACTTCGCAGAGGGCGATCTCGACTACTCCCTCCCGCCCGATCCCACCAATACCCTGGTCGACGTCGTGGACGCCCTCAACACAATGGCCGAGCAGCTTGGCAGACGGGTGGAGGTGCTCACGCGGCAGCAGAACGAGCAGCGGGCGATCCTCGCGGGCATGGTCGAGGCGGTCATCGTGCTGAATACGAATCTCGAGATCATCGACGCGAATCCGGCGGCCTCCCGTCTGATGAACATGACGCCGGCCGCGGCCAAGGGGCGCAGCCTCCTCGAGGTGTTTCGCAACCTGGAGCTCTACAACTTCGGACGGGAGACCGTGGAGAGCAAGCAGCCCCGCGAGGCAAACATCACCCTCGGCGGCTCGGAGAGGCGCTTCCTCCAGGCGCACGGCACCGTGCTGCGCGACGAATCCTCGGAGAGCGGCAACATCGCAGACCGGGTCGTGCTCGTGCTCAACGACATCACCAAGCTCAAGAATCTCGAGAACATCCGCAAGGACTTCGTGGCGAACGTCTCCCACGAGCTCAAGACGCCGATCACCTCAATCAAGGGTTTCATCGAGACCCTGATCGACGGGGCGGTCGACGATCCGCCCACCTCGCGCCGCTTCCTCGCCATCATCGCAAACCAAACCGAACGCCTCCAGGCGATCATCGATGATCTGCTGAGCCTCTCGCGCCTCGAGCAGAGCGAGGGACGGCAGCTCGAGGTGGAGAGCTTCAATCTCTGCCATATTCTGCAGAATGCAATAAACGTGTGCAGCGACAAGGCCGAGCGCAGAAGGATCGCGGTCGAGCTTCGCTGCGCCGCGCAGCTCACCGTCGTCGCAAACCCCGTGTTGCTCGAGCAGGCCGTCATCAACCTCGTCGACAATGCGGTCAAGTTCAGCCTCGAGGGGGGAACCGTAACGGTTCAGGGGCGGCGGAATCTCGGATCGATCGACATCGCGGTGAGCGACCGCGGGACCGGCATCCCGCAGAGCGACCTGCCGCGCGTCTTTGAGCGATTCTACCGGGTGGAGAAGGCCCGCAGCCGGGACCTCGGAGGCACCGGCCTCGGGCTCGCCATCGTGAAGCACATCGCTTTGTCACACAAGGGCGAGGTGCTCGTCGAAAGCGCGCTCGGCGAGGGCTCCACCTTCACCATCCGTCTGCCTGATGTTCCCGCGCCGCCCTCCCCTCAAAACGCCCCCGCGGCAGGCTGAGCGCGCTCGCGACCCCCGACGGTCAGAGCAGGCGTGCGAGTGCCGCGCCCAACCCGATGAGCGCCCCCGCGAGGGCCCCAGCGAGAGGGATCCAGCGCAGCTGCGGGCCGAGCCCCTCGAGAAAATAGCCGGCGATCTCGCTTGAGTCGATCTCGTCGATCTTCCGAGCCACGAGGGTTCGAAAATCGACGCCGGCGAGGATCTCGGAGAGGCGGCTCTCGACGGTGGCGACGACCGAGGCGGCAAGCGCATCGTCGAGCCGCTCCTTGCGCTCGCCGGCGAGGCCCAGGAGATCGCCGAGGCGCTCCTCAGCGTGCGCCTCGAGGAGGCTCGCGAAGAAGGGAGCGGCCAGGGCCGGCAGCCCGCCGATCGGTCGCGCTGCCTGTGCTCCCGCCGTGGCGGGCCGGCCAAGCTGCCCTGCTTCCGACGGCGCACCTGCTTCACCCGCCGCGCCGGTCTCACTCGCCGCACCTGCTTCACCCGCCGCGCCGGTCTCACTCGCCGCACCTGCTTCACTCGCCGCGCCGGTCTCACTCGCCGCACCCGAGCCGCCGGCCCGACTCGCCTGCAGGCGGGCCAAGAGCAGCTGCGCAAGGGAGTCGCCCATCTCGGTGAGCGAGCCCGACAGGAGATCGCCGACCGTCATCGCGGCGCGCTCCTCGGCGCTCGCGGCACCCGTGACGAGCGCGATGAGCCCCTCTCGAGCGGGCTGCGTCGAAAGGAGCGCAAGGAGGCGATCCGCCACCGCCGATGCCGTTTCCACGACTACCTCGCCTCGCGTCCCGACGACCTCCGCCAGGGTCCGCGAGCGGATCGCACGCAGCTCGTCGCGGACGGCGGAACCGAGACGCTTCTGAGTCTCGGGGTCTCTGGCGGCGTCCTCCACCGCATCGAGGGCATCTGCGACAATGCCTTCCATGTTGCCTTCGAGGGTTCGATCGAACTGCGCAGCCGAGACGATGATGCGCTGGATGCCCGTGAGCCTTCCGAGAATATCGCGGACCAGGAAGCGACCTCGAACGGCGAGATCGGTCCGCGTCGCGTCGGAGCGAAGCCAGCGGACGACAAAGTCGACGAGCGGCGGATAGAGCGAGTCCGCCACTTCGGCGAGAGCGGCCATGTCCTCGGGACCGAGGTATTCCGCCACTTCAACGTCGCAGGTGATTATCCCTTCAATCCAGCGGGCAACCTGCCCCCGCAGACGCGCACGCGATTCATCGCTTGTGAGCCCTTCCACCGCTCGATCGAAGAGCCCGCGGATCGGCGAGCCCTCCTCGACGAGCTCCGAAAGAGGGCGACGCGCAAGGTGCCCAAGTGCGGCGCGAAGCAGCTCCCGCAGGATGAGCGGAGCGCTCTCGCCCCCGAGGAACCCCTCGATGAAGATCGAAAGGATCGCGCCGAGCGGAGCGACGGAGGCGCTCGGCGCTCCGGCTAGATCGCGCAGGGATGAGCCGAGCAGCTGAGACGTGATCGAAGCGGCGCCGCGTCGAACCGACTCCCGAAACTGCGGGCCCGCGAGCTGCCGACGGATCGCCTCTTCCGAGAGAAGCTCGGTGGCGACGAGCTCACCCATCTCGAGCGCGAGCTTGGAGCTCCCCTCCCCGCGCTGGCGGGCGGGTCGCCTGCGCGCTCTCGCCGCGGGATGGAGAAGACGCCCCTTCAGCAGGGCCAGCGTAGCGTACCCCAGTACCCCCCCAAACGCCGGCGGCGCGAGCCATCCGAGGAGGTCCGGGGCAGGCGGCATCTACTCCATCTCCTTGGCGGCGAAGTCGGCCTGCGACTTCGAGTCGTACAGATCAAGATAGTAGCCGAAGACCCACCCGCGCAGTCCGCCGTAGTTGATGTAGTACCAATAGTCCTTGATGTTGCCGACGCTCTCCACGGTCTCAGACCGATCGAGGATCTCCACCTCATAGCCGCGCCAAAGCGTGAAGATCGCGGTGGAATCCACGGTCGGATCCTTGCGCAGCCGTAGGTGCTCGGCATTGACGACGCCCCATTGATTCTGCGGAGTGAGAATCGGAGTTGGGGGAAGCTTGATCGATGCCGACTCGTTGTGCTTGCCACAGGACACAAAGAACAGGGAGCACAGAAGAGCCAGGGGAAGGGCGATTCTTGAGATTGATTTCATGTCCATCATAGCTGTAACGGCAGGCGTACTATAGCATCCCTGACGCGCTTTGTCAGTTGGCTGGCTTTCCTCGCACACTGCTGCGCCGAAAGGAGGCGGGGCCTCGCCGCGCTATTCCTTGAGGTGACGAACACGCTCGATCTCGTCGCGGATGACCGCGGCCTGCTCAAACTCGAGATTCTTCGCGTGCTCGAGCATCTGGGCCTCGAGGGCGCCAATGAGCTGCGCGCGCTCCTTCGGAACGAGCACGTTGTAGCTGCGCTCGAGAACCTCGATGGTAAGATGCTCCGATTTCTTCTTTTCGTCGCTTCGACGCACGAGGATGTCCGCGACCGACTTGCGGATCGACTCCGGAGTGACGTGGTGCTCGGTGTTGTGGGCAGCTTGGAGCTGCCGGCGCCGCTCGGTCTCGTCGATGGCTTCCCGCATCGCCGGCGACATCCGGTCGGCATACATGATCACCTTCCCGTTCACGTTGCGTGCCGCGCGGCCAATCGTTTGAATGAGGGAGGTCGCCGAGCGAAGGAAGCCGATCTTATCGGCGTCGAGAATCCCGATCAGCGAGACCTCGGGAAGATCGAGCCCCTCGCGGAGGAGATTGATTCCGACGAGAACGTCGAAGGTCCCCAGACGGAGATCCTTCAGGATTTCGACCCGCTCGATCGTCTCCACCTCCGAGTGGAGGTAGCGCACCTTCAGTCCCAGGCCCGACAGGTAGTCGGTGAGATCCTCCGCCATCTTCTTGGTGAGGGTCGTCACGAGGGTTCGCTCGTTTCGGCTGACCCGCTCCTTGATCTCCCGGTAGAGGTCTTCGATCTGCCCCTCGGAATTGCGCACCACGATCTCCGGATCCAGGAGCCCGGTGGGGCGGATGAGCTGCTCGACCACCTGAGCGGACTTCGTGCGCTCCTCATCCTCCGGGGTCGCCGAAACAAAGACGGTCTGACCGAGCATGCCTTCGAACTCCGCAAAGAAGAGCGGACGGTTGTCCAGCGCCGAGGGCAGCCGGAAGCCGTGCTGGACCAGAGTGAGCTTTCGCGAATGGTCGCCTTCGTACATCCCGCGGATCTGCGGAAGGGATTGGTGCGACTCGTCGATGAAGGTGAGGAAATGCTCGGGGAAGTAATCGAGCAGAACCGCCGGGCGCTCGCCTTCCTTCCTGCCGGAAAGGGGGCGGGAGTAGTTCTCGATGCCGGGGCAATAGCCCATCTCCTCCATCATTTCGAGGTCGTACTCGGTGCGGGTCTTCAGCCGCTGCGCCTCGACGAGCTTGCCCTTAGCGAGCAGCTCCTCGTGACGCTCCTCGAGCTCGTCGCGAA
>DAHVAK010000032.1 GCA_027314665.1 Spirochaetales bacterium
ACCCCGAGAGACTGCATTGAGCGCGGGCAAGCGCAACCTCTTCGATACCGGCGCCTGAGGGGCCATCGAGCCGAACGCGAAGGGGCTCGGAATCGATCTCGCGGGGGCCGACCTCCTCGTTCTCAGCCACGGACACTACGACCATGCCGGCGGGATCCCCGTGCTTCTCCGCCTCGCCCCGAGCTGCGAGGTGTACTGCCACCCCGCCGCGATGCAGGCTCGCTATTCGGTCAACTCGAGCGCGGCGCGGGCGATCGGGATGCAGCGGGCGTCGGCCCTCGCCCTCGAGCGCCTGCCGCCCGAGCGGCTCCACTGGGTGTCGGAACCCACCCTCCCCTGCGAACGGATCGGCCTCACCGGCCTGATCCCACGCGAGACCGACTACGAGGATACCGGCGGGCCATTCTTCCTCGACCCTGCGGGGACGCGCCCGGATCCGATCGAGGACGACCTCGCCTTGTGGCTTCGCACCGACGCGGGTCTCGTCGTCTGCCTCGGCTGCGGCCACGCGGGGGTCGTGAACACCCTCGCCCACCTCCGGCGCCTGGCGGGCAATCTGCCGATTCGCGCGGTCATCGGAGGCTTCCATCTCATGCACGCGAGCGAAGCGCGCGTCGAGCGGACCATCGCCGCGCTCGGGGAGCTCGCCCCCGAGCAGATCATCCCCTGCCACTGCACCGGCGAGCGCGCGGCATCCGCCCTTGCGGCGTCGCTCGGAAGTCGGGTCCTTCCCGGCGAAGCCGGAGCGGTGTACTGCTTGTAGGGAAAGTCACGACGCTGCGGGCGATAGATTCGCTAGCCATCGCACAGAGGAGAGGCGTTCCCGAGCGCGCATGAGATCGCGGGATCGCCGTGATGGTTTCCCTCGCCGTTTGAGCGGCCGCGTTCGGCTCGCCGGGCCACCTTTGGCTCATGATGTCGATGGACGGCGCAGCCTGCACCGCGAGGTGTTGACAGACGAACGGAGAAAGCTATATACTTAGCTAAAGCAATCCTTTGAAAAACGAATCAAATACGCCCGCCTCCAGCCTCTCCTCGCCGAGATCGTTTGGAGCTTGGGAACGTGGAAGAGCGTGGTATGGAACTGAGCTTTAGGTTCCTGACGCCCGACGGGCTCCTTGAGAAGACAGAGCGCCTGGCGGGGACGATTCGAACCGTCTATCCAGACCACGGGGCCTCATTCGCCGGCGATCACATTTTCACTCTCTTGCTGTGACGCAAGCAGTGGGCGACATTCGGGTAACGTACCATGCGTGACAATCGATACAAATGGATAGCGCTTTCCAACACCACCCTCGGGGTGCTGATGGCTTCAATGAATTCTTCAATCGTCATGATCTCGCTGCCGGCGATCTTCCGCGGGATCAACATCGATCCTCTACGGCCTGAGAATATCAGCTATCTGCTCTGGATGCTGATGGGCTACATGGTCGTAACGGCGGTGCTCGTGGTGAGCCTCGGCCGGGTTGGCGACATGTTTGGCCGGGTGCGCATGTACAACATGGGCTTCGCAATCTTCACCGTCGCATCGATCGGGCTGTCGCTGGTCTTCTGGCAGGGATCGTCCGCGGCCATTGGGCTCATCGGGCTCAGGATCGTGCAGGGCATTGGCGGATCCTTTCTCATGGCGAACTCCGCGGCGATTCTCACCGACGCCTTCCCGCACGACCAGCGGGGACTCGCGCTCGGGATCAACGGGGTGGCGGCGACCTCCGGATCGTTCATTGGACTCGTCGTGGGAGGGCTTCTATCGTCCGTCGATTGGCACCTTGTCTTCCTCGTCTCGGCGCCGTTCGGGATCGCGGGAACCATCTGGGCCTACGTAAGTCTCCGCGAGATAGGGGTCGTCAAGCGCACGCACATCGACTGGTGGGGCAACGTCACCTTCGGGCTCGGATTGATCGCGCTCCTGGTCGGCATCACCTACGGAATCCAACCCTACGGAGCGCACAGCATGGGATGGCTCAACCCCGTCGTTCTCGCGGAGATCATCGGCGGAGTAGCGCTTCTGGTAACGTTCGGCTTCATCGAGACTCACGTTCGCGAGCCCATGTTCCGCCTCGGGCTCTTCCGGGTGCCCGCCTTCAGCGCGGGCAACCTGGCCGGGTTCCTCGCCTCCGTCGGCCGCGGCGGCCTCATGTTCATGCTCATCATCTGGCTGCAGGGCATCTGGCTTCCCTACCATGGCTACACCTTCGAGTCCACCCCGCTGTGGGCGGCGATCTACATGCTTCCGATGACCGCAGGGTTCCTTGTCGCCGGGCCCTTCTCCGGCTATCTCTCGGACCGATTCGGCGCCCGTCCCTTCGCAACCGGCGGAATGCTGGCGGCGGCGGTCACCTTCGGGCTCATGATCCTCCTACCGCCCAACTTCAGCTATCTGCCGTTTGGGCTGCTGCTGTTAGGCAACGGCCTCGCCATGGGTCTCTTCAACTCCCCAAACACCGCGGGGATCATGAACTCGGTTCCGCCGGGAGAGCGGGGAGTGGCGTCAGGAATGCGCGCGACCTTCCAGAACTCCGCGATGAACCTTTCGATCGGACTCTTCTTCTCGTTGATGATCGCCGGCTTGAGCACCACGCTTCCCGTCACGCTCTTGCGCGGACTTACCCAGCAGGGGGTGCCGGGATCGGTCGCAAACCGCATTGCCCACCTTCCGCCGGTCGGAAGTCTCTTCGCCGCTTTCCTGGGATACAACCCGATGCAGTCGCTGCTCGGTCCGACGCTCGCTCACCTTCCCCCCGATCGAGCCGCCTACCTCACGGGGAAGACCTTCTTCCCGGACCTCATCTCCGGCCCCTTCATGCACGGCATGCACATCACCTTCGCCTTTTCGCTCGTGATGATGCTCGTCGCAGCGGGAGCCTCGTGGCTTCGGGGCAAGCGCTATGTCTACGAGGAGGGTGAGGCGACCGAGACGCAAAACCGCGCGCCGCAGGGCGCCGGCCCCAAGCCTCCCGCAGGGGCGAATCCCCCGTCCATCTCACGCCCCATGGTTGCCATCTCCGCCGCCTACGGGGCCGCAGGCGCTCAGATCGCCCGCGCCCTTGCCGAACGAATCAGCGTTCCGTTGGTTGACAGGAACCTGCGCGGCCCTGAGGTCAACGAGCTTGCGAGCGCGCTGACGAGAGCCCTCAGGCAGGACGGGAGCTCCTCTGACGCCGCAGTTCGCGCGCTCGCGAAGATAACGGTCGCCTCCGGGCTCTTCGCGGCACAGGCCACCGAGCGGGTCGAGGCCCCGATCGACGAACAAGGCTATCGACGGAAGGTCAGCGAAGCGATCGCGCGGCGCGCGAAGACTTCCGGGGCGGTCATCCTCAACAACGGCGCCGCAGGGGTCTTGCGGTTTGACCCCGACGTGTTGCGCGTGGCGGTGACGGCTCCCGTCAAGATCCGAATCAAGCGAGTGATGGCCGTGGAGAAGGTGGACCGCCGGACCGCCCGCCGCCGCATTCAGGCGGCCGACGCGGCGCGGCGGGTCTATCTACAGCGCATCTGCGGGGTGGCGCCCGACGACCCAGGCCTTTTCCAGCTCACCCTCAATTCGTCGGCCCTTCCCGTCGAAGCGTGCGTCGAGCTCATGGTAGTCGCGCTGCGAAACCGCGGCCTCGTTGCGTGACCTGCCGACCGCAATGGCATCCTACCTTTCGGGGCGCCATGCGTCCGAAAGGCACCAAAGCGTGTACAGCGAAGCCGACACCTGCCGGAAACTTGTGACCCCGAAGCTCGTGGTCGCACACTCGGCGCTCGAGGCAATCGCGCATTCGGCGCCGCGCGTCTCGCGCCTCATTGCTCGCACCTCACATTTGGTCCTTTCTGCTCGATCAACCACCTTACGTGCCCGCCAAACTCAGTATGGGTCGGTTCTGACTACTGGCTTCCGTATGCCGAAGACGTTCCTGACCACCGGAATGAACCGCACGAGGAATGTGAACAGGGCTACGAAACTCCACGACGCCGCCACGGCGAGGGCCCATCTGGTCCAGATAGACAAGCCGCTATTCAAGAGCAGGTATGTTGCTGCAGTGAGCGGAGCGTAGTGCAGGATGTAGAGGGGTAAGGAGAGGTCGCGGGCGACCCCGAGCATCTTGCCTTGCCCCTTCAAGTAGCGTTGTCCATACCCCATGGCGGCCATGACGAGCCCGTAGGCGGCCACACCCCGAAACGCCTGAGCAATCATGTTCGCCGCGTTGTAGCCGTCCGGAACCGCCGCTACACCGTACGTCCCAATCCGAGCAAGGAAAGCTGTGGCACCGAGGATCAGGGCTGCCCGTCTGTGCTTCTCAATTGCCTGAAGCAGCTCGGGAACGCAGCCCATGAGGTATCCCCCGACGAAGAATGAAAGGTTCAAGGTGAAGATTGCCCAGTCATTCACGAGGTTAAGGGACCCCGGCCACCCTGGTCTGAAGAGTGCCTCCAGAAAGCCCGTCCAGAATGCAGGGAGGAGTATTATCGGCATCCCGGCACAACGGCGTGCAACCGAAAGGACGCGGGACGCCTGTCCTTTTCGCTGGATGGCAAGGAACAGCGGCAGCGCGAGTGCTGAGAAGACAAAGAGGTATGCAAGGAACCACAGATGCCCCCAATTGAAGTTCCCGAGGAAGAACGAAGGGAAAAAGGCAAAGAAACCGCCGGAAAACCTCCCGAAGGACAGAGCCCCTAACCATGTCTGGAAGGACACCACGAACAGCGTTCCAATAAGGAGCGGGAGAAGCAACCGGTTGCAGCGCTCTCCCAAGAACTGAGCACCATTTCTCTTTCGAAGCGAAAATGCGGCGCCGATCCCCGCCACGAGAAACAGCAAATGCATGAACCAGTTGTCCAGGAAGACGGTGAACATGGTCAGAGAGCGCGGGCCGATGTTTACGGGCGTACCCCCAGCCGACAGAATATCTCGGACCGGAGTGTCGTAGACATAGACCGAGCCCATACCGGTGAAGCTAATGGCCGCGTGGAACGGCGCGAGACAGAGCACGACGGCGAACCTGAGCCAATCGAGGTAGGCAAGTCGTGTTCGAGGCAACGCGGATGCGGAATCCATGGCGCCTCCTGTTTTGTCGGTTGCCCGACGATAGCGTTAGGTGGAAGGATTGTGAACCCGGACCAAACCGCGGGCTTTCGAGTTCGGAGCGCATAACACTTCTTGCGCAGCCCTTCGCGTCGCATCAGCGCGGTTTCGCGCACTTGCGTTGGAAGCCGGGTTGTCGTTCTCCCGCGCGAAGTTCAAGATCGGCACAATAGCTCCGAGCGCCGCCGAAGAGGACCAGTGCCGGAGAGATCCCTCTGGACAAGCTGACGCTGCCCGCGAACAGCGGGAAGTGCCACAGCCCCCAATGGAGCCCCATGAAGGGCCCCGTCGATACGATACCGGCCACGAGAAGGGCCTCAAAGTTGCTCGCTGTGAGGAAGGCGCGAGGACCGACGGCATGGAGGGTGAAGCCCCACAGGAGATGACGAAAACGAGCAGGTAGTAGACGGCGAGCCGATGGCTCTTGATGAGGTCTCTGAACGTTGTCATTGCAGGTGGCCTCCGGACAGACTTCCAGCTGCGATGACTCCAAAATCTGACGAGACGAACGTTGTTCCTATGCGGATAGGATGCGACCCTCACGTCAGGTTGTCAATCCTGTTCCCATCGATCTCCTGCGGGAGTTTTGCCAGGAAGTCCCGGGCAGCGGGTCGCTCGTTCGATCCAGCTATGCCGATCTCCCTCCTCTGTCGCGGCGTCAGTGCTGCACAACCTCTAAGATCCGGTTGCTCATCACCACAGTCGGGAGTACGATGAGAACCACCAGGCGGCGGAGTGGAGAGAAAGACTGTCCGGCCATGCCTCTTTGTCCCCGGGGCCTATCGCGCGCCGGGCGGCCGAGATCACTCTGCCGGTCAATCGGCTCGTTGCACAATGGATTGTTCGCACTTCTCACCTCAGCGCTCCAGAGGGCTGAAACGACGTGCACACACAAGCGATGAAGACACGCCTACGCCTTTCCACTTTGCTCCTCGTCCTGGTCCTCTTTCCTCGCCTCCTGGCCTCCGCCTACGACGTGACCGAGGCCGTATACCCTGAGCTCCCCAGGGAGGCTAAGGCCGCCGAAGGTTTCGTCCCTTCCGGCTGGAACGTGGAAGCGCGGGACGAAGGCGACTTGAACGAAGACGGCCCGTTCGATTTGCTCCTGCGGCAGGAGGATCCCAAGAACGTAGTAGCGAACGATCCCGAAAGCCCCGGCACGGATTCCGTCGACACCGACCCCCGCATCCTCGCGGTGGCCTTCGCCCGAAAAAACGGGCGACTACGCGCTTGCGCTCGCCAACCACAATCTGATCCCGCGCCACGACATGGCCACGCTCGGCGATCCCCTGGGAGAGGATCCCGCGGGGCGGGTGTCGATCGTCAAGGGCACGCTGCGGGTGGGGCTCCACTACTGGGCCAATGCCGGCTCCTGGTTCACCGTTGAGACGGTCTGTACCTTCCGGTATCAAGACGACACGTTCCGCTTGATCGGCAACGACGAGAGCGTGAGTCGGCGCAACTCCGGAAACACGCAGGATGTGAGCATCAATTACCTGACCCGCAAGGCCAAGATCGTGCTGGGCAACTTCTCGGACGACGATGCCGAGGCCAGAACCTACTGGAAATCGCTGCTGCGCGCTCCCCTGTTGACCATCAACGATATCGGAAGCGGCTGAAATTCCAACCTGGAACCGCGCGAACTGTCGCGGTGGGGAATAGAACGCGAGTAGCGCATCCCGGCACGCGGCGACGAGCCGAAAAGCGTCTTTCAGCCGGCATCCGGCGCGAACGATCCGAGCTTGATCTCGCCCGATCTTCGGTAGGATGCGACGATGATGCCGCTCGGCGACGCCTTGCTGTCGACCAGCTCGAATCCGGCGGCGATCGTTCCGTCGCCGAAGAGCCGTTTCCCTCCGCCAACGGTTATGGGGTAGATCTTGAGCCACAGCTCATCGACCAGATCGTGCCGGAGGAGCGTCTGGATCAGGTTACTGTTTCCTTGCACCTGGATTTCTGGCCCCTCTTCCCTCTTGAGCATCCGAATCTTTTCTGCCACATCACTAGCGATGCGGACTGAGTTCTTCCAGATTGCGGTCTCTTCCGGGATGGGGCGGTGGGTGACCACGTATTTCTTGCAGTGGTTGATTGGACTGCTTGGGTCGATCTTCGGCCACGCCGCCGCAAAGGTGTCATAGGTCTTCCTGCCGAGAAGCATATCAAAGGGATGACCCATCTGGGGATACTATAGATCTTGGTGGATGAAGAAAAGAAAAGGGCATACCCTCCGCATGATGAACAACCACGTAACATCATCGGAGGTGATGTATGCCCACGTCAGAGACTACTACACAACGGCCGGGGGAAGCAATGGTCGTTGAGATTCAGCGCACGATCGAGGAGATCGCTCGCGATGGTGCCCAGAGGATTCTGCAGAAAGCGCTGGAAGTTGAAGTGGCTGAACACCTGAAGCGCTACGAAGGGATGCGTGATGAAGATGGTCGCTGCGCCGT
>DAHVAK010000035.1 GCA_027314665.1 Spirochaetales bacterium
AGGCTGCGGGCCATAGTCTCCCTGCGAATCGCGCGCTTGAGAACCTCGGGAGGGACCTCCTTTCCTTCGAGAAACAGCTCGGTCACCTCGTCGTTGTGCGCCGAGATCTGGTCGAAGAGCCGCTCGCGCCAGCGCTTCGCCTCCGAGAGGCGTTCTGCGGCAATCGGAGCCCGTGCCATCTCGGTCCCGCTCGTTTCCGGATCCCAGCGAATCTCCTCCATCGAAACCAGGTCGATGACCCCGTCGAAGTCCGACTCGCGCCCGATGGGAAGCTGCAGCACAAGGGTCGTCGCTCCGAGCTTCTGGTGAATCTCCTCGAGGACCGCACGGAAGTCGGCCCCGACGCGATCCATCTTGTTGATGTAGGCGATTCGAGGCACCCCGTAGCGGTCGGCCTGATGCCAGACCGTTTCCGACTGAGGTTCCACCCCGCTCACCGCGCAAAAGATGCCGATCGCGCCGTCGAGGACCCGCAGGGAGCGCTCGACCTCCGCGGTGAAGTCCACGTGGCCGGGAGTGTCGATGATGTTGATCTGGGTCCCGTTCCAGTAGCAGGTCGTTGCGGCGGAGGTTATCGTGATCCCGCGATCCTGCTCCTGCTCCATCCAGTCCATGGTCGCTTCGCCGTCGTCCACCTCGCCCATGCGGTGCGTCTTGCCGGTATAGAAGAGAATGCGCTCCGTCGTCGTGGTCTTTCCGGCGTCGATGTGCGCGATAATGCCTATGTTGCGGATACTCTGTTGTGCCATGAGATCTCCAGGGGTGATGATGGTAGCATAATCGCCGATCGTTGACAAACGGCGAAGCCGCGTGGTAGCTTCGCATGCTGCGCGGCTCAACGAGAAGAGAGCTCGCGCCACCTCCCGGGCGATTAGCTCAGCTGGGAGAGCGCCTGCCTTACAAGCAGGAGGTCGACGGATCGTGCCCGCCATCGCCCAAACCCTACCGACGGACCAGCCCAACCTCCGATAGGCCGCGGCGCCCGACGAGCGCGCAAGGGGCGCTCCCCTCGCGCGCCTGGCCCGGTCATCCGCATCCGCGCGCAGTTCTCAAGAACTCCTAGCCGAATCCTCACGTCCCTCAAACGCGTGCCCCGGAAGATCGCTCCGAAAAAAGGGAGTGCGATGCAGCAACCACAGAGCGAAACGGCGGTCTCCCCTGCGCCCGAGCGAGCCGCTCCGTCGCGAGAGCTCCTGGCCGATGTGGTGAGGCGTGGCGGAATCGTCCCCCACTTCCAGCCCATTGTTGATCTCTTCACCGGGGAGGTCTTTGGCTACGAGCTCCTCGCGCGAGCCGGGGCTCCCTTCGAGGATCCCGAGACTATGTTTCAAAGCGCGCGTAGCTGGGGCCTCGCTTGGGAGCTGGAGTACGCCTGTCGCAAGGCCTGTCTGGAGCGGGTGGCCGAGGTGGCCGCGAGCGTGCCCTCCGCCCGCTTCTCGCTGAACGTGAGCCCCGAGATCTTCAGCGATCCTCGCTTCGAAGGGGGAGTGACCCTGCGGACGATCGGCAAGCTCGGGGTCGACATCGGGCGGATCATCATCGAGATCACCGAGACCGAGACCGTCAACGACCACGAGCGCTTCGAAGGTCTCGTCCGCCACTACGTCGACCAGGGTTTTCAGATCGCACTCGACGACTTCGGCACCGGCTACAGCGGGCTGCGCACCCTTGTGACGGTGGCTCCGCACTTCATCAAGCTCGATCGCTCGATCATGGAAGGGATTGAGCAGAACGCCTACAAGCAGAACATCGTGAGGGCGATGGTCTCCCTCGCGACGACGGTGGAGAGCGACCTCATCGCCGAGGGGATCGAGAGCACGGCCCAGCTTCTCGCTGTCTTCCGGCTCGGGGTGCGCTACGCTCAGGGCTTTCTGCTCGGACGTCCCCACCCGGAGCCCAGGCCCGTGGCAAGGGATGTGGCGACGGAGCTCCGCCGCATGATCGACGATTTCCAGCACAAGCGCTTCGGCCTGGAGGAGATCTCGATCCGCCGGGTGATAACCTTCCCCGATGGCTTCCAGAAGTCCACCACCAGCTGCGAGGCGCTCGAAAGCCGCTTTCGCCGCAACCACTCACTCGACCACGTCGTCCTCCTCGACGGGAATCGCGCCGAGGGGCTCATCACCCGTCAGGCCTTCTTCGCGCTCGTGAGCGGGCGTTACGGCTACGCGATCTATCAGCGCCGTCTCATCGATGAGACGGCAAAGAGAGACTTCCTGTCCGTCGACGAGAACGTCGACATCCGGGCCCTGAGCCGCCTGGCGATGGGTCGCCCCATGGCGGACCTCTACGATCCCATTGTGGTCACCCGTGCCGACGGGGCCTTCGCCGGGACGATCACCATGAAGCAGCTCCTTGCCACCGCCATGGACGTCGAGATCAAGATCGCGACATCCCTCAATCCCCTTACCCGTCTGCCAGGCAACATCATCATCAGTCACTGGCTCGAGGAGATCTTCCGCCTCCAGGAGTACTCGGTCATCTACGCGGACCTCTCGCGCTTCAAGGAGTTCAACGAGCGTTACGGCTTCATGGTCGGGGACGAGATCATTCGGGCGGCGGCGCAGCTCCTTGGCGATTTTCTCCTGCGAATCTCGCCGGAGGCCCGGCTCGGCCACCTCGGCGGTGACGACTTCACGATCATCGCGGAGGGCGTCCCCTCGGAGGCCGTCCTCCAGGCCCTCTGCGCCGAGTTCGACCTCCGAAGGCAGCGCTTCTTCTCCGCCGAGGAGGCGGCAAACGGCTGGTACCCCTCCACCGACCGCAGCGGGCGGCGGGTCCGGGTGCCCCTCGTCACCCTTACCCTTGCCGTGGTGACCTCTGCGAACTTCGAGGGCTCGCCCCATCCGGCCCTCGTCTCCCAGATCGCGGTGATGCTCAAGCGCCGCAGCAAGCATCGAGGCGAGAACCGCTCGACGAGCCACTACCTCTTCGAGCGGCGGCGCTACTCCGCATAGCCCTCTCGCCCAGGGGCAGGACTGTGCAACGCCAAGCGAGGCAGCTCGACGCCGTGAGCGGCGCGCCGCTACGGAAAGAAGAGTCCCGCGATTCGATGAAAGAACCAGCTCGTCACGTCGCCGATCGGAAAGACGTTCCACTTCGTGACCACCCCCACGACGATGACGAAGAGGAAGAGGTAGGCTCCCCACTTGGCGAGATTCGCCTTGAAGGCCGCGTAGCGGTCGGGGATCGCCTGGAGAAGAAGGTGCGAGCCGTCGAGAGGGGGAATGGGGAGCAGGTTGAAAAGGGCGAGGAGCAGATTGATCCACGAGGCGGTCACGAGCAGCCGGTAGGCGAGCCCTGCCGCAGGTGACTGCTCGAAGGGCGCCTGCCCCGTGAGGGTGACGAGCTTTATGATGAAGAGAAAGAACAGACAGAGCAGGAAGTTGGTTGCCGGTCCGGCGAGGGCGACAAGGATCTCGTCGCGCTTCGGATGCTTGAAGTTGGCCGGATTGAACTGCACCGGTTTCGCCCACCCGAAGCCCACGAAGAGGATGAGCACCAGCCCCAGAATGCTCACGTGTGACAGGGGATTGAGGGTCAAGCGATGTTGCAGGCGCGGGGTCTCGTCGCCGAGGCGCACCGCGACAAAGGCGTGGGCGAACTCGTGCAGGGTGAAGCCGATGATGACGGCCGGGAGGAGTATCAGCATCTGAACTACATTCGTATTGATCACGCAGGCCTCCCGAGTACGACGCGCTCCGTAGCGCTTGCAGACTACCCCAATCGAGGGAGCCGAGCAAGGGGAACGAATTGACAGCAGCGCGCGGCGGCGGATAGGATAGCAGCGCGCGGGACGACCATGGAGATCGAAAGCGGCGAGGTGCATATCTGGGTGGCGGCGATCTCGGGGCAGCGCCCGAGCCGCAGGGGACTCGAGCGGCTGCTCTCCGACAAGGAGCGCGAGCGGGCCGCGGCCTTCACGCGCGACGGCGGGCGAATCCGCTTCGTCACCGGACGGGCCATCCTTCGCCTCCTCCTGTCGCGGTATCTCGACGAGGATCCCGCCGAAATCGAGCTTTCCCTGACCCCTGCGGGAAAGCCGACCCTGGTAGAGGGCTCCCACCCGAGGCTCCATTTCAGCCTTTCCCACTCCGAGGATCTGCTGCTCATCGCCTTCTCGTCTACCTCGGAGATCGGGGTCGACCTCGAGTTCATCCGTCCCATGGAGCTCGATGCGGTGCTCCCCCTGTGTGCGTCGCCGTCGGAGCTCGCCGAGATGAACGGCATGACGGCGCGCGCGCGGCGCAAGCGCTTCTTCGAGCTGTGGACGCGCAAGGAGGCCCTCGCGAAGGCGGTGGGGCTCGGTTTGAGCCTTCCCATGCGCGAGATCATCTTCTCGAGCGCAGGATCGAGCGGCGGCGGCGAGCTTACGCTCGTGTCGGCGCCGCGCGTCGTCGGGGAGCCGGGTCGCTGGCAGGTGACTCCGCTCGAGGTCTCCGACGAGTACGCGGCGGCGGTGGCGATGCCGGGTGGCGAGGCCCGCCTCGACCTTCGCGAGTTTGAGGGATGAGCCTACGCGCTCAGCGCAGGGGCGGGATTTGGGTGTGCAGCCAGGGGACGAAGATCCCGAAGGCCGCGCCGAGAAGGGCGCCCGCGAAGACGTCGCTGGGGAAGTGGTTTCCCGAGGCCACCCTGAGGACTGCGGTGATGCCGGCGAGTCCAAGCCCCGTGACCCAGACCACCCCCTGATAGGGCGAATTGGGGTTGAGCTCGCCGTAGGTGAAGCCCGCAAAGGCCGCAGCGGCGAAGGCCCCCACCGTGTGTCCGGACGGGAAGGAATCTTCGATCTCCGAGCTCGACAGTAGGTCCTTCGGCGTCGCGGGATTGTAGGCGTAGGGACGGTAGCGGACGACCACCGCCTTCACGAGCTCCTTCGCGCCGTAGGCGAGGAGCAGGGTCTCGCCGTAGATCCCGCCGATCGTTCCGATCTGCTCGGCGCTCATTCCGCGAAGGTCGACGAGGGGAACGAGCAGGCTCGCCCCGAGGAATCCGTCGCTCGCGTAGGTCATCCAGGGCGAGTAGCTGTCTGAAGAGAGTCGGTCGAAGAAGGGGATCTGCGAGGGGTTCAGCCCCCGCAGGTCCGCAGGCGGCTTGTGCTTGTGGAGCTCCATCGACAGTCCGGTGAGCCCGAGCCCTCCGAGGGTAAGCGCTGCCTCTTCGATTGGGTTCACCATGTAGGGAAAGGCCTCGGGGGTGGTCGATGCCGGCGAGCTCTGCGCAAAGGAGGCAGGGGCAAGCGCGATGCATAGAAGCAAAGCGCCGATCAGGACCCGGCTACGGAGCGGGCTCCGAAGCCCGGAGGCGGGGGCGCCGAGCCGCGCGGGGGTAGGCCTGCTATCAGGGTGCTGACAACGCAATTGACTCCCTGCCAAAACGGCGTTTTCTACGGTTTCTTGCCCGAGACCGGTTCGTGAAAACGCCGTTTTGGCAACTACCTTTGAGTTTGTCAGCAACCTGTTAGTTGTCAAACATCGAGAGAAAGTACTCATGAATGCGGGTGTCCTCTGTCAGTTCAGGATGAAAGCTGCTCGCGAGCATCGCTCCCTGGCGCACGAGCACGGGTCGGCCCTCGAACTCCGCGAGCACGGCCACCTTGGAGCCAACCTCGGTGATGATGGGAGCGCGAATGAACACCCCCCGCACGGGAGCGGGGCCGAAGGCCACCGGGATGTCCGCCTCGAAGCTCGCGATCTGACGCCCGTAGGCATTCCTGCTCACCTGGACGTCAAGAAGTCCGATGCGCGGCTGCTCGCTTGCCTCGATCCGCTCGGCGAGAAGGATCATTCCGGCGCAGGTGCCGAAGACCGGCATTCCCTCGGCGATCCTTTGCTTCAGGGGGGCGAGAAGGCGATAGCTCACCATCAGCTTCCCCATGGTCGTGCTCTCGCCCCCGGGGATGACCAGACCGTCGATCCGCTCGATCCCCGACGGGTCGACGACCACCTCCGCCTCCACCCCGAGGCTCGCAAGCATCGCGCGATGCTTGTCGTAGTCGCCCTGCAGACCGAGTACGCCGATTCTGTGCATGGAGAGGGCTGCTACCAGCCGCGGACCGCGAGGCGCTGCTCGCCCTGAAGCTCGCTCATCTCGATTCCGGGCATCGACTCCCCGAGATCCATCGAAATCTCGGCGAGCTTCGCCGGGTCGTTGAAATAGGTGACGGCTTCTACGATGGCCTTGGCGCGCTTGCGAGGGTTGGCCGACTTGAAGATCCCCGAGCCGACGAAGACCGACTCCGCCCCAAGCTGGCGCATGAGAGCCGCGTCGGCGGGAGTCGCCACGCCGCCTGCGGAGAAATTGGGAACCGGGAGCTTGCCGATCCGCGCAACCTCAACGACGAGCTCGTAGGGAGCCCCGAGGTTCTTGGCCTCGGTCATCAGCTCCTCGTGGGGAAGGGCCTTCAACCGTCGAATCCCGTCGAGAACCGCGCGCATGTGGCGCACTGCCTCGACGATGTTGCCAGTGCCCGCCTCGCCCTTGGTGCGAATCATCGCGGCGCCCTCGCCGATCCTTCGAAGGGCTTCGCCGAGATCGCGGCAGCCGCAAACGAAGGGGGTCTTGAAGAGATGCTTGTCGACGTGATAGGCCTCGTCGGCGGGAGTCAAGACCTCGCTCTCGTCGATGAAGTCGATTTCCAGGGCCTCGAGGATCTGGGCCTCGACGAAGTGGCCGATGCGACACTTCGCCATCACCGGAATGCTCACGGCGGACTGGATTTCCTTGATGATCTTGGGGTCGGACATCCGAGCGACCCCGCCCTGAGCGCGGATGTCGGCAGGAACGCGCTCGTGCGCCATGACAGAAGCGGCTCCCGCCTCTTCGGCAATCGCCGCCTGCTCGGCGTTCGTAACGTCCATGATGACGCCGCCCTTCAGCATCTC
>DAHVAK010000036.1 GCA_027314665.1 Spirochaetales bacterium
AGGTAAGGCTCGAGCCATGACGGACCTTTCGGTCCTTCTGGAACAAGCGGAATCGAGGGCGCTTGCGGCGATAGGGCTTGTGGAAGCCTCGCTTGCCACCGTAGCGCCCTTTGATCCGGCGCGCACCTACTCCCCAAAGGAACGGGAGCCCTACGACGCCCTCTGTGACCGCTTCGTCCGGGGCGTCGAGGTCTGTTTGAGATACTTCAGGACCTACGAACGATTCGCCGAGGGGATGGCTTCGGAAACCCTTCGCGACCTACTGCTTCGCATGGAGAAGCTGGGCAGAGTCAGCTCGCTCGATCTTTGGATCGAAATGCGGGACATTCGGAATCGAATCGTCCATGACTATCTGCCTGAGCAGATCGCCGAGCTTTACGGGCTCATCATGGGGCGGATGGGAAGCGAGCTGGTTCGGGTGAAGCAGGGCATCATCGAAGGCCGGGCCTAACGCCGCCGGCCCTTGCCGGCGTCAGCCTATCGCGCGGAAAAATAGCGGTGGGCGAGCGCGTCGGCAACCGTGAGCATCCGGTCGCTTGCGTCGGCGGCGAAGAAGCCCACCCCGGGCATGTCGGAGGCGTGCTTCGCGATCCAGCGAAGCTGCGCCTCGAGGTCGCGCGGATCGTTCGCCCACTTGCCCCAAGACTTCAAGACATCCGGGGGGGCGGCATCGTCGATCCCGATCCCGAAGATGCACTTGTGGACGATCCCGAAGAGGCGGGCCTCGGTGAGCCGCACCGCGAAGCGCTCCCACTGATGCAGGCCCCAGGGCCCGTAGGCCTCGATCATCACCAGGTTGACCGAGCTCTTGTAGGCGCGGGCAAGGACGGGGTCGATGATCCCCGCGCTCCACACCGCGAGGTAGACGTTCGGGTGCTCCTCGTGGAAGCGCGTGAGGAGCCGCGCGAAGCGGACGGTCCGCGCGTGGTTTAGGCCTCCGAGCTCGTCGATCCCGAGACCCACGTAGCCCTCGCGCGCAATCTTCGCCCAGGTCGCGAGGATCTGCGCGTCCGACTCGCCCGCGAGGGACTGTCCGGGACACCACTTCAGGGGCATCACCCCCTCGGACAGAAGGCGTCCTTGAGAGAGCGGGTCGCCCGAAGCGGGCGGCGAGAGGGTGATGCTCGGCGTGAGGTAGGTGGCGTGCGGCACGAGCGCGGGCTTGTCGGTCCAAAAGAGGATGACCGGGCGCTTTCCGACCGCCGGCACCGAGTCGGCGCCCGCCGGGGCTGCGGCAAGGCTCGCGGCGGCGAGCGAGAGCAGGATTGTCATCGATGCGAGGATGATTCTTCCGTGATAGCGGTGAGGCATATGGGCTGCATTCTGATTCACAACGAAGGCTCCGTCAATTCGCCGGGATGGCGGCGATGAAGGTATCCATCGTCGGCGCGGGCTATGTGGGGCTCGTCACCGCAGCCTGCTTCGCCGAGTTCGGGCACGAGGTGCTCTGCGTGGAGAAGATTCCCGCCAAGCTCGCCATGCTCCGCCGCGGCGAGGTGCCCATCTACGAGCCCGGGCTCGACGAGCTTGTCCGCAAGCACCAGGCGAGCGGACGGTTGCGCTTCGCCTCCGAGGTGCGAGAGGGGGTCGCCCACGCCGAGGTGATCTTCCTGTGCGTCGGAACCCCCCAATCGGACGACGGGAGCGCCGATCTCTCCCAGATCGAGGGGGCGGCGCGCGAGATCGCCCAGTCGATGAGCTCGCCGAAGACCATCGTCGAGAAATCGACCGTGCCGGTGAACACCAACGAGTGGATCCGCAAGACCGTGCACCGCTACAAGAAAAGCGGGGCCCGCGTGCGGGTCTGCTCGAATCCGGAGTTCCTGCGCGAGGGCTCGGCCCTCGAGGACTTCATGAACCCCGACCGGATCATCGTCGGGGTGGAAGGCGACGAGGATAGGGCGACCTTCCGGGAGCTCTATGGGCCGCTCCTCGCGAACGGGCGGGAGATCATCTTCACGAACCCGGCGGAGGCGGAGCTCATCAAGCACGCCGCCAACTCCTTCCTGGCGATGAAGATCTCCTACGCCAACATGCTTGCCGACCTCTGCTCGAAGACCAATGCGAGCGTCAAGAACGTGGTCCGCGGGATCGGGCTCGACAACCGGATCGGCACCCAGTTCCTGAACGCGGGGATCGGCTACGGGGGCTCCTGCTTCCCGAAGGACGTGAAGGCCTTCATCCGGATCGCCGAGGAGCACGGGGCGGACTTTGCGCTGCTGCGCGAGGTGGAGGCGATCAACGGCAAGCAGCGAAACCGCTTCTGCGAGCTCGTCGAAGAGGTCCTGTGGATCAACAAGGACAAGCGGATAGCGGTGTGGGGGCTCGCCTTCAAGCCGAACACCGACGACATCCGGGAGTCCCCGGCCATCGAGGTGGTGCGCTTTCTCAAGGAGAGCGGCGCGCGGCTCACCCTCGTCGATCCCAAGGCCGCCGAGAACTTCCAGCAGCTCTTCCCGGAGTCCGACCAGGTCCGCTACACCAACGACGCCTACGCCTCCGCGCGCGACGCGGATGCCCTCATCCTCCTCACCGAGTGGGAGGAGTTCAGGCGGATCGACCTTGCCCGGCTGCGGGCGGAGATGGCCCTGCCGATCCTTCTCGACGGGCGGAACATGTTCGACCGCCGCGAGGTCGAGGCGGCGGGCTTCGAGTACTACGGGATGGGAACCTGATGGAAGCCGCAACGTCCGCGGAGGAGATGCAGGCTACGATCCGCGACGTGCTCGCGGAACGGCCCGAGGCGGTGGCCGTTTACCTCTTCGGTTCTGCGGCGAAGGAACGCATGACCGAGGAGAGCGACATTGACGTCGCGGTGTATTTTCGCGCGAATCCGGATGCCACCGGACGCACGCCCCTCGAGGTTGAGGCGGAGGATGCGCGCTATTCATCCGAGAATGAGATCTGGGGTGATCTGGAACGAAGGCTCAAGAGAGAGGTGGACTTTGTCGTGCTCAACCGCGCGCCGGCGACGCTCGCGGCAGCGGTCGTGCTTGAGGGGAGACCCTGCGTGATGCGGGATTCGGCAATCATGGGGCGTTTTTCCGCGGCCGTGACGACCGTCGCCGAGGACTTTCGCACCTTCATCGACGAGTTCGTTCAGATTCGCGATAGGTCCCGCTCGCTCTCGGAGATAGATCGAGCCCGAGTTCTCCGGATTCTCGATTTCCTTGCAGGAGAGCTGAGCGAGCGGAGTACGTTTACCGCGCTCTCCTCCAGCTCCTACCTCAAGGAGGGAAGTCTCAGGCGCGATGTCGAGCGCTGGGTCGAGAACCTGGTAAACGCGTCGGTCGACATTGCAAAAATCGTGCTCGCCTCTTCGGGGCTTCCCATGCCGCAGACCTATCGCGAGGCGCTTGTCTCTCTTTCCGCGGTCTCGCAGTTCGAGTCCGTCGCCGCCGCGCTCGCCCGATTCACTCGCCTGCGCAATCTGCTCGCGCAAGAGTATCTAGATCCGCGCTACCCGGAGATCCGCAAGGTTGTCGACGAATCCGAGAGCGTCTACGGCGGGCTCGTTGATGCTGCACGGACGTGGTTGGCAGCCTCATGAGCGATGGAGCGAAGCCCGTCCTCGTCACCGGCGGCGCGGGGTTCGTCGGACGCCACCTGTGCAAGCGCCTTCTTGCCGAGGGCGAGCGGGTGATCTGCCTCGACAACCTCCAGACCGGCTCGCGGCGGAACATCGAGGAGCTCCTGGCCGATTCACGGTTCAGCTTAGTCGGGGGGGATGTCACCGAGCCCTACGATCACGAGGTCGCTGCGATCTACAACCTCGCCTGCCCGGCAAGCCCGCCGCACTACCAGCGCGATCCGATCAAGACGATGAAGACGAGCATTTTCGGCG
>DAHVAK010000043.1 GCA_027314665.1 Spirochaetales bacterium
TGCCCTGCAGGAAGCCGCCCGCCCCCGCCTCGAGCCCGATCAACAGGAAGAGGAACGACAGGATGCGGGTGAACGGGATGCCGTCGGCAAGGACGACGCCCCGCACCCCGAGGAGCGACAGCAGGGGCGAGGGAAAGAGGAACCACACCACGAAGAAGAGGACCCCGAGCAGCGCGAGGGGCAGGAGGCTCCCCTCGACCGAGCGGAGCGCCTCGTCGTTTCGCCCGGCCCCTCGGTTCTGGCTGACGAGGATCGTGACCCCCGTGCCCAAGGCCCAGAGCAGGGTCGCGGTGGCGAAGAAGGGAAAGGTGCAGTTGGCTACGACGGAGAGGTAGAGCGGGTTCAGATTGCCCAAGAAGGCTTGGTTGATGAGACCCTGGATCTGAAAGACGAGCTGCTGAAGCATGAGGGGAAGAGCAATCGCAAAGACCCGACCGAACAGGGGAGCCCGAACGGCCATGAACGCCTCCTTTGCGGTAATAATCGATTGCGCAATCGATTGCTATACGATACTAGCGTGCGAACCGAATGTCAAGAGAAAACGGAGCTCGATTCCGCCGCTTCCTGCCCCGTGGGGGTCCATTCTGCTTCCGCCCGCACCAGGGAGGGCGGAAGCGATCGGCCGCCTTATCGTGCGCCTCCGCAAAAAGTTTCAACTTGACAGAATGAATAAGATATAACCAGAATTCGGAACGCCTCAGAACGCAAGGGCATGCAGCATAAGATCTGTCGGAGGTTGCCAATGAAAGCACTTCTTGGTTGGTCTGCAGTCATCGCTACTGTTGTTCTTTTGGGTTCCTGCTCCTCCCTGCCATCCGGCGTGGGCAATGTGCTGGGATCGGTTGCTTCCGGGAACGCCGGCGCCGCAGCGTCGGCGGCTGCGCCTATCGGCTTTCCGTCGGGCGACGTACTGGCCTCGAGAAATGCGAGCCCGACCGATGGGACCTATTGGGTCGTGAAGGTAATCACCCCCGCTTCCGCCGCTACGAAGAATCAGGCCCAGGTCATTCGCGTCGAGGATGGGAAGGAGTATTGGGCGAACTACGTCACCCCGACCCACAAGACCGTCCAGGCGCAGCTTGCCCTCGGCGCCCAAGTCTTCTTTCTCCCCCAGGATTCCACGCGCTCGAACATGAACGAGACGACCTACACCCAAGACCCCTGGCAGTTGGGTAGGGTAACCTCCGTCGACGATCTCTACAAGGGCGAGGTACAGGTCAACGGGACCGACTACTACATAAAGTGGACCCGCATGGCGAACTGAGCCCGAAGCAACCCGGTCCGGCCTCGGGCCGGGTCTTCATTGGTCCGCCGCCTCGGTCGCGTTACCGCACGCCTACCGAGTGAAAGAACTCGGTGTAGTACTTGTCCGTCTTCATGATGTGATTCGTCACCCAGCCCTTCAGGAAATCGAGGGTCTTGATGCTCACAAGCAGCTGTCCGCCCTTGAGCTGCGCCCGCAGCTCGAGGACCTGCTTCGTGAGCAGGTCGTGCTGCTCCTTGTGCTCGACCGCCCGGGGATAGTGATACTGATCGAAGAGCCTCTCCTCGGTGCCGAAGTGATAGCGCGTGTAGTCCACGAGCTTGCTGAAGATCTCCACAAGGGACTCGCTTCCGTGGCCCTGCTTCATCGCGGCGTGGAGCTCGTTCAGGAGAGAGACGAGCTGCTGGTGCTGTGCGTCGATCTCGCCAATACCGACGCTGAGATCGGATGTCCACCCCAGAAAGGCCATACTGCCTCCAAAATCCTGATCAGCACAGGTGGCAGAGTTTTTATAAAGGGATTGGCCGCATCATACATCCTTCCCGCGAAAACGGCAAGGAGCGCTGAAAGCTGCTCTCTCCCATGTCGGAGCTCGTTGTTGATTCAGAAGCAAATCATGCGCCCGATCTCAGTCGCCCTGGATCCGGATCAGCGTCGAGGTAATGCTGAGGTCGTGGCCCCAGGGAAGTCGCGGATAGGGCGCTCGAATGAAGGCTTCCACGCCACCCAAGATGTGGGCCGCCTGCTCCGCGCGGCCGGTGAGCGCTCCGATCCCTGCGGCTCCGGCGAGGCACGCGCAGAGACATTGCTGCGCCCAAGGAGAATCCAGCGCTTGAAGCAGGACCATCGCCTCGCGGAAGGACGCAAGGGCGTGATCGAGAAAGCCCTTGTACAGAGAAACGAATCCGGTGCACGTCTTCCGGACGACCGGCGGATAGGCCGAGGCCGTGTAGCCTTCCGAATAAACCTCGTCATGGTGGGAGTGCGCTTGCACGTGGTTGCCTCGCAGGAGCGCAATCGCCCCAAGGCTGCACAGCTGGTAGGAAATCCCGTGGTTGTCCTTCGCCGCTCTGAGGAGCGCCAGGCTCTCTTCCGCCAGGGATTGGGCCCGCGCAAAGTCACCCTCCTCGGCGGCGATCAGACCAAGGAGTCCAGGCGCAGCTCCGAAACGACAGAGATCGCCCGCCCGCCGCGCAACCTCGCGGTCCTCTTCGGCTATCCGTTTCGCCTTCTCGAGATCGCCCTGAACGCAGGTGAAGTAGGCCAGCCAGTACAGAGCGTGTGCCAGGCCCATCGGGTCGTCAATTGAGCGCAGCAGAGAGGTGCTTTCCTCGAGAAGCGCGAGAATCACTCCGGGAGCGCTGGCTGTGGAGCTTCGCGCCAAGGCCGCGTGGAGAAGCGCGTGCCCCAGCCCGCGCTTGTCCTGCACCTTGCGCCACAGCGCGAGGCTTTCCTCACTGGCAGCGATGCTCGACGATGCGGCTCTCCACGGGCTCATGGTGGCAACGCTGAGCGCGGCGAACGCCTTCGCGCGCCATCGGTCCAGCTCCCCGCCCGGAGCGCTCTCGCTCCTGGCAAGCGCCCCTTCCAGCCACTCGCGCTCATCGCGCGAGTGGCCCTGATTAGTGAAGAAGCGCTCCAGGGCCCCGGAGATCCGCAGGGCAATTTCGACGGTGTGCTCGGTTGACCAGGCGAGTGCCGCGCGGAAGTTGCCGTATTCCTGTTCCAGTCGCTTGATCCAGCCCACCCCCGCCGACCGGTCCAGCTCCGGCTCGGCCAGCTCCGCCATCTCGAGATAGTGCCGTGCATGCCGGAGGCGGATGCCTTCAGCCTCGCCGCCCTTCTCGAGGCGCTCGTTCGCGAACGCTCGGATGGTCTCAAGCATGAGACACCAGGGCTCGCCTTCCGAAGGCCCCTGACTCAGGAGGTTCTTCTCCACGAGCGATTCAAGCCCTGCAAGGATGGCTTCGCCCCTTTCCATCCGGCAGACAACCTCGGCCCCTTCCATCGAGAAGCCGCCCCTAAAGACGGCGAGCCGCCGGAAAAGCGCCTGCTGCGAGGGACTGAGCAACTCGTAGCTCCATTCGATCGCGCGGCGCGGAGTCTTGGGCCTCTCGGCACTCCCGTACGTCAAGATGGAGAGCGGTCAACCTCTCGAGGACGTCCGCGGAAGAGCCGGTCGATCTGCTCAAGCGTTTGTCGAGCCCGGCCGGCGTCGTCCTCCCTCTCGTCCCCTGCGCGACGGACTCCTGACTTCCGCGACGTCGACCCAGAGAGCCCCGCCCGCATCGAGCCTGACCGCCTCCCCCTCCGTTCGGATCCACTCCCTGCCCAGTGAGCCGCGGAGAATCGACAGGCACTGTCGGATCCCTGCGCGGGCGCGACTGCGCCCCTGGCGGGGATAGAGGAGATCCGCAAGCGCGTCTCGGGTATGTCGATGGAGTGTGACGGCGAGATAGGCAAGGAGCGCAAGGACTTTTCTCGGCCGCAGCTGAACGGCATTGTCATCCAGCGTCACGACGGGATCTCCAAGAAAAGAGAGCTTCAAGCTCGCCATTCTGCAACCCCGCGAAGGCACGACCTCTTACAACGGCAACCATACACGGAAACCGAAGAATAGACCCCTCGGGCACGCCTCTGCGAACAGTCCCGAGACGGACACAGAACGACAGGCAGAGAGAATGTGACCGTCGGAGGTCTACGCGAGGGTAGATAGCGGGAATCTCGATGGACGCCCAAGGCCGCGGGGCAGTCTTGCACTCGTCGCAGCCAGTCTGATCCTCCTCGCCTTGTGCCTTTCGGGCGAGGAGGCGACTCCCCGCCCGCGATTCGGATCGGGGCACCGCTACCGGACCTCGCTAAGCGCAGGAGAAGAGAGTCTACAGATTTTGGCCCGTAGCGCGCGGGTCGAGGATGCGTGGCTGTTGATCGGGGACTTGTGGACCGACGTCGGTTTCGAAGAGACGGCGAAAAGCGTTCGCGTGGATCTCGAAGCGACGGAAGCCGCGGCGAGAGCACCCATCGGTGGAGCTGCAGCGGGCGGTCCTGGCGCGCCGCCGCCGATCGTGTTGCACCATATCCACCTCCCGGTTGGGCGTGCTTGCGGGGTACGTGGTCCCGTTTCGTGGACAAACCCCACATGGGGGCGTACGATAGTCCGGTGCTGGAAACAGGAGGTCGCCATGAAGTCGAATGCGGACGCGCGCGTCCCGGGGGCAGCTCCTCTCAGCGAGGAGGAGCTCTCGCTCATCAACGCCTACTGGCGCGCCGCCAACTACCTGTCGGTCGGACAGATCTACCTCTACGACAACCCGCTCCTCAAGCAGCCTCTCGCGAAGGAGCACGTGAAGCCCCGCCTCCTTGGCCACTGGGGGACGACCCC